>JAPKYR010000186.1 GCA_026394215.1 bacterium
TACGAATGGGACTTGAATAACGACGGCACATACGATGCAACCGGCGAGAATATCGATTACACATGGACTTCACCAGGACCTTACTTAGTTCAACTCAGGATTACGGATGATGAATCGCAGACGGACATTCTTGATACGCCTCTCAGTGTGGAGATAACCTCGCGAAATCCCATCGCTGTCGCCGAAGCCGATCCAAACCCGCAAATTGTTAATCTTCCAGTCAGTTTTTCGGGATCGGGTTCAAACGATCCCGATGGCGGGACCATCCAGCTTTTTGAGTGGGACTGGGATAATGACGGAACTTATGATGAAACCGGCGAGAATGTCGATCACACATGGACTTCACCGGGGACTTACTTAGTCCAACTTCGGGTCACCGACGATGAAAGCGAAACCGACACGCTGGATGAACCTGTGGAAATCGTTATTTTTTCTACATCAGGGATCCTTATGTGGGCTAAACGCGCCGGAGGAAGTACTACTGACAAGGTCTATGGAATCACGACACTTTCGGACAACTCGACAGTCGTGACAGGATGGTTTACCGGATCAGCCACATTCGGACCGGGTGATCCGAACCAGACAATCCTGACAGCCGCCGATGGTTACGATATCTTCATCGCGCGATACAAACAGGACGGCACACTCGCCTGGGCGAAACGCGTGGGCGAACCGAACCAGACAATCCTGAATGCCGCCGGATACGATATCTTCGTCGCGCGATATAACCCGGACGGTACACTCGCCTGGGCGAAACGCGCCGGAGGAGGTTCTTACTATAGCCTTGGTATCGCACCGCTTGCTGACGATTCTGCAGTCATAACGGGAGGATTTTCCGGATCGTCCACGTTCGGACCGGGCGAGGCGCATCAGACAGTCCTGACTGCTACTTCCGGAGGGACCGATATCTTCGTCGCGCGTTACAACTCGGACGGCACACTCGCCTGGGCGAAACGCGCCGGGGGAAGTTATTACCAGGATTTGAGCTATGAAGTCACGGCGCTTGCGGACAATTCGACAGTCGTGACAGGAGCATATGGAATTTCAGCCACATTCGGACAGGGTGAGCCGAACGCGACAGTCCTGACTTCCATTGGAGGCACCGATATTTTCATCGCGCAATACAACGCGAACGGCACACTAGCGTGGGCGAAAAGCGCCGGAGGACCATTAAATGATTATGGTTCTGCAATCACGACGCTTTCGGACAGTACGACAGTCGTGACAGGTTGGTATGCCGGATCGGCCGTATTCGGAATGGGCGAGCCGAACCAGACAACCCTGAATGCAGTTGGAGGTTTCAATATCTTCGTCGCCCATTATAACCTGGACGGCACACTCGCCTGGGTTAAAGGCGCCGAAGGATCATTTGTCAATGAATGGGGCAATGGAATAACCACGCTTTCGGACGATTCGACTGTAGTGACCGGAGGATATAATATATCGGCCACATTCGGACCGGGCGATCCGAACCAGACAGTTCTGAATTCCGCTGGAGGTTACGATATTTTCATCGCACGATACAACACGGACGGGACAATCGGCTGGGCGAAATCCGCTGGAGGACTATACCTCGATGAAGGCTCTGGAATCACGGCACTTTCGGATGATTCGACAGTCATAACAGGAGTGTTTGAAGGATCGTCCACATTCGGACTTGGCGAGTCGGCCCAGACTATCGTTACTTCCGTTGGAGAGAGCGATATCTTTATCGCGCGGTATAATCCATAAACTTCCCCTGGTACTAAATATGGGGCAGCTTATTTTATATCCGATTATGAAGTCATAATCGGATTTTTATTTTGTTGTGCTTAACCCGGTGGTAATACCAATTCCACTTGAAAAATCATGATTGAGCGGATTTTGTTTATCTGAACCGCGGCATAAACAATCCTGCGAAAAAAGTGTTTTCAAAAACCATTTGTTTTGTGGAATTGGTCTTAGAACGATAAAATATTATCCAATTATCATAAGCGGCTGGTTTTCAAGAACGTTCTGCTGTTCCTTCACCAGAATTTCCTTGACGACGCCGTCCCGAGTGGCTAGGACCTCATTCAGCATTTTCATCGCTTCCATCTTGCATACAGTATCGCCCTTCACGATCGTGTCCCCGACCTTGACCATGATCTCCATTATCTGGCCGGGAAGATGGGCCGCGATGACGCTTTCTGTAGGACCAATTTGCGTTGCGGATTTTTTTGGGGTGAGTTGTTCGAGCGCGCTTGCGCGTTTTTTCGCGGTTCCATTTTTGGGAGGTTCCGATTTTTTCGGAAGCGGGGTAGGTGTCGCGGTAGTTTGCACTCCGAGCGCCGATCCTGTCGCGGCGGCGATTACAGGGCTGAAATCCCGCACGCCATCATCGCCTGCGATAGCGACCTGGAACTCCCACCCGTCAACATCGACAACCGCCGTGTTACCGACAAGGCTCTTGACAGTCACACTATATGTATTTCCATTAACTAAAACCTGGTAACGCTGCATTTTTAAAGTCCCCGGTTCCTGAATTCTTACATGAACCACCTGTTTGTCATGCTGTGCCGACCCATCACAACCCATGCGGAGCCCGGCTGTATCCGGTGGATGCTCTCGGTATTTGCCTTACCTTCCGCCTGAAGCGCAAGTTCAATTGAGACCGCAATTGATGCGGCCTGCTCCATTTCCTTTATCCGGTTTATCTGAACCTGTCCGGAAGGTTTCACTATCGAAACCTGCCTGACGCTTGGATTCCATGTCATTTAAGCGCCCTCCATTTACCGTGGGCCGCCTTCCATCCGGCAAGTTTACCCCACGTGTCCTGAATTTGAAAACCCGACCTTTTGTAATTCATCTGAATGCGCGAACTTCCGGTCCATGGCGCCTCGACGGGTGAATTCGATGTTTGATTTATGCATGAGTTAGATTCCAGAGCCAGCGTCAGCGCGGCTCCGATTGCGGCAGCAAGTGAACCGTCGCGCACGGATCGCGGGATCTGTGCCGTGCCGTTTGATGATCTATTTGTGCTCCGCTCTGACATTTATCATTATTCCGGAAATCATTTATGTAGGACAGGCTTTCCAGCCTGTTGCTGCCTGCCTTTAATGATCATGGTTTCAATAACAGGCTGGAAAGCCTGTCCTACATGGTTTTTAAAAATTTCAAGTATTTTCAACAGCCCCCGGTAAAGGCGCATCAGAATCCGGGAACAATCGGAATTAAAGCGGGATGTTCCCGTGCTTCTTGGGCGGATTATGGTCCCTTTTTGTTTTGATGACATTGAACGTCTTTATAATATGCTGCCGCGTTACCGACGGCTTGATTACATGGTCCACATACCCTTTCGATGCCGCGATATACGGCGTGGCGAAATGGCGGTTGTAATCCAGAATCAGCTCCTGGCGTTTTTCATTCGGATTTTCCGCCTCATCGATTTCTTTCTTGCGAATAATACTTACCGCGCCCTGCGATCCCATGACCGCGATCTCGGCGGACGGCCACGCGAACACCGCGTCAGCCCTGATATGGCGGGAATTCATTGCGCAGTACGCCCCACCGTACGCTTTCCTCGTGATAACGGTCATCTTAGGCACAGTCGCCTCTGCAAAAGCATAGATCAGCTTCGCGCCGTTACGGATAATCCCGCCATGCTCCTGATTCACGCCGGGAAGAAATCCGGGGATATCCTCAAGCACAAGAAGCGGGATATTGAATGCGTCGCAGAATCGCACAAATCGCGCGCCTTTAGTGCTCGAATTTATATCGAGACATCCGGCGAGATGATTCGGCTGATTCGCGATAATGCCGAACGTATAGCCCGCCATCCGCGCGAATCCAACCAGGATATTCCTTGCCCAGTGTTCGTGGACTTCGTAGAAATCGCCGTCATCGACCAGAAGGCGGATCACGTCCTTCATATCGTATGGGATATTCGGGTCGTTCGGGATGATCTCGTCGAGGGCTGGCTCGGTTCTGTCCGCAGGATCGTCGGTCGGCGCGTACGGCGGTGAGTCCATGTTATTCGACGGGATAAAACTCAGCAACCGTTTTATTCCATTGAGACAGTCCTCATCGCTTTCGGACTCGAAATGCGCGACGCCGCTGATCTCGTTATGTACCGCAGCTCCGCCGAGCGATTCGAAATCGATATCCTCGTGCGTTACAGCCTTGATTACGGCGGGGCCGGTCACGAACATGTGCGACGTCCCGCTGACCATATAGATGAAATCGGTAATTGCCGGTGAATAGACAGCACCGCCTGCGCACGGACCCATAATCGCGCTGATCTGCGGGATGACGCCGCTTGACATTACATTCTGCAGAAAAATGTCCGCGTAACCCGCAAGCGACAGGACGCCCTCCTGTATTCTCGCGCCGCCGGAGTCATTTAATCCGATAACAGGAAGCCCGTTTTTCTGGCCGATGCTGTTAATCTTGACGATTTTCGATGCGAACATCTCGCCTAAGGAGCCTCCGAAAACGGTGAAATCCTGGCTGAATATCGCGACAGGGCGTCCGTTGACTGTCCCGGTTCCGGTCACGACGCCGTCGCCGTACGGTCGGTTTTTGAACATCCCGTAATCGTGGCACTGATGGCGGACGTATTTATCGACTTCCTCGAAACTGCCCGAGTCGAGAAGATAGTCGATACGCTCGCGAGCGGTCCATTTTCCGGATGAATGCTGTTTGTCGATACGGTTCTGCCCGCCGCCAAGCTCCGATTCGGAGGATAGCGCATCCAGCTCTTCTATTCGATCTTTAACCATTCCGATGACCTCTAACTAAAAATTACCACCCTCTCGCTGCATAAATACAGGAAGTGAGGGGAAATCGTAACCTGAAAGAGGGGAAAATAGCAAATGCAACGTGTCATTCGCTTCCAGCGAATGGTTAAGCGTGTCATGTGCTTCCAGCACATACCCCGAATAAAACCGCTAAAAGCCCTGCCGCATCCGGCAATTAACAACCCGCTTTGTTGGATATTATTATTGGTGGTAATGTCCTTCGACATAGATCGTTTGAATCTCTGACGGTATGTCGCAGGCTGAATCGAGAGCGGTCTGGAGGATATCTTGTCCGAGATCGGAAGAAGAGTTGCGATTATTTTCGGCGGGGGCGCTTTTACAATAAGCGTTCTTGTCGGCGTTATTTCCAACAGCGACCTGATGTATACCTGCGTGCTGGGACTTCTTGCGGGGATTTTTTTCGGAACCGGCGGATTATTGATCGGCAACCTGGCCGAAAAATATGTCTACCAGGCAGCCCAGCGTGAAGTTACGCGTCGCGCAATGGAACAAAAAATCGCTCAGGAACTTATCGGGGAAAAAGGACCGGATGAAACCGAAGAGGGATCGCAGGACGAAAATTGATCTCAAGTCCAACGGTCCGGCTTAACCTGTTATGGAAGATGGAATCGTGACATGCCTGGCGAATGAGATGGACGTGACTGAGGATCTCGCCCTGATAGCCGTTACCGAAGCCAACGGGGAGATCGATAAGGCGCGCGAGATTGTCAAGGGGCTCATCCCACGCTATCTTTTCATCAAGGTTAAATTTATCGCAATCCGAAAAGAACAGGCAGGCTTGATTTTCCTTCTCACCGAAAAAGGCAGGCCGGATTTCATTCTCTTCCGTGCTATCGCCGAAACGGACACCGCATGGGTCAACAGCCATCCGGTTAATGTGCCACCGGCCAATTTTTTCAACACGATCAGGAAATATTTCACGGAGCAAACGACCGGACCCAAATTATTCGACTCACAGCAAATGCGCGCAGAAATTGCCAAAAGACTGAACGCTTCAGCGCTACAGTACCTTTTCTCGCTATGGGACCAGCCGAAAACCGAGTTAATTCCCGAATCCATTCCATCTGAAGAAGTAACCAATCAGGTCGGCCCGATCATCAATGACCTGATTTCCAGGTTACTTGAAGACATTTTTATCGACAAAATCAAAGTCGATCTCGATTATGATTTTATGACGGATAAGAATTTCAGGACAATTGCCCAGGAACTTGGCCTCGAAACCACAACATACAGCGCAGTTTTATCCCAGGAAGATCCGGAACATGCCGAGGGTTTGAAAGTATCTCTTAAAGGCCAGTTCATGATCGATCCCGTAAACGGCATTCCTTCCCAGGAACTCAAAGTAAATGACAGCGCCTATGTGGAAGTCCTCGATCGCAGCGAATTAGGCGTATCAATCGGCAAATTAATAGGCGCATACAGGATGGGCATGTGGCGTCCGGTTCGATGCAGAATTGAAGAAATAGTCCAGCTTACCGGCGAACGATGGAGATTCCGTCTGAAGGTCACAAAGGGGATTTTTGTCGATGTGCTGTCTTACGAGAACATCCTGGTCAGGAATAAACCTTACACCAGGAGAATTACTCCCGTGAAAGCAGCCGAGGAAAAAAGCGAAATGAACTTTATGCCTCTCCTCGTGGGAATAGTCGTCATGATAGCCATAATCGTTCTTCTTGTAATATTGTTATAGATTAGCAATTGATTTTTACCATCAAACAGGTTAATGTGACTTAAACCTGCCAAAAACAGGCGATTGAAACTCTATGCCACCAGACACCGACGTAACGGAACTCGCCCGCGCCTCAAGGCTCCAGTCTCTCTGGAACCGCTTCCTTAATAATGGAAGCCCCGAAGCCCGTGAAGAGCTTTCGATGAACTATATTTACCTGGTCGGCTATATTTACGGCCGTATCGCGATCAACCTCCCCCCCCATATCGATCGCGAAGACCTTGAACACCAGGGAATTATCGGGCTTCTCGCCGCCCTCGACAATTTCGATCCCGGCAAAGAGGTCAAATTCGAGACCTACGCCTCGATCCGTATCCGAGGCTCGATTATCGACTACCTCCGCAAGCAGGACCTCCTCTCGCGCCCGTTAAGAAAACGAGCGGCGGAAATCGAACGCGCAGCCGAGGAATATCAGAAAAAAATCGGCAGAGTCCCGTCCGTCTTCGATCTCGCCGACGCCATGAATACCACGGTCGACGAAATCTCCGACAACCTCTGGAAAAGCAGCAACTCGTTTATCATCTCGCTCGAGAAGGAATTGTTCGACGATGATGAGGGCGCGGGGTCTACGGTCGGCGAAAATCTGGCCATCGCCATTCCCGATCCATACGACGAGACCGAAAAACGCGACCTCCTCGAATGCATGGCGCGGGCTATCGAGGACCTTCCCGAAAAAGAAAAGCAGATAATCGCGCTTTATTATCATGAGGAACTGACGCTGAAGGAAATCGGCGCCACGCTTGGAATATCGGAATCGCGTGTCTGCCAGATCCATTCAAGGGCAGTATTTAATCTGAGGCAGAAGATGCAGATAGTGGTGAGGTGAGAGAAGGCGTCCGGCCTTCTTAAACATTACACTGACATTCTGTCTGCAATCCCCTGCTTGCGATATTCCCAATTAATATGCAAAATATGTCCAGGATTTGGACAAGGCAAGTGATTTGGATGGAAGCGTAAGAAAATCATTTATGGAATCTGGCATCGGAGATGCGGGGCTACGTTATTTGACAGGCATTGATAGTCAATAAATAAATATTATTCCCTAGAACTCAAAATACGTCTCTCCGTACTCGCGATCAAAACCGGCGGCACCGACCCCGTTATTCTGGAAATACACTCTGCACATAACCTCGTCTAAATCAAATGAGAATCTCAGATTTCCGGGATTGCTGTCATCGAACCGCAACGGTTCGAAGGTATATGGATTTAACTCGCTTCCATCAAAAGGCCAGAAACCCTTATCCTTCATATCGTCTATTGACGTTGGCAGATCCTGATAAACGCGCCAGTACTGGAAGAATGAAAACTGAACTCTATATCGATAATTAGCGACCCGAAGATCAGAACCTGTATAATTTGTAGTTGAATACATGGATGACTCAAGATCATTTTCAAATTCCTGACCGTTCGGTAACCCGATATACAATATCACATGCTGGTTATCGACTGGCGTAATTATGATTTCACCGGGACCTCTTTCGACCGAATTATAATTAAACGGCTCATCCGTTACTGGATTTACTAGATTCCCGGGAATCCAACCCGTAGCGTAAAGCTCATTTACTGAGCCGGGAAGGCTTCCCGTGTCCAAGTAGTAGTAATTTACTCCGCCGCCTATCAACGAATTAATATAGCTTATCCTGTTGATCTCCTCGTTCAACTCGCTGTCTGCCAGTGCCGGGTTCATTATTACCAGGCAGGCAAACAGGATTATTATTGCAGTCAAATTCTTAAACATCGCTTTCTCCTTTCTCTAGTATAGTTCTGAACACAATTTACGATAGGCAGAATAGGAATCGTTAACCCAGTCGCGCTCACATCCACACATGCCAAGTTCTTCGCAATCCTTCAGGATTGAATAGTATATAACCCAATTATCATCGCACGGCGGATCATTAACAGTATAGTCATACCAGCAAATCTCAAAAAAGCATGATCTTGTGCAGCCAGTTTCCTGATTGCATATAACCAGAACCAATGACCCAATACAGCCTTCCACCTGATCAACGCAACAACTATCAGCCCTGACCGGCTGCTGGGCACCCATGACGAAAACCATCATTAACCCAATAAGGAATGAATAAGCCAGTTTTCTATTCATTTTGATGCACCTCCTTTTTTTTATGTACATATAAATATACCCCCCCCCCGATAAATGTCAACTAGGTTTTCAAATTGTACTTTCAGTTGACTGGAAATTATATAACCTGACTTTTTCTTATGGCCTGCTGAGCGAAGGATCGTTCAGCCACGGTAGCGAGTAGCCCGGGAAACCTTACAGAGACGATTTGACAATTACCCATAGATGGCCCTTGGTTTCCCGGGTCCTAAGGTTGGAGCATAAAAAGGTCCCGGGAAACCGATTTCCACTTATAAAATTTGCAAGATAGTTCCTGTAAGGTTTCCCGGGCTACTAAACTCTCTAAAAATGCAGGAGCCGCCTGACGGCGGTTCCGCTCCCCATTCGCCGAAGCGCCGGGGGGATATGTGAAAAAACTACCACACAAGAATGAACCCGTCAATCGCTGCATCGAGACGGACGGATAGTCAAATTGACAAGGTGATATATGAACTGTATGATCTGATAGAGGAGGAGATAAGGATAGTGGAGGGGGATATATGATGAAATCCATTCGACTTTCGAAACATTCTCAGGGATATTCGAGCAGGCGAGGATTCACGCTCGATGAAGTCATAAATGCGATCCACAAGTCAACATGGAAACCGGTCAAACTGGGCGTGAATTGTTTTGAGTGTTCTGAGGAGTATCCCTTCAACAGCGACTGGAATGGAAAATACTACAAAACAAAGCGCGTTCGTCCGATTTTCGAGGAAAGGGACTTGGAGATCATGGTCATTACCGTTTATACTTATTATTACTGAACCCCTCATGGAGGACGACATGAAGATATCATACGATCCCGAAGTTGACGCTCTAAGCATAATTTTTCGTGAAACCACGGTTACCACAAAGGAGCTTGGCGAAGGTATCGCAGCCGATTATGACGCGGAGGGTCTGCTTGCGGGAATTGAAGTCCTGAATGCATCGGTTCGCTTTGGGGGGCGCGAGACTTTATCGCAGATTATCCTCGAAGGTGTAGGGCTGGCTGCATAAGGGCACTAAACCGCTATTAATTACTTCAGCAATATATTAATAATCTCGACGAATGAATTGCCAGACTACAACTACGGTCTGCTCAGCGTCTCATCCCCCAGCCATGGCAGTGCTTTTAACGGATCGGCAAGAAGCGACTCGATTGACACGTCGGTTCTTACACCAGTCTTTCGGACCTTGACCTCCGCGTTTCCGCTTTCAATAGCGCGTTTGCCGAGAATTATATGTATCGGTATCCCGAAAAGGTCCGCGTCCTTGAATTTGAATCCCGGCGACGCTTCGCGGTCGTCTATCAACGCTTCCACGCCCGATTCCCACAGCCTGCGATAAATCTCTTCCGCTTTCGACCAGATCTGCTCGTTACGTTTGTCGAGCGGGATGACAATCACCTGAAACGGCGCGATGCTCATCGGCCAGATAATTCCGTTCTCGTCCGAATTGACCTCTATCGCGCCGGCCATAATTCTCTCGATCCCGATCCCGTAGCAACCCATGATGATCGGCTTTTCCAGGTTATTTTCGTCGAGGTATGTCGCGCCCATGCTCTCCGAATATTTCGTGCCGAGTTTGAAAATGTGCCCGACCTCGATCGCGCGCTCGGTGCGAAGGGGGGCATCGCAATGAGTGCAGAAATCTCCCTCGCAAGCAAGCCTCAAATCCGCAGACTCGCCGTCGTAATCGCGACCCCGTGTGACGCCTTTCGTATGGAAATTGTCCTTATTCGCCCCGCTGATAAACGGTACTCCCTCAGGAATCGAATCGTCGATAATTATCCGCACGTCCTTCCTCTTCAAACCCACGGGACCGATAAATCCGGGTTCCGCCCCGCTCATTTCCTTGATTTCGTCTGGGTGCGCGGGACGATATTCATGCCCCTTCAACGCGATTTCCAGTTTGGCTTCCGAAACCTCGAGGTCTCCCCTGATCAAAACCAGGAGTGGAGTCTCTTCGGGCACGAGCATATAGATAACGCTCTTCATCGTATCGAATTCAGGCACGCCGAGATATCCCGCGACCTCTTCAATCGTGTGACGGTCGGGGGTCGAGACGTTCTCCATCGGAACATCCATTTTTTCGTGATGTTCGATTTTACTTGTCGCGACTTCGAGATTGGCGAGATAGCCGCAAGTATCGCAGACCACGATGCTGTCTTCGCCGGTCGGCGTCGGGATCATGAATTCCTCCGACCCGGAGCCGCCCATCGCGCCGGAATGCGCCCCGACAATATAAAATCGAAGCCCCGTCCGCGTGAAAATATTCGTGTATGCCTGCCGATTTTTAAGGTACCATTCGTTCAAATCTTCCTGGCTGGTGGAAAGCGAATAAGCGTCCTTCATCGTGAACTGGCGAATCCTGATAAGCCCGCCCCTCGGACGGACCTCGTCGCGGAATTTAATCTGTATTTGATACCACTGTTGCGGAAGGTCGCGGTACGAATGCACAAACGATCGCGCAAGATCGGTTATAACTTCCTCATGCGTAGGCCCCAGACACATCCATCGCCCCTTGTGATCCTGGAACTTGAACATGATCTCGTCCATCACCGATGCGCGTCCGGACTCGATCCAGAGATCAAGCGGATGGAGTGCCGGCAGGTACAATTCCTGCGAACCGATCGCGTCCATCTCCTCGCGAACGATATTTTCTATTTTGCGAAGCACCCTCCATCCAAGCGGGAGATACGAAAATGCCCCGGATGTCAGTTGCTTGATCAGTCCGGCGCGAAGCATCAGCCTGTGCGAGATCGACTCCGCCTCGGCGGGAATTTCCTTGATAGTCGGAACGAGATAATGGCTCAGACGCATTATGTTTCCTCCATAAAGCATGGACACTATACCAGATCAAGCCGGGATTGTGGGAGTGGGGGAGGAAGATTTTTCTTAAACGGGTCAGGTATCCTGATTCTCGACAACCGATTATATGTATGAGGAAAACCATGATTTTCCCAGCAAATACGATTACCTTCGAAGGACCAAACTCATGAACCTGTGGGCCGACCGTCAGGCGGTTCGGCTGAACAAGCGGAGGTTGATAATCGGGGCTTTTGCTGATGACAGGCTTTCGACACGGCTTGGTGATTACCAGAGAGCAGTCAATGATGGCTACACCCCATACAATACCGCAATTAGAACACATGCGCAAAACTGGTATGTCCGGTCATCAAGGGAAGAACCTTACTGCGACGGCGTCACATGGTTCTGGTGGGGTGCGGATAATAACCCCATATGGGACAATCCAGAAATATTGAATCCCTATTGGCCATGGAAAAATATGACACAAATGAATGTTCTTAATTCTGTTAATTTGCCATTCGCCGTACCGCCTCAGGATCAACTATGGGGCACGGGATGGGGTCTCGATGGACCGCCACCACCAACCGGTCCCTATATCCTTAAGGACTTCGCCTACATGCATTATATCCTTTACCATGCGTATCTCAACTGGCGAAAGGTCCTTGACGTTATTAAAGGATAAAAAAACGCCACACTATATGTCTCACCAATATCCTCCATCCTGAGGAAATTTGCTTAGAAACAAAATTTGAACGAGATCGTAAGGATGGGTAGGAACATGGATTTCAACTCCTGGTCCCGGATCAAAGTCGCAATCATCTCCCCAGAATGTTCCAACAACAAATACATTATTACTGAAACTCTCTATCCCATTAGTGAAAACCGCACTATCGAGTCCCCCCCAAACTCTTGACCATAAATAATCTCCTGAGGGATTATACTTACTTAAATATGATTTAGCATGCGACGGACCTATACTTTGAAAGTCACTTCCATCGCCTGGGTTCAGATCCACATCTTCATTAAAAAATCCGGCCATATATAAATTATCATGTTCATCAAAGCAAAGATGCATACTCAGTGGTTTCCAGAGATATACAAATTTATAATCTCCACTGGAATCATATCGGCATAAATATGGACCCCACCCCCCAATTGCTGATTGAATATCCTCATCCGGGCCAGGATTGAAATCAACCTGATTATAAAAACTTCCGCCTGCGTAAACTACTCCTGAAGAATTGGCTACGACATCGTAAACGGTATCATTTCCACTTCCTCCCCATATCCTCGCCCATCGGAAGTTCCCAGCCAGATCGAATGAACTTAAAAAAGCATCACTTAATCCATTCGATATGTGCGTGTCCACGTTTAATCCGGGATCGAAATCCACAGTATTTTCGAAATCCCCACCTACATAAATATTACCATTTGGGTCAATCTCAAGCACATATGGCACATCAAATTCATTGCCACCCCATGTTTTAACCCATTTGAAAGTGCCCGATGAATCTAATTTTACTAAGAAACAATCACTACTCCCATTTGATGTATAAATGCCTTCACCCGAACCAGGATTAAAATCTATGGTATTAAAAAAATATCCAATAACATAAATATTATTGTATGCGTCAATAGCGACAGCTTCATTATGTACATATGCTGTTGATTGTGAATATGTGTATAGGACTTTATCCCATATTTTATTTCCCTCATTATCAACTTTCAATAAATGAGTTTCATTATTATAACCAGCAAAAAAACAAACATAAATTTCATCATTTGAATCTATGCAGAATCCAACTTTACTGACCTGAGATGACTCTCCACCATTCGACATCTGCCCTGCCCACTGAAATTCACGGTCCGGATTAAGTTTGAGTACAAACACATCTTCAAATGCGTTTCCGGGACCGTATGAAGTTCCAACGCTGGGATCATAATCGACGCCCCATTTCTTTTCCCCCATAATATATATGTTTCCCAAACTGTCAACCTGAACATTTTCATCCTGGAAATACCCATCCTTCCAATCCACTGTCCAGCCCCTGGGAATTGTCTCTGACATGAGGAAATTTTCATTGCTGTCGGCGTTTGGGACATCGGCGCTGTCGCGGCATCGTACGCCGAAAAGGTAGGCGATATTTGAAAACAGGTCCGTGAAGGTGTAGGGATCATTTGTTGATAAGACAATCGGTTCCTGGTCCCAAGGATCGTCATCTTCATCCCTGTATAGAAGATACTCAACCGGCGGCGACTCTGCGTCCGTCGCTGTCCCCCATTGAACCGTCACAGATCCCTCTCCCGGAACCACTGTGATTACTCCGACCGTTTCGTCCCAAACCGGCGGAGTCGTGTCCAAATTAACCTGACCCTCTTCAGGTGTCGCGGACATCACAACAACATTGTCATCGATATTCGGCGGATCCGCGCTGTCCATGCATCGAACACCGCACCAGTATTCCGTGGTGTTATCGAGATTCGCGAACACGTGCGGATCATTTGTCGGCTTTATAACTGGTGAAGTATCCCATGGATTTTCGTCGGTATCGATATAAACAAGGTATTCCACTGGCGGGCTCATAGAGTCGGTCGCAGTGCCCCAGGTCACAGTAACCTGGTTTTCTCCCGGCACGACACTTGTTACGCCGACGGTTGTATCCCATACAGGCGGAACAAAATCCCCCGGCGTTAGAACACCGCCTCCTGCACAAGTCACAAGAAACAAGCCCGAGATTATCAGTGAAGCATTAAGCCAGAATCCTTTCATCTTGCAGCTCCAATCATTAGATGCACTAATTATACCTTATGGTCTATCAATCCATATCTCCCAGGTCCGCTGCGAGTAGCCGTCAATGCCGGGGAAATAACCGCTGGCTTCGACCATATCGCTTCCCGAAATGCGCGTGCCACCGCCCGGATCATGCGTGACCTGTCCCCTGAAAATATTTGGCGCGCCGATTTCCTCAAGAGCTTCGTCCACAAATTCTGGGGCTTCCTCGGAGACATATCCGAAATGGTGATTCGCCATGTGAAGGTAAAAATCATAAGTTGCAGTTCTTTCTATTCCGGGACCTGTCGTTGTAATTGTGTATGCCCCGACCCTTGGTTGGGTATCGGTGACCATCCGGTAATTATTGCCATCAACGCTGATTCGGACGCTTGCGAGTCCCTCGAGCGAACCGTAAGCATCGGCTCTTATCGTTCCGCCGGGGACGGGCATTTCGAAACCATCGTTCCAAAGCTCCCACTTGTAGGAATAAATATAATCGCTTGAGGAGTACGGTTGACCATTTTCGATATATAGAGTCTCACGCGTGGACATATGCGATCCGGGCAATCCCGTAATTTCCGATTCGGATTCGATTGTGATATAGCCTGTGAAGCAGAAGCGATTGAGAATCGCGAAATCATCCGCTTCCAGGAAACAATCCGTTTCGGTTCCATCATCGACGTAAAATCCATCTAAGTTTATGTCTTCGCATCCATCGTTAACACTATCGTCTTCGGGATCGTCGTTATCCGGGTCAAGTTCCTTAGGCTTGCTGTCCCCGTCATAATCGCGTTCACGAAGATTGTATGTACCATCGGGATCGAAAAGATAACCGTACATATCTATCATGTCATTTACATTATCTCCGTCAGAATCCTGCGAATGCGGATCGGTGCCAAGGCGTTCGGTTTCGTCGAAATCGACAAGCATATCGCCGTCGGAATCGTTGGAAACCCCCGGTTCATCGCACCGCATCGGTGTTCCTGTTGTCGGGGGGCAGTTATACTCAAGAGTGTCACCACCTTGAAAATTAACCCATGAAACATTATCGGGAGACGATGGGTCAAGAACATGGATAAAGTAGCGCGGGTCATCCGGCTCTGTGCTTAGCCTGATAATCGCATAACCATCTACGACGGTCGAGTGTGTTGGGGATTGCCGAATCAGCGGACGGTCGTCATCAAGGAATTCCCTGATTGAGTTTATGCTTGAGCGATCCCCGTCATCCCAGTTAAACATGCTGTTTTCTATTCTGACCGATGTGCCATGAGGCTGGCCGTAAATCCATTCGAGCGTATACATGGTCGATGAGGAAAATGTTCCGATGTTATGCCCAAGATCCATGAATGGATCGCCCTGATGTCCGGCTTCCTGGCCGCTGAGGTTATCATGCCCGGCTTCTTCAAAAATGTAATAGGTTATCCTGTCCTGGCTCAGATTGCAGCCGCCAAGGCCTGCGATCATTGCGAGGCATGCACGGCTGCAATAGAGGCGGCCATGTGTCCCGACAGAGTTATGTGGATCCTCCCACGACATCGCTCCCTCCATAGGGCAACCGTCCATACAGACCATATCTGTATCCTTGTGCTGAAGCAGATGCTGGACTCCGATAACGTGGCTTTCGAGAACGGTTTCATCCGGCCCAAGCGCCAGATCCGGTGGGGTTTCACCTGCTTTTGCCGATGCAAGCCGGGTTCGCGAAATTCCGTCCCATTCTCCGGTTTGCCGTCCTGAGGCTGCAATCAACGCGTCGATATCTATTCCCAATAAAGTAAATTCATGCGATGTGCTCCACGAATCCGGTTCGTTATTACTTCCCCTTACGCGCCAGAAATATGTTCCTGCAGGGAGATTATCAATTGCCACGCTGTTTCCTTCGACGGTCTGCTCAAAAACGGTATCAGCAAAACCCTCGTCTTTCGCCACCTGGAATGTTGTTTCTCCAGTCCAGTCGGCCCCAAGGATCGCAAGATGTAGGTTGGACGCAATCTCCTCCCCGTCGCCCGGTGAAAAATGACTGGGTCCCGGATAATTATTGGGAGCCCCCGGAGTAGCTTGATCGCCCGACCGGTACGCCCATAAATCGGATCCGTAACTTCTGTCGCGCGATGGCGGCCATGTATCGGGAATGCGGATCAGCACATCGTCGTCCGTGAATAATTTGTCGGATCTCAGGACACCATATGGGGGGAATAACGGTGCACCGAATGGAAGCTCAGGAGGGTTTTCTCCTGTCTGCATTCCCCATGTGATAACATCCACCGCTCCATTGGGGTCTGTAAGGGTGCAACCGTCGCCGTCCGGATTGACTGCATTCCCCCCTGAAATTCTCAGAAGGTGAAGTCCTCCTGCCGGTATGGTTGGCGAATCGGATGGGAAGGCATATGAGTATCCGGAGGTGAATTCAATCGACCAGCCTCCAAGTTCAACTGGTTGCCCGGTGTAATTTATGAATTCCACCCAGACGATTCCATCGGATGGCCACGGGCTGATCTCATTCAGAAGTAATGATCCGCCTGAAGTCTGAGCGTGTGGGGATGAAGTATTGTCTATTGGCAGTGTGCCCGGTACAGTCAGAGAAATATATGCGCTGACCAGCAGGAACAGGTAAATCCTGTACATACGCATCCTCCTCGGTACTCTACTTATCAAATTTCATTAATTAAAGGATTTATTATGACTACAAAACTTGCAGAAATTCAATGACTTACTATCATCAGTCCCGCTTTACCTTTTCCGCCCTGGGGGTCTGAGCAGGAACATTCCCAGCATTATCGCGCCGCCGAGAATCATCGCGGTCATGGGCGTGAAAAGAGTGGTGATATTCCCTTTCACTTCTCCCGCTGCAAGGATAAAGGTAACCGAATTATCCGCCCGGACCTCATCCGCCCGCACGATAAACCCCGCCGAATCGCGCATCTCGACCACGTCGGCAAGCACGCTGAACGCGGCAGACTGGTGCATCTTTACATTATTCGCTTCGATTACCTGCACCGCCTCCAGCGATACCCTGACAGGCTCTTCATCTGAGAAATCCGCGACTACGGATTTTTCCGCCTCTATCGGAGCTTCATAAAATGTTTCCGGAACATCAACTTGACTTGTCATTTTCGTTTTTCTCCATTACACGTTTATAAATGCAGCCCGGCAAATATCCAGACGTCGATCTCAAATAAAATTCGCAGTACAGAAAGCCCGATCCTATCTTCTGCAGAACGGGCGGAAAATCATACTCAGCACGAAAATCGCGACACCGGCAGCAACACCGAATATCGCCGCGGTCTGCGGGGTGAAAACTGTCGAGTACTCGCCGTGAACCTCGTCCGCTATCACAAGGAACATGGATGACTTGTTTGCATCCACCTGATCTGCAAGTGTGATAAGCGACGTGGATTCAATCATTATTACCTCGTCTCCGGCTAATACAAGCGATGCCGACTGATTCATCTCGATACATTCCGCGGCAACCGAACAGGCCACCGAATTATCAAGCCCCTCGATATCGGTCATTTCGACTTCGTCAAAGCCCGGCATCTCATCGGAGCCGTCTCCCGTATGGGAGAAATATATTCTCGAAATCATTTTTCATCCTCTTCTCAAATTGGAATGCGAACCAACGTCAAGATATTACCGTTTTAGCGCAACAATCGCAATGTTTACCGATCTGATGTCATTCATGAAACTGCCCGGAATTTCGTTTCGGGCTGAAAATAGTGTAAAATATATGTTGCCAGTGGGCACGGACAAATTAGGAACAATTACAGTTTAGGACTAAATTCAGGTTGTGGAGGTAAAATCGACATGGTTCACTCATTCCAGGAGAGGATTTCCCACCTTGTATTATTAATTTTTACAATTTTCGCCTTGGCTGGATGTTCCGGTGCGGCTGGAACCGACTCCCCCGCATCGCCATCCGCATCCGGAATAATAATTCCCAGCGAATCCCCATCGGCAAACCGTTTCCTTCTCGGATACTGGGACGCGTACATCCCGGAATCGCATGACACGATGGAAATTATTCCCCGGCGGACAGACGCCATACATCTCAATGTGCGACGGTTGCTCGAATTCGCGCCATGCCAGGATTGCTTCCAGTTGGTATATTGGAGTCTCGACCAGCTGAACCAGATTCTAAGTGTCACAATCCAAATTACTCACCCGTTTCCGGGTCAGGATAAATTTACGATTTTCGACCCGAGGCTGGTGATCATCTCCGACGGCACAAAAAATTTTCCCGCTTTAAATGCGACGATTCCATGGATCGACAACGGAGATTTCACGACGGCTACACTCGATTCTGGAATACAGCTGAATTTGGGGAAGGTACGGGGGCATTTAAGATACTTGAATACTCGCAGGGCAATCTTGCGTTTCCCGGCGATTTTACAGGCACTGTAAATCCATTTATTTCATTCGGAGCACCTCCGAGAAACCATCTTGGCACTACCGAAGCGCCGTATCGTAATCTCGATTTCAAACTCGTGCCCGGTTCGATCCGATTCGGCTATGCAGTCGATGCGTGCTGGGAAATCCCCACTGTGATCCCGCCTTTAAATATCGAGACCGATTTCCCGGCATCCGCGAACGCGCTGGAATCGTCGTTGATTTATTATGAAATTGCCAAAGTCCCCGAAGATTCACAGGGAAGCGATGGCGAGATCAAATTCCATATGTTCGATTTCCAGGGCGCCGATACAATTAAATCAGCAGCGCTTGAATGCCCGGATATCTGGAGCGGCGCGATCGATTCATCATCCATACAAATTTCCACCGCTACTGAAGCGGAGATTATTTTCAATATCACAAACGAAAATGGAGTCCCGGAAGGGAAATACGACGCCCTTCTGCTCGTTAAGGATAAATATAACGATTTCTGGCTTGGGGATGTCAACCATTCATACACCATGGTTAAAATTCCAGTCGCAGAGGAAATTATCAACCCACAGATTAAAGGCGACGTTATATTCGTAGCTCCCGGACAACCTGACCCAAGCGGAAGTACAACAGCCAATGTCTGGCTTCTGGATCTCGACACCGGAATCGAGACCCAGCTTACGAATTTCATGGGGGTGGGATATCTTTTCCATGAGCCGCGAATGAACCCAGTCGGTACGCATCATCTTCATTGCGCCGGTCCAACCCCGTACTATAGCGACGTCCGGGTTTATGAGTTCGGAGGGACGGACTGGACAATTACCACTCCTGAGGTTGACGATGATGCGGATTTTCATCCCGACGGGATACATATCATCACCGCATCCGGTACACAATGGCAAAACACTCCTGACCTTTTCATAATGGAATATGACGGCGCGAATCGTTCGAAAATCGCGACCGCGCCCGATACGATTCAGAATCCCGCCGTCAGTCCGGACGGAAAATTCATCGCCATGACCCTGGGAATCGATTATAGCGACCCGCCATCGAGCGAATTATGGCTTTACGATGTGGACGGAAACACCTTCAGCGAAATAATGGTGGCTCCGGGCGTCGATCTGAATCCCGGATGGAGCCCGGTGATGGTCGACGGGGAATACCTGTTAGTCTACGCGTCGGACCGCGATCATTACCCGTATTATGAGACTGACATTTATATCGTGAACCCGTTTACGGAAGAGATTGTCTATCACTACGATGCCGGTCTGCACGAGGAGCACCCATCTTTCTCGCCGGACGGATTATCGTTTATTTACGATGCGGTAAAGGATGGCGAATCGGATACCGAGTTGTTTATTTTCTCGTGGAAAACTGAAGAACTTATCCAGATTACCGATGATGATACTGGGGACGGATCGCCGTACTGGTGCTGGGGATGGTAGAGGATCGCTGGCGGGTTCATGAACTTAATGGCCTGAAAATCGTCATTTAATATAAATGTATCAAGTTATTTTCAGATTCATAATTTTTGCCTGTACCCCTTGACTGATTTGAATGAAATGGTAAAGTATAGACAAGGAAAGAAGTTACATAACTGAGGAATGAGAAGCTCAGAATTTATAAAGGGCAATTTGATTTGTCATTACTCTTTTGAATTCTTGTAAGGGAGGATTTTAAAATGCGGCCACCTAGTTTCGAAGAGTTCATGGCAAAACATTCTACCGGCAAGGGAACGGAAGGATTAGAACCTCTCCCTCTGACAGAGTGCCCGATTCCGGAATGCAGCGGGGAAAAACTTTTCCCGAAATACAAGGACGGCCTGCTCATCAATTTCACATGCGAGAACGGTTGCTCATTCTCGGTCCACCGGAACATTTTCACGAACGACATTGTTTTTTTTCAACTGGACAGTTTTGTGGAATCGCATTTTTTGAAACCGCAGCATATTCGAGGTTTGAAGTTCAATCTTGTCGGCCAGAAATATGTCGACTGGTACTGAAAGCACCGCATTTGTACAGGGCTTATTGGTCAGCTCAATCATTCACTTATTACCTAACTTCTATTTCAGCGCTTAATTATTTTTTTTCGGATATAACTGTTTCAAAATCGATTAAAACTGGCATCAACAAATTAACCCGATTCTGGGTCTTTCGGAATCGGGAATCCGGTGGTACATTATATATAGGAAGACAACCGGAGGTTTCGAATCGGAGTCTAGTACTGATTTAAATATAAATGGGGCGATGAGATCGCAATGGACGATCATCAATCTCCCCACCGAAAGGACGAGTTGGGTTATGTTACAAAATACGGACAAGGGATCAACGCCTGCTGGGGATCAAGAGCATTCTGTGTCAGAAAAGGGAAAAAATCTCCTTCTGATCGAAAAATGTCCTACGCCTGGATGCAGGTGCGGTCAGGTTAACGCAAACTACAATAGTAACGGCATTTTAACGGGCTTTTCTTGCCCAAAGGGGTGTGTATACAGGGCAAAAATCAACGCGCTTACGGGCAAGGTCGACTCATACGAGCTGATAAAATTCAACCCGTACAAGGTCGACGCGAATGTGGGCGGCTACATAGTCGGTCCCGACGGATCGAAGTTATTCGGCTGGCTTTAACACAACCTCTGTCTTTTAAGCATTTCACATAGTAAAAGCCGGCCTCGCATTTCGATGCGGGGTCGTTTTTTTTACCTTTTTTCCCCCTCTCCAATTTTGGAGAGGGGGGCAGGGGATGAGGTTATTCCCATTCTGTCTTGCCCGACCGCCCCTGCAATGGTACGATAGCAGTCCCGGCACGCATGCACGGGAACTAATTCAGACAGTACCAGGTGTAAGAATGCTTCCAATTCCAGACGATTTACTTGCGTATTACCACGGAATCAAACCGCGCGTCGGTTATGTTTATTATTTTCTCGACGAGAATCTGAAAAAAATCTCGCGCGACCAGCTTAAAATCGGCATCGGTTTCTACCGCACCGACTTGCTCGATGGCGTTCACCTTTTTGAGGCCGATTCATACATGCTGAAAAGCCTGAAGGAATACCTGGCCGCCGTTTATCTCAGAAAGGGCGGCTTCGCGATCTGGGCCGAATGGACCGAATACTACACCCGTCTATGGGCAGCGGTTGGATTCTGCCGTCTGATGGGCACCGGGAGTTTTTATCTTACCGGACAGGGTCCAACCATGATCCTTCGAAAAAAATTCGATGAGATCCCCGGCCCGGTCGAGCTTGAGATAGCCGAGGTCGAGGGGCACGATCCCACTGACAGAAACGAAGGCTATCTTGTCTATCGCGATCCCGGCGGCGGCGCACACCTCAGAAACTGGAAACTCTTCTACCTTGTCCTTACGGAACTCCTGTCCAAAACCGGCGTTTACGATTTCGACGATGATTATATCCGCGCCATGTCGTCGGGCGACGCGGATGGGCGTTTCGTAATCAAAAAAGACGAGGCTATCTACGGTTTTCCGAGTTTCTACAAAGTTCAGCTGCTTTCGCCGGAGGAACAGAAAGAAGTCGATTCGGATACAATTCCGGATATCAATCACTGGATTGAGACCGAAGCACAGTTCGATGCCGGTGGATTTACCGAAGAATTCAAAGCTTATTATATGTTCACGATGGATCATTACGCGCGCGAGGACGGCTTCCCCGAACCCTTAAGCATTCTCGAACACGGCCTTACATGGTTTCTTGCAGTAATTCCGGATGAGCTCCGTCCCGCATACAGGCAGCGTTATTACGACCTCGTCACAAGATACGCCAAAGATGAGGATACCGCAAAATCTCTCCACAACTGGCTCGACTCAATCACCGCAGTGAAGAAATAGAATTACTGAACCACGCATTTTATCTACATAGTCAATGGCAAATCCCGGTAGCAGCTATCCCTACGCGTCAGCGTAGGGTAGCTGCTATCCGGGATTTAAAGAATATACATGCATACGCAAATCATTTATAAAACACTCGGATAGCAGCTACTTTTTCGTGGACGAAAAAGCTAGCAGCTACCGAGTTTACTACCAGGTTGCTTAATCCAGGTAGCTTATCCCGGTAGCTGCTATCCGGGATTTGCATAAAAAAATTCTTTGACAATGGGCGACTGGACTTTCATATCAACCAGACTTAATTTATACTGCATTTAATCACACATAGGAGATAGAACTATGACCATTGAAGAACGACTGGAAGCCCTTGAGCAAAAGCTGTCCGCGATTTCTAAGCCGGGCGAGAAAATCATTCAGGCTGAACAGTTTGTGTTGGTTAATTCTAATGGGGAGGCACGGGCCATACTGATGGTGCATGACGATAAGCCGTTGCTGGGTCTGAACGCCGCGAACGAGAAAGTCCGCGCCCAACTGGACCTAACGGGGCTGCACCTGTTCGACGAGAACGGGGAGGTTGTCCGCGCCTCACTAGACCTAAATGGGTTGAACCTGTTCGACGAGAACGGGAATCTCCGCGCCTCACTGGCCCTAAAAGCGCTATACCTGTTCGACGAGAACGGGAAGGACCGCGCCTTACTGATCGTGGACGACCATGGGCCAGGGCTGTCCCTGAACGACGAGAATGGTAATCTCCGCGCCTTACTGACCGTGCACGACGATAAGCCGTTTCTGTCCCTGAACGACGGGAATGAGAATCTTCGCGCCGGCCTGCAAGTGAGTGACCGTGGACCGTTGCTGACCCTGGACGACTGGTCTGCGCCTTGAACGCTTCCGTCCCCGTCCGCAATACCCGATTCGAATCCGCAGAAATCAAATAGACAGTATACCGGGTGGTTATGAGGATACTTAAATTCCAGAAGCATCTGGAAACCTTGGCGACCTGGCCTAAAATCTTCCCCCATTTGTCATTTCCACACTTTGTCAGTTAAAATGGTATTGTAAACCGAAAACCTTCCTTCCGCATTCCTCGTAAATTCAGAGGCAGCTTTATGATATACAAACCCTATTACCGGCTTATCACGATTCTGATGATTGCAATGTCCATCGGATGTTTCAAAGGCCATTCACCCGTCGCGCCACCAGTAAATCACGATTCGGGCGGCACTCCAGAACTTTCACCCGATGCGCAGGGGCAATCATCAACCGGAAATCAGCGCGTACTTCTGACATATAACCTCCTCTACATAGACCCCTCCGATCCCACGAATATAGAGGTCGAAGCTATCCCGATGCGTGAAGCGGAGATCCACTTGAACATCCTTATTTTCCTAGAAAAATCAGCCTGCCAGAATTGCTTCGCGGTGACAGGGGCGTGGATCGTGTCGCCGGGCGTGATCGATGTGGATATCCGCATCACTCATCCCCTTACGGACGATTTATACACTATTTTCGATGTGCGCGGGATAATGATGTTCCAGGCCGGATACACTTTCCAGGAATCGGGCTTAAGTTGCGCCGACCCGAGCGCAGGCAATTGCTACCTCGCGAATCCCGACGGATACACGTCGCTTTACAACATCACCACACTCGGAATCCCGTTAATTCTTCAGAAATATCAGAAAGGGAAATATTCGACTGTCACCCCGCCAGCAAGCACGGTTAACGGCTACATCCGTCACTGGTCCGATGTCGCCGGCAACGACCGTATGGCGTTCCTCGCGACCACATCGGATACAAAAACATACCGTCTCGGAATTGGCCCAGCCCCGCTTGTTATCGGCTATGCAGTCGATGCGAATTGGACGCTGCCTCTTGTCCAGCCGGTCGAGGATCCGCTGACCGATTTCGGGCCTGAGGCGAACTGCCCCGAACCATGGAAAATTAACGCGTGGGCCGACCCGGTCTGTGTTGGACATCAAACCGAAGTTGTTATCGACATTTACGACTGGCAGGGCATGTCGACTTACCATGCGCCGGTTGTCGAATGTAACGAGCTTTTCAACGGCACCGCAACCGCGACATGGGAAAAGGACGGACCGGATTTCAGCAGATGGAGGGCGACAATCTCCAACACAAAATTGCCAGCTCCCGGAATTTATAAATGCCTTGTAGGTGTCGAAGCGAATGAAAACGACCCAATTGGAAAACCCTGGCTCGACTTGACCGCTTACCAGATCGTGAATATCACCAATCTTCCCGACCCCATCTACGGCTGGGCACAGACATTCGGCGGTCCGGCTCTCGACATGTGCCGCGACATCGCGATCGACAGTTCCGGAAACCTTTATGTAACCGGCTACTTCCAGGAAACGGTCGATTTCGATCCCGGCGCAGGCAATGTCCCATATACTTCGAACGGCGGGAAGGATGTTTTTGTCGCGAAATACACATCCGCCGGAAATTTTGTCTGGGCGAAGGCCTGGGGCGCCGCGGAGGATGATATCGGACGATCGGTCGCGGTGGATTCGTTCGGGGATGTCTATATCACCGGCTCGTTCAGGGATGTCTGCGATTTCGATCCCGATCCAACCGATACTTTCTGGGGCAATTCCGGGGATATGGGCGATATTTTCGTGACCAAACTCGATTCCGATGGCAATTTTGTCTGGCTTCAGAACTGGGGCGGCGAGAAGGATGATTCCGGAAGGCGGATAATTATCGATAGCGCAAACAACGCGATTGTCGCGGGTTACGACTGTATCGGCACCTACAATTACAGAACATGGCTCGCAAGTTTCGACATCGACGGCAATCAAAACTGGCTCAAAATGTGGGACGGCAGCGGGGACCTTCTCGCCGACAGTAACGGCCTGGCTCTGGATGATTCGGGCAATATATATATCTGCGGCGCGTACGAGGGCATGGTAGATTTTGATCCCGATAGCGGCACTGAGAACCACACATCGGCAGGGACTTACGATGGGTTCCTCTGCAAATATACCTCTTCCGGAATTTTTACCTGGGTCCGGACTTGGGGCGGTATCTGCCATGACAACGCGGAATCGGTCGCGATCGACAAGGACGGGAATATCTACATGACCGGCGTGTTCGAGAACGTGAGCGATTTCGATCCCGGTCCGGGAACATGGATTCTCGAAGGAAATAACTGGGACGCGTTCCTCTGCAAATACGATCCCGACGGCGAATTCCTGTGGGCGACATCGTGGGGCGGCGATGATTTCTCCGATTTCATCACCACCTATTACGATGTCGGCTACGATCTCGATACCGACAGTTTCGGAGATATCTACGTCACCGGAACTTACATGGATAATTCAATAATGGATCCGATTTTCACCAATCTGACAAATGCTAATGGAAAAGCGGATATTTTCCTGAGCAAGTTCGGGTCGAACGGCGTATTGAAATGGTCGCGGACATGGGGCGGCGTGGACGGCAAGGTCGGTTCGACTTACTACATCGACCGCGGATATGGAATCTGCATTGATGATTCTGATTCGCTGTACGTATGCGGCCAATTTATCGACGATGTAACTCCTGTCGATTTCAATCCGGGTGCAGGCAACGATCCACACATGTCGAATGGGGGCCTGGATGCGTATGTCGAGAGGGTTCTGTTGAATGGGTATTGGGAGTGAGAGATAATTTGAGTTCTTGCATTGACAAATAAGCATAGGTGTGGTAGTTATAATTAGTACCCATTTCTCACCACGTGCCGGGGAAGGAGGGTTGAGAAAAAACCGCTACATTCTTAAAGTAGTGCTAAATCGCGAACAAGTACAAGAAAATCCACATAACCGGGGGTGTCATTTTGAAATCCTGTTTATTGATTTGCTTGTTTGCCATCCTTGTAATTGGATGCGCAGGCGGCAATGGAAACGCATTCGTGCCGGATACGTCAAGCGATCCCGTTAGTATGGATAGTAATTCGACCACACCGGGTCGCGACGTTTCCTTGCTCAATCCACACAAACTTTGGGCGGCGGGAAATTTAATTCTCGATGCGGATCGCGGGGAAGTCGAGCTGGTCCCGTTAAGATTTGGGGGCATACATCTGAATGTCCTCAAATTTTTCGAGACATCGTGCGACTACTGCCTGCAGATCACGAATTTTTACAACAACGGGGACGGCACATATGGCCTGACAATCCAGATTAAGCATCCGTTCCCAAACCATAAGGAATTAACGGTTTTCGATCCCAAGTTAATTCTTATGTTCCGCGGCTCTCACCAGATTCCAGCATACAGATACTACCCTCCCTATCCTTCGGATTCTTTCCTGTCATGGCGTATTCTTGGCGACCCGGAAGTAATGAATCCTGACGGGTACACGTACTTCTGGAGTCCCTGGTACGATTCCGGTTCCGATCTTGATATTTTCAAATTCTGGAAGGGGAAATATGCGTTTGGAGATCCGCCGACAGCGAACATTAACGCTTACCTCGATTATTATTCCAATGAGGAGCGTCACATGCTTGAAAGCGGGGAGATAGTTTCGCACACATTTATCCTTTCCCTTCCTGCAGGAATAACGACGGCAGGATATGCACTCGATGTATGCTGGGAAATACCGAATGTCATGCCGGTAATTAATCCGGCAGATGATTTTCCGATTACCGCAAACCAACCGGAACTATATCATTTTAACGTTGTGTATAACAACAATGAAGTAATTAAAGAAAATTGTTGTTGGTTAGACATCAATGACGGATATGTCGAGTTCAACTATTGGTACAAGCTTCCAAAAGCATTAGAAAATTGTTACGCTGTTGGCAGCTGGTGCGAAGCATTTGCGATCCAGGCGGGCGGTTATTGCATTGATGAGTGCAATTCCCCCGATCCTGATCATCTCAGATGCGCTACAGGATTTTGGTTCTATGATGTACCAGATGGCTTTTATCAGGTTCTGGCGTTTGAATACCACGAAAACTTCGGTCTTCCTGGGTTTGCTCCCTATCCATCGGTTGATGTTTTTGAAGTTGAGATTGATTACAATTAATACTCTAGCTAAAAAGGAGGCAATTAATGAAAAAAGTGATCATATTAATTCTCTTGTCTTTCATATTCATCTCATGTTCAAAGCATGGTCCAACAGAAACGGTAATTACTGAACCTGATCGTGGAAGCAATGCGTTCCTCGTAGAAGCTATAGTATTCGGATCTGCTACTGGAGTTCATTATGATGCGGACATCGCTGAAATAATTCAAGGCCCCGCGACTATTCCTGCATCTGCTCTTGTTGGGCATTTATGGTTGGATGATACAAATGGAAATGGTTGGGCGATTGCCGTTGCTTTAAAAGAAGAAGATGGCATCGATCAGCACTCGATTAGCTATAAGTTCCTTTATGATGATGCGAATGGCCAGGCTGGCGTGATCCAAAGAGAATTCACTGTTCAGAATCAAGCCGGAAATGATGACCTGAAAGGCATTATCGGTCTTCCAAGAGTTGCGGCATGTTACATCAATCAAGTGGATGAAGTGCCGGAACCAGATGTGCCAATTCCATATGTTGAAATCTCAATTGTCTTTCAATACAAGGCAACCCAGAATGATTTGTGGCATTTAGGTCTTGCCCGTATTAAATTTGACCTTGATGATAATGATAATATTTTCGAATATGATAACAATTGGGCCAATGTTGAACCGGATGAAGAGCAGACCATTATTTTCACCTTACCCCAATTTCCATGGGTTATGCAAACCTCGGGAAGTGATGGGGCTATACAGCCGGATGTTGCCTACGACCCCAGAAATTGGGATGCGGGTGGAGGTGTCGGCAAAGGAGATCTGTACATTGTATTTTCTTGGAATAGTATCAACCTTCCTGGTCAGCGGGTTTACCTTTTACATTATCGTAGAGATGGGGGGGTTGGATTTTACAATTTGAATATTTCTTATCTTACTGCCCCATTTTTAATCCAGCGCTGGCATAAAGAAGATGATCCTAACGAAATATGTCTTGGGTACCAACCTCGAATTGACATTGGTCCATGGAAGTTATTAACTGAATATGGTGCATCATGGCGAGTGACGATCGCTTACACAGGAGAGGATACAACCTTATTCCCGCATTTCGCATTCCTTACATCAATTAACCCTCTAATTTCTGCGGATGTCAGGTTAGAAGTTCTTTTTCCTCAAATTAATTCGGAGCATAACATTATTGGGTTATCACCAACATTAGACATAACCATCCCAGATAGTGATTTTTGCGCTGTAACCTGGACCCAGATACCAACTGGATTCAGTAAAGACGTCAATATAGGTTATGTCGACACTTTCTTGAATGTAACAACTTTTAAAAACGAAATCCTATGTGGGACTCAGTGGCAATTCTCTTCTCCGTCAGTAACATGCATACCTGATCCTTACGAACCCACCCAAAATTTGGCATATGTTTCATATCTGAAGACGCTTAATCCAAGCTCTTTCTACTGGAAACCAACAGGGGTAATTATTACTGCTATACCAGGCCCACCAATTTCAGTAGATTTTGGAGTAGAAACTGATGTCGATCAAGCGATTATTGGCGATGGAGGTTTCGATCTCATTTCAGAATATACAAGCTGGCATGGGATGAGTTGCTCAGCAGCATTAAACTTAGGGTCATATTGGGTTTTGTGGTCTAGCCCGAGTGATGATAATGATGATAAATCCTTAACCGAGGTTTTTGGGGCATTCGGCAGACCCAATTACTGATCAATAAGATAAATTTTATAAAAATTTGAAGCCGAGGACATTGTTCTCGGCTTTCTGCTATCTAACTTGAGGGTCAAGCAGTCAGAATATACACGGAGGGAAAAATAGTGTACTCCTCGGAGTCTGTGAAATCGAAATCGTCCCCGTTATCATCGAATTCCGATTCCTGGAATATTTTTTATCATGCTCCTTTCCCCCAGGATACTCCCCTCACCCTTGATTGCCATCCCCGCAAAGATTATCCTTCACTTGCTGCATGTACAACCATTTCGACATCATCATCATCGGCGGGGGGCATGCCGGATGCGAGGCCGCGTGCGCGGTCGCGAAACTCGGCATGTCCGCTCTGGTCTGCGTTGTCAGGAAAGACCGTATCGGATGGATGCCGTGCAACCCGTCTATCGGCGGACCCGCGAAGGGTCATCTCACACGCGAAATCGACGCGCTTGGCGGTATGCAGGCGATTGTCACCGACCGGACAAGCATCCACGTCCGATGGCAGAACACAATAAAAGGTCCCGCGGTGCAGGCCCTTCGCGCGCAATGCGACAAATCCCTCTTCCAGAAGGAATGGGAGAGAATTCTCGACACGACCGATAAAATCACCATCCGCGAAGGAATCGTGACCGACCTGACATCCGATGGAAATTCGATTACCGGCATCAGATTCGAGGATGGAAGTTCATACACTGCAAGGGCGATAATTCTCGCGACAGGCACTTTCCTTTGCGGTTTGATTTTTCGGGGAGAAGTGAGAATCCCCGCGGGTCGTGAAGGCGAAGCTCCTGCGACAAAATTATCCACGTCGCTTAAGAATCTCGGACTGGAGCTTGCTCGTCTGAAAACCGGAACTGTCCCGCGCGTTCGCAAGGATTCTATCGATTTCAAAAGCCTCGAAATCCAGCCCCCCGATCCGACCCATCCCGGATTCAGCTTTCTCAATCTTCCGGTAAACGACCTTCCGAAATATCCATGCTATATCACCCATACGTCTCCCAAAACCCGCGAGATTATCCAGGCGAATCTGAATCGCGCCGCATTATTTTCGGGAGATATCACAGGCGCCGGCCCGCGCTACTGCCCGAGTATCGAGGATAAATACCGCAAATTTCCAGATAAAATCAGCCATCCGGTTTTTCTCGAGCCGGAAGCATCGTCCGGACCTTACGCCGATGAAATCTACCTCCAGGGCTTATCGACCAGCCTCCCCGCCGATGTCCAGGATCAGTATGTGAGATCAATTCCGGGACTTGATAACGCGGTAATTGCCCGCTACGGTTACGCTATCGAGTACGATTTCATAAATCCTCAAACTGTCCAGGTCTGGGGCGCATCGAAAAAATATCCAAACCTGTTCCTTGCCGGAAATCTTGTCGGGACGACGGGTTACGAGGAAGCCGCCGGACTTGGACTTCTCGCAGGGATCAACGCTGTCAGATATCTCCGCGATGAAGAGCCTTTTATATTGCGTCGCGACCAGGCATATCTTGGCGTCATGACCGATGATCTTGCGGTAAAGGGAGTCACTGATCCCTACCGAATTCTCACCGGACGAGCCGAATGGCGTCTCCTTCTTCGGTTCGATGACGCTGACAGGCGCTTAACCCCGATCGGGCGCAGTATCGGGCTTGTCGATGACGAGCGATGGTCGAAATATCTTGAAAGGGAAAATCAAATCAAGGCGCTCACCGGATTTCTTGAGAATACAAGGGTGAAAGCCGATCTCATACAGGTCGAAAATGTCGGAGAGCCATTAACCCGATCACTTTCCGACTGGTTGAAAGTTCCAGCGGTTCACCTTCAGGATTTAATGAACGACGGACTCATCGAGAGTAACTACTCGCGCGACACTGTGATGACTGTCGAGGCTGAGATCAAATACAGCGGCTATTTAAACAGGCAAATGAACGAGGTAAAACGTATTTCCAGAGCAGAAAAAGTAAAAATTCCGCCCGATTTCGAGTACGAGGGTATTGCATCAATCAGCCGGGAATCGAGGGAAAAACTTTCAAAAATCCGCCCCCTCACCCTCGGACAGGCGTCGAGGATATCGGGAGTCAAGCCAAGCGATATCGCGGTACTGGATATACTTCTTGCGAGAAGAGCTGATTGATCTCAGTACAGTCGTGTTTCCGAGATGTCTATAATAATTCAACAGGCGGGAAGAATAGATAATGTTGTTAGGTTGTCCCCGGTATGGTACAATTTTACTACCACTCCGGATCGGACCGGTGCTGTTTTTTATGCGCCAACATTTCCCGGCTCGGGAGGATTTCCCTTATGGTTTCAAAATCAAGGTTTACAAATCTGCTGAATTTACTGATGGTGGTCCTTGCGATCGGGCTGACAATCGGCTCCGCATCGTGCTCAAAAGGCGGCGGGAATACGGTTGCCCCTCAGGTGGACTCAAACCCGTCAGTACAGAATTTTAATCTGGAAAATGGGCGGAATACCGTCGGAATTGCGACCGCATATATCAATCCCGATACGCAGGAAATCGAGATCGTCCCGGATAGGACTACCGAGATCCATATTAATATTTCCTCATTTTTAAACAGCGCGGGTTGTCCGGGCAAACAGTGTCTGGTCCTTAAAATTACGAGCATAGACACTGTAAACCGGTGGTTTTACATAGATATGGAGCTTTACAATCCCACCACGATCGCCGCTTACGATGTCCGCATTATCGTAACAGCCCTTCCATACAACGAGACAGCCCAGCAGTACTGGAAGATAGTAAATCCCGATAGCTTCACGCCATCGTACGATTCCAACCCCCTTTGGGATGAGGAAAATGAATGGATTAATCCGTTCATCGCATTTGAGAAGGAAGACCCGGACCGGAAGTTCCAACCCGATCCTGACGGCGCCGGACCTGGCGTCTACATGGACAAGGAACAATTGATCCTCTACGTTCCCCAGGGCTCCGGAAGCGGTGCGATTACACTGATCTGGGACGTGAATTACCCCGATCATTGCAAGGATCCGTACGAAATTTCGCGATTCAGCCAATCCGGCGATCTTCCAGTCGTAAATGATGTATCTACAGCGTACGTCGAATGCATTGTCGCCGACTGGCAGGAAGACATCATGGATGTCAGCCTTTACTGCCCCGACATCATTTCGGATACAACAAACGGTTTTATCCAGATGCACGAATGGCCGACAACCGGAGTTAACGCATGGCCTCCGGGCGATGGCGCGCCGCCTTTCGATCAGGCTGAAATTGACTTCCTGATGGAATTCATGAATTACGACCGAAGTACATTACGAAAGTACTGGTGCAATATTACAAACGAAAATCTGGCTGAAAAGGGGATTTACGACGCCATTATCGTAGCAAAAAGCGATGACACCGATTGGACCGGCAACCCGGACGATGAGATTTTCGATACCCTCTATCAACGCTGCCAGATCGAGGTTGACGTCAGCGGTTCAGGCGGCGATCCTACCAGCAAACTCCAGATTGTCTACGCAAGTTATGAAAACGGCGACGATTCCGACATATATACTTATTACATGCTTGATAACGTAAATGTCAGGCTTACTAACGATGGCGGACGCGGTTCCAATGAGCTCGAAGCCTGCGTAAATTCAGCCGGAACTCAGATCGCTTTTATTTCAGATTACAATAAAGATACCGGCCTGATCGGCGATTTCGAGGTCTATAAACTTATTTTGCATTATGCCGGCAATCATGTTGTTCCGGCTAGTGTCGACAATACATCTGAATGGGTTCAATTGACCTCGAATAACTATGATGATCGTCTGCCGGATTTCTCCCCCAACTCCACAATGGTCGCATACGCCGGTTTCAATTACGGGCAATCCGAAATTTATACCGTGCAGAATGTCTCAAGCTTCCCGCCTCCAAACCCATTCAGGGTGACATATAACTACGGTGATGACAGCGCGCCTAACTATGATCGCGCCAACTCGCTTGGCACAGGCCTTTACTTCCATTCAAATCGCGGAGGCGGCGGCAATTACGATATTTTCTTCATCGATCCAACCAGCAAGGAAGGGACCAGCAATCTGCCGACCAGATTGACATGGGACACGAATTTCGACGGCTATCCGTCGTCGTCCTCCGGATTAGACCCGGCTCTCACGTGGCAGAGCGACAGGTATCAACCGGGCAATATGGATATCCTCTACACCGATTTCGATAATCCAACGGTCAGGCTCACAGAAACGCCGGCAATGGACTTGTTCCCGTCATTTTCAAAGAATGGTGAGTGGATCACGTTCTGTTCGGATCGCAAGGACGACAACATGGACATATTCAGAATGTTTTTCGATGGCTCTAATGTCACAAGGCTGACCAAGGGTGAGTTTCCGGACATTGATCCATGCTACGGCGGCGGATAATTAAAAAGAGTTTAACGGTTCACTCCCTGTAATTTTCCACGAATGTCATCTGCCCGGATATCGATAACGATCCGGGTTTTTTTCCTCACCCCATAACCCCCTCTCCATAAATGGACAGGGGGCGAGGTATTTTACACTTTCACCCTAATCCATCCCAGTGTATAATTTCATTCTCTGGAGCATCGGACAATTACTGGAGGAAGCAACTGAATTATGACCGGACACCTATACCTCGCTGGATTTTCAGGATCGGGCAAAACATCGGTCGGAAAAGAACTCGCACAGCGCTTGAAAGTCTGTTTCATCGACCTTGACGATGAAATCGCAAGACGCTGCGGGAAAACACTTATCGATCTTTTCACCGAAAAATCCGAGCAGACTTTCCGCACGATAGAAATGGAATTCCTGAACGAGCTTGCCTCCAAAGTTGAAGCAGGCGATCCCGGCAGCGTCGTTGCGCTTGGCGGCGGTACTCTGATAAATCCGGCGGCGCAGGAAATTGTCCGGGATTCCGGGAAACTTGTATGGCTTCGCGCGCGGTGGAACACTATTTTTGAGCGGCTCGCGGAAGTCTCCGACCGTCCGCTTATTCAAAAAGCTGAAAAACTTCATGAATTCATTCAATACAATCGCCCATTCTACGAAGCGCGCCTTCCGGGATATGCGCACTGCGACCTTGTCCTCGACGTCGACCACATGAGTTCGAATGCTACCGCGACTGCGATCACGCGCATTATGGATTCCGCATGGTTCCTGACAGTCAGCTTTTTCGAACGGACTCATTCGGTTCTCTGCGACTCCGGTCTTCTTGCGAGAACCGGTCAGATGCTTTACCAACTCGGTATTCTCCCGCGCGGACAAGTATGGCTTATCACAACGGGAACTCTCGACCGCGACAACCTTCCGCTCGCCCGGATAGTCAAGGAAGACCTCGAAAGTACGCGACAGGAAGTTCGGGTGCTTAGAATTCCCGACGGCGAAGAAGCGAAATCCATGGAGGAAGTGGGGCGGATTTACGATGCCCTGCTCGGGTCGGGCACATCGCGCGACGATTTGATCATTGCCCTCGGAGGCGGGACTGTTACCGATGTGGCCGGATTTGTCGCGGCCACATATCTTCGCGGAATCGACATTGTGCAGATTCCGACGACTCTGGTTGGGATGGTCGATGCCGCTCTTGGCGGAAAAACCGCTATCAATCACGAACGCGGGAAAAATCTTATCGGCGCGTATCATCAACCGAAAACAATTCTGATCGATCCGGTTGTCCTGAATACTTCTGCCGACGAATATTACATGGCAGGCCTCGCCGAACTCATAAAATACGGCTGCATTTCAGATAGCACCATCATCGATGAGTGCGAGGAAAACTGGGCGGATATTCTGAATCGCCCGACATGGGAGGAAGCGTGGACTCGCGAGGGATGGGAAAAACTGAAAGGAAACCCGTGGATTCTTATCGACCTGATCCGAAGGGGTCTGCAGATCAAGTCGAGGATAGTCTCTGCCGATGAACGCGAGGTTACGGGCGAACGAACGCTCCTTAATTTCGGCCACACATTCGCGCATGGGTTTGAAAACGCGAGCGGTTACACAATCCCGCACGGGCAGGCGGTGGCGCTTGGGATGCGCGCGGCTTTCAGGCTCAGCCTCGATCGCAAGCTTGTCACAAAGGACGAGGTGGCGAGGATGGATCGGCTTCTCGATGTGCTCGCGCCGACCGAATTGATCCGCAATCTGAAAATCGACAAAACCATGCAGGCAATCCGTTACGATAAAAAGCGAACCAGGGGCGGACTTAAATTCGTCTTGCCGGTGGGTCTTGGAGTCGTCGAGATATTCGATGATGTCTCTGAGGATCAGATCAAAAAGGCGTTGGATGATCTGGTGGTGTGAAAATTATTGTGTAGTTCGTAGCTCAGCAAATGTGTGTGGCGACGACAAGCGGAGCTTGTCGGCGTGGTTTTAGGTAAAGCTGAGACAAGGAGGATAAGCATGAAAAAAGAAATTATCGTAAAGTTGCACAGCCAGTTCGAAGCGCTTGTGCAAATTGAGACCGAAAACAACACGGAGTTTTGGCTTGCCAGGGATCTGCAGCAAGCGCTCGGGTACAAGGAATGGCGGAACTTCAAGCTGGTCATCGAGAAGGCGATGACATCCTCTGCGAACGCGGGCTTTGACACCAAGGACCATTTTGTTGAGGTTAACAAAATGGTCGATATCGGCTCTGGCGCCACCCGAAGGAAGAGATCGCATTCGCGCAAACATATTTTGCCATACAGACTCGAAAAATGGAACTGATAGAGGCTCGCTTGGCTGAGATAGAGCGTCTCGGGGCACGGAAGAAGTTGTCGGTATCGGAAAAGGAATTATCGGGGATCATTTTCGAGCGCCTGGGCGAGGGTCAGAGCTTCGCAAGGATTCGCAGCAAGGGAGATGAAGCGTTATTTGGCGGGCATACTACGGCTGACATGAAGGCTAGGATGAAAGTTCCTGACAGCCGTCCCCTGGCTGATTTTCTGCCGACTATAACAATCAAGGCAAAGGATTTAGCGAACGAGATCACAAATTTCAATATTAAAAGAGACGATCTCCGAACCGAATACAGCATCACCGATGAGCATATTAAAAGCAGCAAGGGCGTCAGGAGAGCTTTGACCGACAGCGGGATTAAACCGGAAGCCCTGCCTGCGGACGAGGATATCAAGAAATTGGAGAGGCGGCTCGAATCGGAGCAGAAAAAGCTTCCTAAAACGGTTGATAAATTAGAGCTTCATGAAGAAGGAAACGAATAAGGTAATTAGCCCGGTAATTCATTGGCTGGGAAATTAAGATATAAACAAAAAACCCGGCGGATGAGTCGCCGGGCTACTTACTGCTTGTCGGCGTAGTTCAAAACAAAGGCGAAGCATAACAAATCCCGGTGACCGTTCGCTGGGAAATGCGGCTCTCTTCTCTTGCAAGGTGGTTACCATAATGAATAATGACTTCTACTTGGTTTGTTCTGAAGCCCCACTTTTTTCCCCTCGTAAATGTCGTATACGCAGACGTCTTTTTAGTCAACATGGTGTAGGTCACGCACTTGTTGAATTAGACCCTCCTCTACTAGGCAATGTTATGGGGATTGGTGATGACATCACACATCTGGTTATGGAGCCACACGGACCATTGAGCATGTTTCTTCCCCGCTTTCTTTGGCGATGGCCATTTGAAGTTCATTATTCTGGTATTCGAATATCCGAGATACCGTGGATTGGGTATTTCAATTCAGGCACTACTATTGGAGGCAATATTGGCCTTCTGTACCCCAGCGAAACAGAAGCTCTCGATAAAGCATGGAATACTATGGTGGCGGAGGATGGAGGCACGATACAGCTGATTATGGATCGTTCAGATATTTTAGAAATCAAGACATCCTATCGAACATTCAAAATAGAGAGGATGGATTCAATCGAAAAAGTCCCATTTGACAAGCGCAGGAAAAACCTCCTCAAGCGGATAACTCATGAATTTCCCAATTCGTATTTGCGATTTGTTCGTGACCCAGTTAGTGACGGGCTTAAAGGCAACTGGATCTCCGCGGACGGATTTTGGCAAATTCCAACCGGAGTAGATGTTGAGGAATTATATAGCTGGTTGGCCGAAGGATGTTGGTTTCTTTATGTTCCTAGAGGGGGAACCGTTGCCTTAAACAATGAGGACTTACAGAGCCTTGAGTTGTGTGTTCATGTCAAAATTATGAAGGATTTGAAAACCATTCTTCTCTTAAGCTCATCGGTTGGCAATAAGGAGTGGACTATTTCAACTGACTGGCGAATAAGATATAAAGAAATTTTCGATGAATCTCCCAAACATCTTGATTACCTTTCCCTTTGAGTATGTCCATTGTAGTCCAGTTTCGTAACCCGGCTGCCGGGAATGTTGATTAATAAACAAAAAGCCCGGCAAATGAATTGCCGGGCTACATAATTCCTTAATTTTTATCACACCGATTTTTCTCTACCGATCTCTTCTATCCCGTCCGCCACCGCCACCGGGTCGTCGGTCACGGTCTCCGCCTCGTCCCCCACCGCCGCCACCTGGACGTCGGTCTCTGTCGCGGCTTCCCCCGCCATCACGATCTCTCGGAGGTCTTGAATCTCTGTCTCGGTCCCTGTCTCTTGGCGGTCTGTCGGGCATATTTTTCAGTGTAGCAGCCCGGCGATCCATTCGCCGGGAAATTAATATATAAATAAAAAACCCAGCGAATGGGTCGCCGGGCTACCTACTGTGTATCCTTACGCTTGAAAAGCCAAAGATCACGGACATTGTATGCCAACGTGTAGTCCCTGGTGAAGCTCGGGGACCGTAAGAGCACACGACAATATAAAAACCGGCTTTTCAATCCGTCCTCGGAAATTTCCCCTAAGAGCAGGATGTATCGAGGTCTCCTGGCTAAAACATATGACTCGTCGAACTTGTAGTGGATCTTGCCCGGTAGACGGGCTATGTGTTTGTCCATAAGACCGAAACAGTCAACGAGTCTAACCTGACCCACGTAAGGAATAAGCCCTGCTTCACCTGTCGCCAGATAGTCCTCTCTTGATGCGTTTCTTAGCAGCCATTCCCCCATCTGAAGATAATGCGAATACACAGGGGATTCCCAGGAGAGTCTCTCCCACACCCAGGGGCTTATCCCAAATTGTGCGTGGATGCGCTGGGCGGCAGGGAACCCTCCGATGATCATCAGCGGGAAGACAATAAAAAGAATTACATAGCGTGATCTAAACAATCTGGCAAAGCGGTCAAGACCATCCGCGATCACCCATGCAATAAGTGGAGCTACATGAATCAGAAATCTCGCTGCCGGCATCCAATCGCCACCCGAAGCGACAATGAAAACAGTGTATGCTCCGAGCAGGATGAGAGAGATTTGCCTCCCAGGACGTCGCCCGGCGATTAGTCCTGTGAGTAACAGGGGAACCATTGAAAATAACATAGTGAACCAGGCAATAGAGACAAACAGATATTGTGCACCACCGACAATGTCCAGAGATGACGCCTTGGCGTAGTATGTATTCGGGAGGAGGTCCCCGAAAAATGATAGCCGAAACAGCAAGTACGCGATGAATGGACCCGCGGCCAGCAGAAAGTCACGGACGATGAATGGTGATCGATTCTTTTTTAAATATCGTCTCCATATAAAATAAAACGGCAGAAGGAAGGGCATCTCCGGACGAGTAACTGCGATCAGCCCCATTGCAAGGGGGCTGATCCAGGAGACGGCTCCTGCGACCTCCCCGTAGAGCAAGAGAGCAAACAGTAAAGAACTAAATGAAGTTTCAAGCCCTCCAACGCTCCACACCCAAAAGCAAGGGTTCAGAGCGAGGAAGATCGATGCGAAGGGCAGTCTGTCAGGTATTGCGCGACGCTCAGCAAAATAAACGAGGAGTACAGTGCCGGCAGCGGCAAGAATCCCAAGGGCTTTCGCGATCCACAGCATGGCAAGCGGATGCTGACCCTTGAGCACAAGACTGAACAGGGTCATAATAAGAACCCAGGTAGGATTGGAGTAACCTTCCACTCGCTCGCCCGGATTGTACACGGGACCTTCCCCGAGGGCGATATTGTCTGCGTATCGGAAAGTTATGAAGGGGTCGTCAAGGTTGAAATTGATGAAGATCGTAGCTCCAATCAGGAGAGCGAAAAGCAAAGCCATTAGAGCAAGACGACTGTACATAATGCGTGATTGTAGTCGATAACGCGCTGAAAAAGAAGTATGTAGCCCGGCATCACCGATGCCGGGATTTTAATAAATATATCAACAAACCCGGCGAATGGATCGCCGGGCTACATAATCTCTAAATTAAAATCCCCCCCGATATTTTTTAACGGTCTCGTCTATCCCGTCCGCCCGAACCTCGATCTCCTCCGCCGGGTCGACGATCTCCGCCTCGTCCGCCACCGCCGCCGCCACCCGGACGTCGGTCTCTGTCGCGGCTTCCTCCGCCATCTCGATCTCTCGGAGGTCTTGAGTCTCTATCGTGATCTCTGTCTCTCGGCGGTCTGTCGGGCATATTATTAAGCCTTTCAAGTATCGGATCGCCGTCGGGGAAATCCAGATCGCGTCGGGATAGAGATATCTTCCCATTGTCCCTGTCGATTTCCTGAATTCTTACCCGCACGATATCGCCGACATGCAGACAATCTTCTATATTCTCGACCCGCTTCTCGCAGACCTGGCTGATATGCAGAAGCCCGTCTGTCGAAGGAGTCAATTTTACAAATGCG
>JAPKYR010000202.1 GCA_026394215.1 bacterium
GAATGGAGGATATAAAACTGAAAGAGACCACCGACATAAAAATCAATCTCGAATATCCTTACGCAATTATCCGGATCGACCGCCAGGGCAATACTTACAACACGTTCGTCCCCAGCATGATTTCCGAATTCGACGAAGTTCTGAAAATCATCGAGCATGACGCGGAGATTCGCGTCGTAATCGTCACTGGCAATGACAGGGTTTTTTCGACCGGCGTCGACGTTCTGGACCCGTCAATCTACAACATGGACCCCATGCAGGCGCGGTATTTCTCAAGGCTTGGGAAAAAAATGTTCGGACGCCTCGAGGACATCGACATTCCGACCGTAGCTGCGATCAATGGCGCCGCGCTCGGCGGAGGACTCGAACTCGCGCTGACTTGCGACTTCCGTATCGCGTCGGAGCGCGCCATGTTCGGACTCCCTGAAAGCAATCTCGGAATAATCCCTGGATGGGGCGGCACTCAGCGTCTTCTAAGGCACCTCGGCTATTCCAGGGCGCTCGAATTGATCCTGTCCGGCGAGATTATCAAGGCGCGCGAAGCATACGAAACCGGTCTTGTGCAGACCCTTGTACCAAAGGGCGAGGACGTTGTCGAAGCATCGAAAAAATGGTCCGAACGATTTACGTCCCGCTCACGGGTCGCGCTTGCAATGTGTAAAAAAGCAGTGCGAATGGCCGCCGATCTCCCTCTGAAATATGGTGAGGAATACGAGGCGGATCTGTTCGGCCTCGCATGGGCGTCGCAGCATCGAGAGATCGGTATAGATTCATTCAAAAATCGAGAAAAACCCGACTTCCCCCTTGATTTTGGGTGATACCCCACTGCACCCCACCTATATTCTCCGGTTCACGTAATACCTGTACAAAATATCCTGTAATAGATTCACCCTCCTATCATTGACCTCGCCCTGCGACAATCCCAGCAGATCGGCGTCGCCTATTGTCGCATAAATAATATTCCGACGCCTCGCGATCAGCACCGGGTTGGATGAATCCGGGCTTCTTCCCGAAACCTCCCAATTTTTCAGTCCATCCCAGAATAATTCGCCAAGTCTGGAAGCTATATCATCACCGCGCCGGGTAAGTTCGTCCGCGGAATCAGCCGTAATGTAAAAAACCCCCTCATTACCGACTGCTATCACTCCGCACTCGACATTTTCAGGGATGGAAATATCCTTAAATAGTTCACGTCTTAACTGGTATTCCGTCACAAGCGACAACGGAAGTTGGTCGGTTACTTCTTCTGTACTAACCTGAGGGCTGTCAGCGGGAGCCTCGTCCGTGCTTTCAACGGGAGACTCTTCAGCGTTTCCTTCCGTGCCACTCGAATTATTTTCCCCACCCTCGGCCCGGTTCCGGAGATCTTCTTCCCATAGATCAAGCTTATTGTTCTCATCTTCGGACAACGGAAGGTAAAAGCGAATCGGAATATGCACGCGGTAAATATCTGCCGGGACATCGATCCCCAGCGATTCGAGGTTCGCCCTGATATTCGCGATCCTCTCATCGGGATTCGGGTGAATAGTGAAGTAATTCCCGCCAGGGTCCGGTGTGTGAATCGACTCCTGCTCCAGGATTCCCATCAGTTCAAGGTACCCGACAGGATCGTAGCCCGCCTCGACAACCCACGTGGTGCCGGTTATATCCGCGTCGTTTTCCGCATTCCTGCCATACGTCTCGACCATACTCGCCGCGATCATCTGCCCCGCCATCAGCGCCTGCGCGTCGCCGGTCGCGAGCATAGCGCCAATCCCGATCAGCATCCCCCTTAACTGCCTCTCCCCCATCCTTGAATGATGCTTGTGAAACACATGCGTGAATTCATGCGCCATAACTCCGGCAAGCATGTCATCGGTCACAGAGGCGTCGACAATCCCCTTGAAAAAATACACATGGCCGTCCGGAAGCGCGAATGCGTTGATTTCATCGTCATTCAGGACCTTGACGATCAGCTCTACGTTATTCTTTTCTTCCTCCGGAATTACCGAAAGAATTTGATTTGTGATTCTGTCAACTCTCTCAATCACATCGGGATCGTCCACTACCCCGTAATGGGATTCTATTTCGGCGATATAATCCGTTTCCTGCGTATCGTCGGACGTATCGTCGCCCTCCGCGTATGTCGGGGCATTGAGAAGGGCGGCAAAAATCACCAGGAAAATTACAATCAAACGTGGCAGATATTTTGTCAGGCCGGTCATGTCCACAATTATTACATGATACATCGCGGAATCAAAGGTTCATTAACTTTTTTATGGAATCCTGGTTCAATCAGCTTGTCGTCCCTGCATTATCGCAGAGAGGGCAGAACATATCAGAACCACGCGCGTCAGCAAGTGGTCTATCAACAACACTTTCGAACATGACTGCATCAGTAGTAATACCGGACATATTATTGGACCTTGTCAGACCACTTACTAACGTGCGTGGTTCTGATACGTACACTTGATAATGACATCATACATGTTTTTCTGCTATCCTTTCTTAAGTTGTTAAAATTGCTTCATAAAATAAAATATATATCAATGATCGTATTGACCTATGCCAACTCACAAAAAGAAACCATCCATAATCAAAAATAAAGGATTGTCCCTCATCCCGCTCGGAGGATTCCACGAGATCGGTAAAAACATGCTGGTTGTCGAATACGATGACGAAATCCTCATCATCGACGGCGGCATGAGCTTCCCGTCCATCGACATGCCCGGCGTCGACGTTGTCATCCCGAAATTCGACTATATCCTCGAAAATCGCCACCGCGTCTCGGGAATCGTTCTCACCCACGGCCATGAGGACCATATCGGGGCGCTCCCCTACCTTCTAAGGCAAGCGCAGTTTCCAGTCTACGGAACGAAATTATCCCTCGCATTTCTGGAAATCAAGCTCAGGGAACATTCCCTCCTGATGGACAGCAAACTTTTTGAAGTCGAGGACGACGGGGTTTACAAAATCGGGGATCATTTCGAAGTCTGCTTCGTCCCCGTCTGCCATTCGATCCCCGACGCATGCGGACTTGCCATCCGTACTCCCGAAGGCGTCATCATCCACTCCGGCGATTTTAAATTCGACCAGACCCCTGTCGATAATCGAAAAATGAACCTCGGGGCTTTCGCGCGTTACGGCGACGAGGGCGTGCTTGCGTTCATCACCGACGTCACAAATGTGATGAATCCAGGCTACACCGGCTCCGAACGTCGTGTCGGCGTCGCGTTCAAGGAATTATTCAAGGACCTGACCGGTCGGATTTTCGTAACGACATTCGCGAGCCACCTTCACCGTATCGAGCAGGCGATCGATGTGGCGGTCGAATTGGACCGCAAAGTCGTCATGCTTGGCCGCCGAATGGTCGATTATATCAACGTTTCCAGAAATCTCGGGTACCTCGATGTATCTGACGATATTTTCGTGAACGAGGAAAATATCAACGATTATGAGGATTCCGATCTTCTTTTTCTCGCGACAGGCACACAGGGTGAGCCGGGAAGCGCGCTTCGTCTGATGGCGGAAAATTCGCACCAGGTCCAGATTCGGGAAGGCGATTCGGTCGTCCTTTCGGCAAGCCCGATCCCAGGCAACGAAGCGCACATTTTACGAATCATTAACCAGTTGACCGCCCTGGGGGCAGATGTTTACGGCCCATCGCATGGAGTCCACGTATCCGGTCACGCAAGCAGGGAAGAAATCAAGCTCCTTTATAATCTTGTCAAGCCGAAATTCGTGCTCCCATTCCATGGCGAGATACGCCACATGCGCGATTTCGCTAATCTGATGAAAAAAATGGGGCATCCAAAGGACAATGTCGTCCTTGGAAAAATCGGGCAGAGAATCCATATCACAGAAAATAAAATAAAAATTGTGGAAAAAATCACGTCCGGGGTGACAATGGTCGACGGGCTTGGCGTGGGCGACCTCGACGGCGCGATTCTCAACGAGAGAAAAGCCCTCGCGTCATCGGGGATTCTTGTGGTAACTGTCTTTGTCAGCGAAAAAACGAAGAAAGTGGAACGCGTCGAACTTGAAGCGAGGGGAGTGCTGTATTTCTCACAGCACAAGGAACTTCTCGAAAAATCCGAGATCATCCTCCGCGACAGCCTTCGCGCAGTCAAGGAAAGCGACTATATCGAGTATCCAAAGCTCAAGGAAAAAGCAGAGGATAAAATGCGAAAACTTTTCTGGAAGTATCTCAGAAGGGATCCGTACATACTTACAAATGTTTATGAAATATGATATTGTATAGGGAATAAAGGATTGGAGGTAATTTTTATGTATAGATTAATGCTTGTGCTGTGTGTTTCATTAATGGCTGTTCTGACTATCACAGCAGCCTTATATTTTTATACATTGGGATTTTTACAGAAGGGTATCTGGTCAGAATCTATGAACCTTTCATATTTCACACCGAACTTCACCTTGGGTACGGCATTATTTATTACTTACGCAGGAATTAAAATTATGGAGGAAAAATGCAGTGTCGATGACCGTATAGCCGATAACCCTAATGTCATAAAAGTTTTGTCTGTACTATATGTTATAGCAATGATTGCTATGGTTTTGTTAGCACGATGGACTAGTAGCGTTATATATGGTCATTGAATATACCTATATAATTCCCAGACCGGTACTTCTGCCGTCGGAACACGAATTACTCCGTTTATGTCACTTCCGATTGAATCCCATTGGATTTGAGGCTACAAGTGTATAGGTTAATCCTTGTTTTCTGGTCTTCACTTATTATTCTTCTGCTGGTCACAGCAGAGATGTACTTTTATACATTGGGATTTTTGCATAATCGACCATGGCCTTCGGATACAATCCTTGAATATTATATTCCGCTTTTTGCAATATGTTTGACGATTTTTAATATTTGGCTAGGCATAAAATTTATTCGAGGTAAAAATTCTATAGATAATCAAGTGGCGGATAATCCTTATATTCTTTTAATTGTTGGGATCATTTGGTTTCTAGCATTAATAGCTATGTTTATAATATCTCAATGGGCTTGTTACCGAATTTTTGGACACCTGTAAGAAATAATGAATTTTATTACCAGTGTTTATTATGCCAAGGACGTTATATAAATCCCTACCCATATCAGAGAAAAGAAATCTATCTCGTGAAATTATTCACAAAAGCTATCTTTTCAGTTGACTCACACTCCTTTTTTCCAGATAATGGCATCCCAATCTAAAAATCCTTAAAGTCGCATCACTTTTGCGCTACGGAGTCCATCATGACTACCAATCTCAATGAAGAAGAACTTATAAAAAAAGCAGAACAACCAGGCAAGGACGCCATGCAGCTTCACCCATTCTACAAGGGCAAGATCGAAATTGCCCCGAAATGCTGCGTGCGCGATTTCGACGATTTCGCGATCTGGTACACACCCGGCGTCGCGAAACCATGCCTTGATATCAGGGACAATCCCGAAACGGTTTTCCAGCATACCAATAAAGCGAATTTTGTGGCGGTTGTCTCCGACGGGACCCGTGTTCTCGGACTCGGGGATATCGGTCCCGAAGCCGGATTGCCGGTCATGGAAGGAAAAGCGATCCTCTTCAAATATCTCGGCGGAGTCGACGCTTTCCCGATCTGTGTCGATACAAAGGACCCGGATGAGATCATCGATTTCGTACTGAAACTGCAACCCACGTTCGGCGGCGTAAATCTCGAAGATCTCTCGCAGCCTAAATGTTTCAGAATCTTGAGTGAGCTAAGGCAAAAAGCGCGAATTCCGATCTGGCACGACGATCAGCAGGGCACCGCTGCAGTTACTCTCGCGGGACTGATCAACGCCCTGAAAATTGTCGGAAAGAAAATCAACAAGGTGAAAATCGTATTCAACGGCGCTGGAGCAAGCAACATCGCCATCTCCCGGCTGATTATGGCTGCCGGTGCCGATCCGAAAAAAATCATCCTGATCGACTCCAAAGGAAGCCTCCACGCAGGACGTACCGATCTCAAAGATAAATATAAAGAAAAATGGCATTACTGCGAGACCACTAACGGCGAGGGACTAGTCGGCGATCTCAATGCCGCTCTTAAGGGCGCCGATGTCATGATCTCGCTATCCAAATCCGGTCCCGATGTTATCAAACCCGAATGGATATCCGGCATGGCCGACAATTCGATCGTTTTTGTCTGCGCGAACCCGGTACCGGAAATCTGGCCGTGGAAAGCGAAAGAGGCTGGCGCGAGAATTGTCGCGACCGGACGTTCCGACTTTGCGAACCAGGTAAACAACTCCCTCGGATTCCCTGGAATTTTCCGAGGCACTCTCGACGTCATGGCGACCACAATCACCGATGAGATGTGCATCGCTGCAAGTTACGAACTCGCGAAAACCGCCGAGGATATCGGCATGCACGAGGATTACCTGATTCCGAAAATGGACGAGTGGCAGGTATTTCCGAGGGAAGCTGTCGCGGTCGGACAGAAAGCAATCGAACAGGGCGTCGCGAGACTCAAATTAAGCCCCAAAGAAGCATTCAATATAGCTGAAACAATGATTTCCCGTGCGCGTAGGCAGTACTCAGCCCTGTACGACGCTGGCATAATCGCAGCCCCTCCGGAACGTACGTAACAAATTTATTTGATTTCCAGAACGTGGCTTGCGACTCTGGCGCATGAATTCTCATAATCCCGGTACCTGCTATCCCGACGCGTCAGCGGAGGGTAGCAGGTATCCGGGATTATTCTTTCCTCACAAGTATTTCGAATTTTTCGTTCCTATATACACTGACAAAACGATTTGCCATAAGCTCCTGCGTGTACTCATACACTTCCGGAAGTTCTGTTTCCAGATGCTCAAACCAGCCCCGATAGTGGGGTTCCAGAACGATTATATCCGGCAATTTTCCGCTGTAGTAACCGAGCATAGGGTCTTCTATCACCTGCCCGTCGAATCCTAGTCCGAAACCAAGTTCCGCGCCGGCAGAGACAAGCGGTTGCGTATCTTCAAACCGTCCCGATTCAATCTGCTGATTAACCTCCATTATGACCGGCATGTAAATATTATGGTAAGAATCCTCCCGCACGCGTCTGAAATCGCTGCCAAGCTGCATCAGGGTAATAATAACCATAATTGTATAAATAATATATTTATTATACTTGTTCAAATTAAATAAATACAATCCCGATATTGCGGTCAATGATACGTACAGCGGTAAAATATAAATTACATACCTGGACCATTTATAACCGATTAACAAAGTCATCACTAAAAAATATGCGGCAAAAAGCAGCAGCAACGGATTCAAACCCCGGTTGGAAAATTTCCTCGGAATGAAAAATGACGCCGCCGCGCCCGCGAAATAAAATAAAAGCACGAAAATCCGCAGACGCGATAATGCCGACGACCCATCCGTCCACCCATACGCACGCATATATCGCCCCGTAATCTCCGACTTGAAACTTTCAAAAATCGATCCGGTGCCGATTTTACTCAATAGATTTACGCTGAACTGATCCCAGAACGCCTGCGGGTCCTGCATTATATATAGCCCCCATCCAAGGCCTCCAAGAATATACGGGATCGTGGCAAGAAAAATATGCCTGAATTTGATATTTTTCCGATCCATAAAAATATTCAGCGCGATCATTCCGAATAGAGCCAGAATCCCGTCCGGATGCGTCAATCCGCTCAGGACGACAAGCGAATGCCCAATCAGCATCGCGCGCGAAATATTTTTATCCCTCTCATTCAGATAAACTGCGAACGCCGCAAACGCGAAAGCGGTCGACATCATGTCCATCCGTCCATCCGACGCAGCGTCGATGAAATTCAAGTCAATTGACGCGAGGAACATGGCAAGTAGCGCCATCCAGTAATTCCCCGTCACTTTTCTTACAATCGAAAAAATCGAAATAAGGCAAATAAGTGCGAAAACTGCGCTTAGATACCGCATCGAAAACAAACCCGTTCCGAAAATCGAATACCATCCGGCCTGCATGAGGAAATCCACCGGCGGCTGCCAGTACGTAAGTTGGTCTATCTTCGTCCACGGATATCCGGCGGTTTCCTTGATAGATGTACCCATAAAGCCATGCTCGACAAGATTGTAAGCTGGAGAATAAAACCACCCCTCATCGACATACGGCTGTTTTGTAAAAATAGTCGCGGAGACGATGAGGATAAAAATCACCGCGATAAACGTAAAGAGGATTGAATGTACGGGCTGTCGGGTCATTGATATACGGACCGGTCTGGTCTCATCCGCAATAATATGTGCGTTGAAATTTTATGTCAAACTTGAAACATGTTGCGGATGGCGGGTCAGTAATGTAAAGTTGCCATAGGTAATCAACAATAAAACAATTGTACGCACCAGTCGAAAAACACAAACTCATTTTTCTCAATCCGGGACTTACCGGCCTTACCGCTGCATGGCTGACATATCACCTTGGCATCGATATCGCATGCGTGTTCGAATCCGGCACAAAAAGGGTGATTCGCGAGGGCTACCCCGAGTCGTTCCCATCGGACGGCACCTATTTCCCCGGTAGTTTCGAGACGTTATGCGATGAAGCGGGGCTTAAGTCGCCTGACTGGAAACGGGTATCGGTGCTGAAACTGCATGGCCCACACGGCATGGAGATAGTCCTCGATTCAAACGATGGACCGGGCGGTTTCCAGCTCGTAATGACGGACATTTTCAAGAGTGAGAAAAATTCATGGCTTCCATGGATTCAGGACCAGGTTGAAAAAGCTGTAAATTTACAGAAAGTGTCAAATAGCCGCGGAATTGTCGATTTCCAACAGGTCGAAACCAGCCTCGCAGATTCTATCCTCGGTCTCAATCTTCACGAACCGGAACCAATGATTCAATTTTTCGACACACTCGCGTCGTTGATCTGCGGACGAACTTCTGTACAGCTCGATTCAGGCGACCTTCCAATTGTCATCGCCGGATTGTTGAAAGGCTGGCATCATCCCCAGGCTGGGGGCAGGAATCTAGCGGGAATACTTAAAAATCTGCTGGTAGATTCCGGAGTCCGATGGGTCGAGGCCGATTCGATACTTGAAGTAAAGTCATCTGCTGATCGCAGAAGCATTCTGAAAATAAGCGACGGCAGCGAGCTATCTGCCGGTATCCTCGTGGTTCCCGAAAATGACAGGTTCCGGCATCCCGCCAACACCGGCGAACCCGACTCAATCGAGTGGGAAAACTGGTACGGACGCGCCGCGACACATCTCGAAACCTCATCTGCCGCGGGAGTTATTATAATTTCTGAATTGCGTCCTCCCCTTAACGATAATTTCATCACATGGCATATCAGCCCCGAAAAGGGCGGGGTTTTTACGCTCGCTTCGCCTGTCGAGGGAAGATTTTTCCCTGGCCAGGAGCATGACCGGTTCCAGAAATTAACCGCGAATATTCTTGACCACAGCACAAAATCGCTCGGATGGGTGTTCCCCGACCTCGCGATTTCCCCCCGTAAACCGCTCGAGAATCGGATTATTTTGTCGGGCACGGCTCAATCTGTGATGTACAGCGAGGGTTCGATGTGGGGCGATGACATTTACACACGGTTTCTGGCTGCAGAAATTCTCACAGGAAATATCACGGACCTCATAAAATAGTTTTCATGTTCCTGCAAAAAATCGAACCTGATCGGTTTCCCTGATGTATAATCTATCAGGCGGCTAAAAACGCAGGCCCGAAGAGAGGTCGTCTATGATAAATAAATTCGCCTTTTTAATCGTGTGCGCAGGTTTGCTCCTGATACAGGTCCCTTCAAATGCGCAAATCAACCTGACGGAAAATACTCCCGGGGCAGGCATCCATATCGATTTCACGCTGTATTTTTCGTCGCTTCAACTTGCTCTGGAAACCTGGGACAACGAGAAGGAGCCTGATAGCGTTAAACTGGAAGCTTACAAGCGCGCCTCCGGATATCTCGCAGGGATCCCTTTCCATTTCGAAAATAACCGCGACAGGTTGACTATTATCGAGCAGGTGGACACTTACGCAAATGAAGAACTGGTATACAAGGGCTTCCAGATGGCGGACTCAGGTTATTACGAGTTTAATTACACACTGACCGTTCTGGGAGATGTCTACAGCCTCGCCAGAGTCGGAACCAGCATTCAGGTCAGTGGCTTGAGCGACCTCGAAGACTCCATCCTCGCAAGGGAAGAAGCGCGCAACGACGCCCTTAAAAATGCCGCACGTGCCGCAATCCGTGCGGAATATACCGATAATAACAAGCCGATCCCCGGCGTGGTCGACGGTAGGATCATGTGGTACGACACGGTTGCCGACCAGGTCGATCCCGAGAGTGGTTTGTACACTTACAACATCGACGCCTGGGTTAGTCTGGACGCTGGAAACTGATTTCCCTTCAATGCCACCATCGGATGAACTGAAAAATTCCCTCCTGAATTCCCCAAATAAATGGGTAGTTGAACGGATCGACTGTATCGATTCCACAAATTCCGAGCTTGCCCGACGGTTTTCATGCTCGGATACCGTACCATATCTGCTTCTATGGGCCGAAGAGCAGGTAAGCGGTCGCGGGCGATTGCAGCGAAAGTGGTTTTCCTGCCCCGGAATGGACATTACCGCGTCGGTGATTTTTCCGTCACCCGTCGAACGATCATGCGTCCATAAACTCGTCCTCCCAGCCGGACTCGCGCTCACAAACATTCTTCGCGATACATACGGCCTGAACGCCCTTGTCCGATGGCCGAACGATGTTCTTGTTGGCGGGAAAAAAATTGCCGGCATACTCTGTTCTTACCTCGCAGCGCCTGACGCCGTTATCTGCGGGATCGGTATCAATGTAAATTCAAATTCCGATGACCTTGCGGTTGATACATTCACCCCCGGAACCACCGTTTTCGCCGAATCGGGAAAAGAAACATCTCGCCACCGCCTGCTTGGACTTTGGCTTCTGGAATTTGAGAATCTGTGGCGTCTGGCGAAGGACGAGAATTTCGAGATACTGAGCGATAAATTCAACAGTGTGAATTTCTATAAGGGAATGAGAGTAAAAATATTCCCGGACGCCGCATCGACAAGGGATCGCGGCATTGTTGAAAAAAGCGGGTTTACGGGTATTGCGGGAAACCTTAATTCTGTTGGCACTCTGATTATAAATCTCGATAACGGCGCTTTATATGCGGTTAAAATAGACGATGTGATCATTCCTATATAGGATTGTCTCCCCTTTTTCGTCTTTTCCAGTTTTCTAATTTAATTAAATTGCCGATATAATCAGTATTGCTGTCCCGACGCATGTAGCGGGATCGCTTTGAACAATGAAAGTATCATCGGTAAGAAAAAAGCGTCCGGTTTTCAGGCAGCCTGAATCCCCTCCCCCGCCGCGTTCGACAAGGGCCTGGAACGAAATCCTGTCAATTTTCCGTAAAGCATGGATTCCTGCGATCGTCTTTCTCATACCACTCCTGATTTTCTGGCCAACCCTCAGTGTGGGTTTTGTATCAGACGACTACCTTTATCACAGCGCATTCAATTTTTCGATAAGCGACTTCCTCGCGAAAGCCGCGCTGATGCATGGCGGCGAACTATCCATCCCTGAATTCTTCAGGCCCCTGGGTATAATCAGCCTGAGGCTCGATTTTATAATATGGGGCGACGACCCAATCGGTTTTCACCTGACGAATCTCCTTCTTCATTCACTGAACGCGCTTCTCTTATTTTTCCTTCTGAGACGATTCGGTCTGAAACAAACCGGTTCCGCAGTGGCGGCAATGTTGTTTGCTTTATATCCCCTGAATTCCGAACCGGTTGCATGGGTCAGCGGACGATTCGACCTCCTCGCAGCGACATTCACCCTCCTGACCCTCCATATGTGGTCCATTTCAAGGCTTAGAAACGATCTGCGCTGGATGATTCCCGCGTTAATCTTCTTCTTCATGGGCATATTATCCAAGGAAAACGCAGCGGCAGGAATTTTGCTCCTTCCGATAATCGACACCATCCTTAATTTAAAAACGAGAAAAGAATGGGGTACCGGAACAGGCTGGCTCTGGCAGTGGTATGTCATCTTTGCGGCGATAGTAGTTGTAATAATCGGATTCAGACTGTGGTATTTCGGCGATATCGGCGGCTATTCGGACCAGACAAATCAGGCGACTTATTTCTACGTCCCGGTCTCCGCTCTCATGCATAATTTATTCGCTGCCGATTTAAAAATGCTATTTAGCCCCGTATCGAGAATCCTCTGGCCCGTATGGAATGTTGTATTTCGATTTGGCCTGGCCGCTATCGGCATTTTTTTCTGGGCCGGGCTTGCGATTTCTTTGTACAAATCGATAGGAAAGGCGCTTAAAACCGATGAGACTGATCTCGCGATTATCATCGGTGGTATTTTCTGGATAATAATCATGATCCTTCCTGTCCTCCCGATCGGGGGTGTCCAGGATTCCCTGAATTGCTCAAGATTTTTATACATTCCGCTTGCCGGATTCGCGTTATGGATCGGTGTCGCGGTGGATTCAGGACTAAGGGCAGGTCCTATCCTTAAAAATGTCACGGTCGCACTCGTAATCATGATCCTTGCGGTATCGGGCTTGACCCTTCACCGGAATAACGTAACATGGCTGGAGGCCGGACAAATCGCATCTCGAATCAATACCGTAATGGAGACTTACACTGTAAACCTTCCGGAAAATACGACCATCTTCACGGTTAATCATCCGCTCCTCTGGAAAGGCGCGAGTTGTTCTCCATTAAAATACGACTGGTACGTGGAATACCTGTACGGCACAAAAAATCCAACCACGATGGAAATGCGGATGAATCCCGGCGAAATCCTTGACTGGTGGGAGAACCTCTCCGGTAACTATTCAAAACCCGGAATCGGATTCGTCTGGGATGAAACAAGCCTGGAGATAAGTGTGCTGCCTTTATTTGTCCCGTCTGAGAATGCTGAATCCAATCGCTTTGAAGAAACCCCTGCATTAATTGAGTTGGATTCCGCAGTATCGACTGTTGGCGGCGAAGAGTTGGAAACAGAAAGTACCAGTATATCAACCATTGATGAAATCGATATTTTCGCAAGCCCCGAATAAAAAAACACCCGGACAGAAATCCGGGTATTCAAAATCCTGTTTTTTTAAAACCTTAGTTGGTATCGGTATCTTCTTCAAACGCCGCATTTGTTACTACACCAGTCTGGATATAAACAATTGCAGCATTGATCATTTGCGTTATAAATTCCTGATCCTCAACTGCCAGTCGCAAATTCAACGCGTCGATCGCAGTCTGCTGCGAATCTTCCAGCCCATAATTGTACGGGACTTTGCCAAGCCCCCACACGGCAGCTTCGCGCACGAACATATCGTCATCGTCGAGGGCGGAAATCAACAGTTCAACTCCGGCCTCCGATGGGATTTTTCCAAGCGAATATAGTACCGTCTCCGGCGCAACATCGTATGCGCTGATTATTGAGGTATCGAAAATCCCGATACCGGTTTCGCCCATCGCCCAGACAGCCCGGGTCTCAAGGTCCGTATTTCCGTCATTCACAGCCTGCTGGAAAATCGTCTCAAGGCCTTCATACAGTTCGGAATCGCTGAAAACGATACCGTCACCCCATGGATTCGCTTCAGGCTGCATAAGAAAGAAAATCATATTATCGATTTTCGTCTGGTCGATAGCCCTTGACGCAAGCGGCATCGCAAGCACCATTAATAATATTGAAATATATATTCCTGTTTTCATATTTTCACCTTTTTCTCAATAATAGGACTTGTCTTTTCAAATTTGTCCTGAATTTACGAAAACTGAGCGTCATGGATACGGATAATTTCCCTCGTAATTTCTTATCCACCAGTCAAGCCAGTCCCATTGAGTGTCCATAATATCGAAACTGGAAATCGGTGCAGCGAACGAGTACCACATCAACTGCCCGTTATAAGTAGCGGTATCATCGCAGAACAACCATGGTGTGTTTGGCGGAACTGTGCACCAGGTATCGTCAGCTGCACAAGATGTCCCATCATCCCCACCTGTATAATTACCGTTGCCTAACTGGTCAAGGAGATACTCATCCCAGAACCTTGCCATCCCGTGGCCAAGTTCGTGGGCAAGGACGATCTCATACTCGTTCGGTGGCGTCCCGCGTGTTGCTGAACCATCAACGATACATACATTCTGCGTATTGTGCCAGCTGCCCGGGCATTCAACCATGCAGAATGCACCCCAGGTCTGGCCTGGAGATGTTTGGTTGACATAATAGACATTAATCGCTTTCGGGAAGTTCCAGCCGTAATCGGCGTGCATGAGGACTGCCTCACCACCGCCAGAAATATTCCAGTATGCCGTATTGGTCACCCAGTTGAAAGAGTTCTGCACCAGCTCGAATTTTATACCATACTGGTTCCAGAATTCATTCGTATCGTTGAAATCAGCCGCGGCCCTTGCCCATGTCGTTGCCTGATTACCAGAACCGTCCAGCGCACACCAGAATGCAAGATAGACTTCACGGGGTCTCGGGTAGCCGGTATCCGTTCCAAAGTTAACCGAACTTCCGCTTGTATTTCTGGCTTTTATCCTATAGTTGATAGGGTCGACAGGTCCGCTGTAACGGGCGTTGGTATCATAATATTGAAGCGTGCCACCAGGTACCGATACAAGCGGATCCCATGCCCAGCCGGTTCCCGCCGTGTAATTGTAATGATCGATATCGTACCAGTCGACTACACCCGTTGGCGTGTTCCATGTCAGAAGGACTTTCCTGTACTCCGGAATCGTCAGGTCGCCGTCCGACGCCTGGAAATTCGGAACATCGCCCGGAAGAATCGCTGCACTGACATTTACCGCAAAATTACATACCGCGCAGACATCAGGCGGTCCATGGCATGTCAACGGCGGAATTCCGGTATCCTGCACCGCCACCTCGAAAACGTGCGTAGTATCCGTCAAACCCCCGACATTTATCGACAGCAGCCCGATCTGCCATGCCGACCATGCCAACCCGTCGATTCGCCATGAGTATGAAAGCGACCCGGGGCCATCTATATCGTCGGAGCCCGTCCAGTTGAAAGTATAATTATCAGCCATTACGATATTGGCCGGGCAGTTCGTGATAACTATATTCGGGGCCATGTTAACGTCAAAGCTGCATGTATCCTCGACCCACTGCTGTGGATTACCGCTGTCGCGCACTCTGACTGAGAAATTATGCGAGCCGGATGTCATCGGCGACCACAAATAACTTGAAATTCCGTTGACCCAGCCCTGCCAGAATCCGTCAAGTTCAATGTTATATTCAAGCGTTATCGCACTATCCATATCGTCGCTTGCGTTCCAGTTAAACGTATATGAAAAGGCGTGCAGATCCGAAACCGGGCAGTTCGTGATATTTACTGTCGGCGGTAGATTGACCCTGAAATTACACTGTGCCTGGCTCGATCCGTCCACTCCGTCAGTCACCCTGACATAAAATACATGGTTGCCGGATGAGAGCCCGTTAATAATCAACTGAGTTGATCCTCCGCGGTCGATCCATGGCTCGGTATCCAACTTGGTTTCGTAATTCAGAACATCCATGTCGGGATCCCCACCCGACCACTGGAATGTAATAGTGGTTGAGTTATGATCCTGCGACGGGCAATTATCAATCACGACGGTAGGGTTGAAATTCACGCTGAAATCGCATACGGCCTGGTTTTTGTAGCCGTCCTTATCCTCAACTTCCACGATTATTTCATGGTACATATCGGGATCAAGACCGTAGTAATCGAGTGCGGTTGTGCCAACCGGCTTTTCCACCCATATGCCCGCGTCCAGACTGCACCGAACTTTCATCTGGGAAATGGGGGTTGTATCGTCCGAAATATGTATGTACTGTGTGCAATTGGAGAAACTTACCTTGGGCGGATTGGATAACGGCGGTACATGCACAAGAAATTGGCATTGTGCATGCGTAATTTGCCCGTCGTAATCCCTGCATTCAACTTGAAATATATGGTTCGTTTCCGACAGGTTCTCCAGGTTTGTCTGCGTCTTGTCAGTCTGCCAGTCGCTCCATGGTTCGGCATCCAGCTTATACCTGTAATCCAGGAGTTTATTCGGTGTTATATCATCTTCGCCCTGCCACAAAATCGTTATATTTTTTACATCGAACGTGCCATTCTCCGGGCAGTTTACAAACTCAAGAATAGGTGGATCGTTGCAAATATTTCCCATATCATAGAATAATCGAGCGTAACCAGAGAGAACTCCGTTGTGAGGATATGGAAATGAAAGCCCATTCGAGTAATCTCCCATTTCTCCCGTCACGATCGTAATAAGGACGTCATTGTCATATGGACAAGGCCCTTGTGGCTGTACGCGATCGACATTCAGTACCAGTTTCACCGAGTTTGGGTCCGTCCCGGCATATTCGGTCCAGGTTCCCGGATAGAACGTAAGTGCATTACCGCCATTGATGAATTCATCGGGGCTGTCAAGCACGACCTTACTGATCTGCCCGACAAGCCCACCGCTCCCCGACATAAGCTGCCAGTCGAAAACCTCAAGCGTCAGAACAAGATTCCCGCCGCTGTCATGCATATCGTTCCAGTAAAGCGTGCTTCCTGCCGTCGAGATATCGCATGCGAAAGCTTCCTGCATATTTGCTTCCGCCGGAAAGTCGTCGGGGATACTCATCGGGGGTGTATGAGCAGGTTCCACCCAACTGACGATAAACGCGTACTGGAACCTGACGTCCAGATGCCCGTTGACAATCGGGAAATCAAGTTTGTAATCTCTGGACGGGATATCGGTTGTCCGGAACGCGCCGCGATTGGCAACCGCCGCTGCACTTTGATAATAGTTCGTTACAGACTGCGTTGGATAAATACCATGCGCGAAATATTTGTAGGGGTTGATCGTCGATCCCCATGTCTGATCCTGGTTCCCCATCGCGCCTTCGGTGTACCCGACAATTCCTTCCTTCGGGAATTCCGACTGATTGAACCACCGCGTATATCCATCGGCATTTTTCAGAACCGGATCGACAGCCGGATTCGCGTAGATAATATCGGTATTCGATCCGGCTATATATGTGCCGGTTCCGTAAATGACGCCGATCAGATCGAATGCTGTGAACTGCTCCATATTAGGGAATGGGTGCTTGATCGACAACTCAACCTCAACCTCTCCGGTCAGAAGGAGTTTTTCCATATCGATCATTTTGATCTGGAACGTACTTAGCGGATTAACCGGCGGCTGGATGAATGTATTAATATTGAACGTATACTCGATTCCCCTGAGCGGAATAACTTCAAACCCATTTTCCTCAGTCCATGAAATGTCCCAGTATCCCCACATTGCTTTGCCCCCGTGCGCGCCGGGAACCGAATCGGGATAGTCGAAATCGCTAGCCGCAGTGAGCGACTGGGATTCCGGAGCGGGATTGTCGGAATCGACACCGGGAAGGGCTGGATTTACGCCGCCCTTTTTACCGCAACCCGTCATTAGCATCACAAGCACTATTATGCATGTGAGCACTTGCAGCATTGGGTTTTGTCTTCTGGATTCCACGGATTTTTCAACGGGCATTAATAGCCTCCAGGTTGTGATACGACCCTGATATTATATTAAAGCAACTAAAAATATATTAGCACACCAGATTTTGTACCGGAGTTCGGGACATGGATACGTGTTTGAGGAGTGACCGGCATAAATTTCACCAGTACCACCTATAATGTTATAACCTGACGGGCATTCTGTCAACCATGGTTAAGTATTCCTTACAGAAAAAATGAAGTTAAAAAGCGCGGATATCTCCGCGCCGAGGCTCCAGAAAATGTATTTTCAGGGCTTGAACCCGAATTTTTCGGATTTAAAATTAATCGCGCTTTTACTGCACTTCGATCGTTGGAACCCCTACATCCGGCGAATCATCGACCGGTTCACTGACAATCATCCCCCAGTACCAGTCGAGGTCTAAATCCGAACTGTCGTACGTGTATCCTGATTCCGCAAAGTTTTTAAGATTATCCCATGTCGTCCGGACTGAATCCCCATTAAGTTCGACTATATAAGTATTCTGATTAGGAAAATCGCTGTAAAGTAAATAGAAGCCATTTAATAAATCTCTTGTTACCGAATTTCCATCGAGTGATTCAATCACGCATCGGACCGCCGACGGGCCTGAGACATTCCTGTCGATAGCTTGAATCGATATCGGATCGTCCTCATGCATCTCGATCACCTGCGCGAAAACATTATCCGCAACCGGCGCCCATTCTATGGGTTCATTCGACTCCGCTTCGTTGTCCCTGAAAAATGCGGATTGATTTGTCGATGCCCCTGCCGATTCATCATCGGCTGCATTATTTTTGGAACATCCTATCGTCGATGCCTGAAGGCAGAAAACCATGCAAAGTATAAATGCCCCAAGGCTCATAATTATTCTATTGTCGTTCATCTTTTCGTCCTCATTTCCTGAAGTTTTTCGTATCAAACAAATTTCTATCTTTCTATTTTTTTATCTATAATCGCTCCAGACCGAAACCGCTCGAGTGCCCGCTACTTTCGGCATCATCTATCGAAACAGGATCTTCACTTAAAGCCAATAACCTGAAGATCATAGATACGGTATTTGAATCAGTCACGGTCATGATAGCGAATAAAAAATCCGTTCAGGACAATTGGAAAAAGAATAAGATCGAGAATATCATGATGAGGTACTTATAATCGTTGTCGAAAAATGTTGAGAAAATCGCCGTCCCGTATGCTGAAATATCCACCCAGGAGCCATAATTCGAAAAACTCGCCCTCTGGCCGTTTTTACTGAGTGCAGCTACCGCGACAACATTTTCATGAGCTGCCGGATAATACGGCTGGTTTGTATTTGCATTCGCCGCTGCTGCGACTATGACCTTGCCTTTTGCCCATGCGGTATTTATTGTACTTTGAAGCAGACTTGACTCGTATGTCGCCCCGATCGACATGCTTATCACCTTGACATTCGCCACATTCGAAGCGTAATTCACCGCGTCTATTATTGAGGAAAATGTCGCGCCTGTATCGCCATTCGATGGAAATATTCTCAATGGGAGTATCGTTACGTCAAACGCTATTCCGCATGCCCCGACGCCGTTATTCGCTTCCGCCGCTATAATTCCCGCGACATGTGTCCCGTGGCCGACATTTTGATCAATGTATCCGTCATCGTTGTTATCGATTCCATCGCCCGGAGTCTCGCCGCCGTAACCATCGCCGCCTGACACAAAATCCGCGCCATTAACAACATTCCCGGCAAGATCGGGATGATTCCGGTCGACGCCTGTATCAACGACAGCAACCCAGACTTCCGACGATCCGGTTTCAATATCCCATGCTTGTTCCGCGTCGATCTTCGGAAACTCAAACTTTTCACTGTACATAGGATCGGTCGGTTGCATCGCCGGATAAGCGAAATAATTCGGCTCGACAACTTCGACCCTCGAATCAGCCGCGATTTCCTGCATCGCCGAATTCAGGTCCACACCGGGATCGAATTTCATCCTGAAAATCGGCTCGTCCCTTGAAATTCGTTCAATAACGCGATAATCCTGCGCCGTCCTTAAACTTAATATTTCCGTAATAGACGCTTGCGGAGTCAGTTTCACTAAAAGCTCGCCTTCCGCCGCGGGAGCCGAATAACCGGTCGCCATATCGGTGAACATTATTTCATGTACCGGTTCGTCCTGCGACAGATCAATCTCACCTGGATTCACTGAGACAATAACTACCAGCCCGTATAAATCATCCTTCGCTGCCGCGTATGGTTTGATAATAAGCTGCGCTTCGACCTCATTCGCCGGCGCTACCCATTCGAACGATCCATCGACCGATTCAGCCTCATTCCCGACCATCCCCCCGTCAAGCCTCCATGATCCAGCGGAGCAAGTCGCGTGAAAGCCCGATCCGTCCGGATTCGACGGTACCGTAACCAGATGCGATGAGCCCGGGAGTACTTTTGCAGATTCCTGACAATTGTCAACCACGAGGCCATCGAGCCCGACATTACCGGTATTCAGATTCATATTATCCAGATCGGAGCTGTAATTATTATTTAGCGAGTTGACTGCCGGGTCCCCGCTTCCGCATGCGTTCATCGATACTATGAGGATTAATATTGAAATGACTGATATCGGTCGGAAATATTTCATCTATCGCACTCCTTGCGGACTAACATACTGTGCGTCTCATGCAGTTATCGTGCCATATATCATATTATGACTTCTATTTCATAAATGCCGCTATCCCTATTATTAACAGGGTTGTGAGAGGGTATTATATTACAATTTAAACTTAATCGAATAATATAATTAGACAATATACCCCTATTCGGACATTCTGTCCGCTCGTAGCATGCGACTCCGGCGCATGATCTTCCGTAGCATGCGACTCCGGCGCATGATCTTCCGTGGCTTGCGACTCCGGCACATGTTTTTTTTTGCATTTTCCGCCCCATGCGCCGGAGTCGCATGCCACGATTCGGGTTCCATGCATTTAGGTTTTATTTATTCTTGCCCCGGTATATAATTCCCCCACTGTGCAACATTCACCATAAGGACCACATCGTCTGATATATATACTAAATTATTTTTTGATAAATTCAATTGACCTTTTTAAATTCGATGTGCCCGTGAACTTGCCCGGATCGATTCAGTCTTAGAAGACATATGGAGCAATGGGGGAAAAAAGGGATATGCGTATGAAGTTCTCCTGCCAGGCAAAATTTATGTTCAAGCCAGATAATATCCGGCTCAGCCGATCTCTGATCATTGCGTTATCGATCGCGCTTCTGATACTCCTCATCCCTGCAAATTCGTATGCGGTGGGTCCAATAGACCTGGGCAGAACCGATGTTGAAACCGAACCGAACGAATTAAGTGTGGCCCAGGAAGAACGAATTGCACAGCAGGAAGATACTCTGACCGGCTCGACCGAGGAAGGCCTGACAATGGACGTCAGTCTCGGCCTTTCGCGCTACATTTACAGGACGCGATATTTTCCGGTCACTGTGACGATTGAAAACACAGGTCCCAGCCGTACCGGAGAAATAAGAATCCTCAGCCAGGACCCCCTTCAGCCCCTCTCCGCTATTTTTAAGGCGGAATGCAACATCCCTTCAAATTCGCGAAAAACATACGTCCTCTACCCGTACATCCTCAACTCAGATCCTTCTCCGTCCATTTATGTGCAATATGTGGAGAAAGTGCCGCTTCTGACCGAAACCATCGACCTGAATTTCCTTATGGACGAGGACCAGCTCTGGGTCGAAGTAGCAGATGAAGGGGCGGCGTTTACTTTTCTCGCGGGAACTACCCTCCCCAACGGTTCATCATTCACGGATATTTCCGGGCTAGTCGCAGAAGAAACATTCTCGATTAACAGCGGTTATTATGGCTCCCAGCAATCGGATGAAGACCAAGCAATACCGTATACGCCTTGCGGAGTTATAACAGCATGGGTACGTCCTGCGAGCCTTCCGGACCGCCCGGAAGGATACGACGGGGTTGCCGGGCTGATACTCAATTCGCGGCGATTCTACGAGCTCTCTGAAGAACAGATGACTGCTTTGATGGCATGGGTTCTAAACGGCGGACAGGTTATTGTCTGGCTTGGCGACGATCCGGTCCGTTACCAGAGCTCATTTCTGACCGGCGCAGTCGATGGCGGCGACTGGATTGGCCCATCCGTCATCACCGAGCCCCTTATAAGGACCACGCTGAATTCTCTCAGTGCTATTCCCGGTTTCACGGGTAATACGCCGGTACCGGGTTCGTTCCCCGTAACCTATACTCCACAAAGCGATGCTCAGACACTTTTTGCCGAGGGCGATGTCCCGATCCTCCAGTACATAAGTTTCGGGCGAGGCGATATTCTCCTTTCCGGTCTCGATCTTCAAGCCTTGAAAACCGTCGCCCCGACCGGCCTCGACAAGTATATGTCGTTTATGATGGGCTATCTGAAATCTGTCGATGATCGCCCTGAATATATTTTCAAACAGGACCCGAGTTATAACCCGTATTCATTTTATGGAGGCGGCTCGCCTCAGGAGGAACAGAAATTCGTCCAAAGATCGTTTTTGAATATATTAAAAAGTATCGATAACGTCATGCAAACGGATAACCTGACTGCACTTCCGGGGCTTGGGGCTATTACGCTTTTCCTTGCAGCGTACATTCTGCTGGTCGGTCCGATAAATTATTTCATTCTGCTTAAAATGAGGCGGCGAGAGTGGTTATGGTACACAATCCCGCTTGTTGTCGCGGTTTTCGTAATTCTCACCTATTCATGGGCTTATAAAGTAAAGGGTGATAAACTCCTTCTGACGCGCGTAAATGTCGTCGATGCATACCCCGAATATGGATTGGGATGGCAGACCAGTTATTTCGGTCTTTTCAGCCCCGCAAGCCGACATTACGACATACATCTCTCGGACCAGAACGACTTGATCCGCGGCCTGGAAATCCCGTCGATCTCAGCGCCAATGTACGGCACTCCGGATCAAACGTCCCAGGACGATCCGTTGACTCTTGTGCAGGACGGCGAAGAAAGCCTCGCATATACCGACAACGCGTATATCCGCATATGGTCGGAACGACATTTTCAATCCGAAGGCGTCACACCGAATCCCGGAACCGTAACCGCGAATAATGTCTCCTTCAGCGGAAACCATCTGGCCGGCGACCTCGACATTTCCCTGATTTACATGCTTGAAAATCCATGGCTGTTCTATTACACAAGAGGCGGATACTCCACTCAGAATCTTGAATCAAGTTCAGAATCTTATTTGAGCAATGGCACATACGGTTTCGATCTGTTCCTCGATATGCGAAACAACGACCCGGATCGCGGGACCTCCGTCGATGCAAGGCTTTCGCCTAAAGAAAATGAATTGAGGAATCTCGCGATCGACATTTTCGAATCGCGGCGGCAGAAAAATTCACCCATGAACGAAATTGTGCTTGCGGGCTTCATTACCGGGACTTCCGACAGGCCGATCTCGAACCCAAGAGTGCGCTCGCTTCGCGAACAGACCCTCGTTCTCGTCCATATTCCGCTGCAAAATGTTTCGGGGACTTTCGATATCGATAACGCTTCGTACCACATTATCGGGATAAAGGCGGGAGATTCCTCTATTCTGCAGAACGGCGACCTCCAGCTTCAGGACGGCGAAATGCTGTACAGCGTAACTTTCCCGCCCATTACCGACGCCGCGGATATCCCGGAATCGCTTAATGTCACCGTCGGCGCGGGAAAAGCGGGCGGTTTATTCTTATTCTGGGCATTCGATCATGTACTGAATTCATGGTCGCCTTTACCGAAACTGCAAAAAAACGGATTTGTCCTTACGCTTAGCTTATCGGATGTATCCCGGTTCCTCGCGCCCGACGGACGCACCCTCCTGATGAAAATCGAGGGGAATCCAAATGTCGATGAGGACATAATTTCGCTCAACGGAATCCTGGTCGACCAATAACGGATCATGAAAAATAAAACGGAACCGCCGTTCAGCGTAGTTATTTACCTTATCCGAGGGATATATACTCAGCCCGCATGGCTTATGGCTTTTTTCCTTTTTCTTGTGTGCCTGATCGCATTCGCCGATGAACGATCTCAATTCACAGGCGACCCAACCCACCTTTTCGATCCCTTCGGTTTCAGCCTTCTGACCCCCTCGACAAGCCCTTTCAACGCACACTCCATGCTGTCGATCGCCGGATTTTTCATGATCCCTTCCGCGATTATTTACTGGACCAACACGAAAATCCCGTCGATGGCTGAATTTGTCTCTGAAAGTAATATCCGCGGATTGCTCCCGCTTGCCGGCCTGGTTTTATATCTGGTCTTCCTGACACTCGCGCTTCCCCTGCTCGCAATTTCTCCCACTTTCCGGAACCCGTCTGCGCTTATTGTCACGGTCCTCGACCTTATCTTCCTTGCAGGGGCTCTCTCATGGTTTACATCGCTTGTTCTGGAACATATATCCCGCATCGAATTCAGGGCGCCGATTGTCTGGATGGTTGTCGGGGCTTTTTATCTGATTCGCAGCATCATGGACCCCGTGCTGATTCCTCCCGAAGCGCACGATATTGTCGTGACGGCATGGTCGATGGTCGTCTGGCATTTTATTTTAATGGTGGTAATATTTACGATACACCTTCTGGCGATCCCTCAGAATCGCCGTGCAAGGTACAGTTGAAAAAACCTCACCCCCCATCCCCCTCTCCATTTATGGAGAGGGGGATGAGGCTAGGAAATACCTAAATGAGATTAATAAATAAAATATTCATATTCGCCTTTTCCCCTCTCCATTTATGGAGAGGGGTCAGGGGTGAGGTTATAATTAATTACCAAAGATTTACATCCCTGGTCATCTTCTCACTCCTCCTGTTAATAAGCTTCTGCATCCCTGCACTGGCTGAGGTTAATCCTGACGACATTATCGTTACAGGTACTGTCGGATTCGACGGTTTCTACAAAACTCAATCGCCAACCCCGATTTTGATCACCATAAAGAACGATGGCGAACAGCTCGATGGATGGTTGTCCGCCGACCTTGGATCATGGGTGCCGCCGACATTCTATAACAGCCCCGTTACGATAGCGCCGGGGACAAGCCGGACAATTGAGATCGGCTGCTATGGCGCATACTATGAGCAGGCAGGCGATATCACGATCAGCCTGTTTCTTGAAAATGGCGAACCGCTGCTTCGCGAAATCCTGCATATGCAGATGATTCAGCTTACCGACTCGCTCATCGTGCACCTTAGCGAACCTTCCTCGAACCTTGACGGCCTCTCGGTCGGTGCCGATCCGGGACCGTTTGTGATGCTATCGGATGGAACAGGCTCCGCGGCTGGGTTTGGTTCCTTTCCCCCGAAAATCTTTACCGCAGTCCTCGACCCGTCCGAACTTCCCAAAAATCCGATCCTAATGCTGGGAGTTACTCTGATAACGACAAATATCTCGACATGGCTCTCCCTTGACGAACAAGTCAGAAACATGATTTTCGAATACGTCCGCCATGGCGGAAATATCCTGATTTATTACAGCGACGGGAACGATCCGGTCGATGGCTGGGCTTCCGATCCTATCCTGAATGTCGAGCCGACCGGAGAGACAGCCTTAATTACTTACGCTCAATTCAGCGATGCCGCCGATTCCGTACTTCCCGGCGAAGAATACTGGGGAAAATTTTCATCGGGATTTTTTGAATATGAGAGAGGGATCAGAAGGGATCTGAGCGGGCAGACGAACGAAAGTCCCGTGTCGAATTATTCCGGCGATGAATACAGCATAAGTGTCGCCGGCGAAGAAACTGATGTAGTAAAAGATAGCGGAGGACAATCTGCAGGTATAAATATTGAAATAAATCCGGAATGGACGCCGCCCGATAACTACCGGGTTCTGAAAGTCAATCCGGTAAATTCGCTCTATTTACTTAACGCAGATTCAATCGGCGCCCCCCTTCTAACTACCCGCCTTCTTGGCGCCGGACATGCCGCCTTTGCATCATATGACCCATTTTCCAATTCCCCAACCGCAGAAGACAGGCCCATACGGCTTCTCGCGACTCACAAACTGCTGAATCCGATGATTCCGGCAAGGGACCTTCAAAACGATTCCATTATGGCTTTCCGCAACCAATCGGAACAACAGATCCAGGACTTTTTTTCGGGCGGATCGATATACAACAGCAATACCGGAGTAATCAGGTGGCTCGACGCACTCGGGCCTGCCCTGATATACCTCCTCGGGCTTCCAATTCTGGTGATAATCGCGAAAGGCCGCGGCCAGTTGATTCTCGTGCTGTTTATTATCTGGTCGGTAATATTTACCGGATTCACGCTTACACGAAGAAATATCCCGAAATCCGATAAGGTCGCGGTAAACAATGCTACTCTGTACTGGTGCGACGCTCTCGCTCGCGATGAAGAAGAATACAACGCCATCGGCGCGACCAATGTCTATACGTGCATGGTATACAATTCGCGGACATCGGTTCCGCATACGGTTGAATTTCATCACAATCCGGCTCTTCTCGACGAAATCGCCGACCCGACATCGTGGCCATACGAAAATATCACTATTGAAGAGGGCGACACTATCCGCCTGCCTAATCTACCAATTGAATATATTTCCTACCAGTATCCTCAGGAGCGGCTTTTCATGCTTCGACGGACGGAGCCGGAGCTATTCGCAACCGGGGAACTTACAGTCGGACCCGACCACGCGCATATCTATCTCGATGCGACCGTGCCGTTTCCGGTCCTTAGTTCGAACCTTATCGTCAATTCCAGCCTGTTAACTATCGGTAAGGCTTTCGGCCAGCACGATGGGAATTTTATTATCGATGAGGACCTTACCGAAGGCGAGGATATCGCCCGAGACCCCGGCCTTTTCGGCGAACCTGCCACGGGAGAGACTGAAGTATTCGATTTCTCGCGCAACGCAAGTATCACCGAATACGATCAAAATGTCCCCTACCCTCTTGCCCGTCTGCAGGAAACTGTAGCTTCGATTCCGGTCCTTCAGGCGCAGTATGCGTTACCCGGAACGGATTCTGCACGCCCGCTCCGCGCGTATTTGATGCTGACCTCCAATGAACCGACAACCGATGTCACCGTCGACCATGGCGACCTCGAACAGCACTCCATCGCGGTAACCGTAATCGCCATCCCGATTGTGTATGAGGAATAAATCTAATCCGCCTTTGTTAATAAATATTATCCGGGAGGGCGAAGCTCCTGCCAAGCCGTAAAAAAAAATAAATAAATTCAAGTGGAATTGGCCTCTGCTATGTAAATATTTGTCCTTTTCCCCCACTTAGTGCTACCATATCCCCGGCATATGGGACAACCGTCCAAACCATTCGAACGCTACCGCACGAGAAGCGCGCTTTTCCTGATGATTTACTCCGTCACCGCGCTTATTTTCGGCATACCCAATATCAATCTCGTGATACGTCCCGATGACTTCGGCCTCTCAATCATCCTCATTACAAGCCTCCTTACCGTCACGCGTTTTGTCGGCTACGCCAAGATCGCCGGCTATGCCCTTCTCGAACCCGAACTCATCAGGCGGAATTCCGGACGGATCGCGTTCGCGGTCTGGACAATCGCGCTTGTCATCATCGGCAATGCTGCGTTTCTCCTTTACAGGTTCGGGTTGACCAATATGTCCGTGACGGCGGTAAGTGTCGGATGCCTCGCAAGTTCAGGGGTAATGATTACCCACCTCATGGCATTGAGAGGTCGGAAAACCAGCCGATCAAGCCTCATGAAAATGGTATCCGGAATCCTTATCGCTCTCGGCTGCGCGGATATATGCATCACAAAATACGGGATAACCTCCCCGATCATCGGCATGGTCACATTATTTTTCGGAATTTACACCGAGCGGAAACCGCTATCCGTTGCGGCACGGCAGACTGTCGCGGCTACGGCGGGATCGGCGGGAACAGGAATCGCGGTGTATTATCTGAGATACTACCTTGACCCTGCACTTGTCGGACAAACCCGACTCCAACCCCCATACGCAATTATGCTTGGACTGGTCCTCGCCGCTGTTGGACTCGCGTATTACCTGTACTCGCGGCGAGTCTACGCATCTGATCCGGTATCGCGATCATAACAACATGTGCGGGAAGGGACTGTTGAAATAGTGGATTTTAATTTAATTTATGTAGGACATGCTTTCCAGCTTGTTACTGAAGCCATGATGATTGCTGGCATTCAATAACAAGCTGAAAAGCATGTCCTACATAATTACAGCAAACAGATAATTTTTCAACAGCCTCGGGAAGCGCATGCCACGTAGGCGCCAGAATTCAATTCTTTTACTAAATTAAAAAAAGAGGACATATATCCTCTGTTTTTACGGATAGCTAATTCTCAAGTCAGCGTATTACCCCTTGTGCGTCTCGATGAAATTCACGACATCAGATACTTTCGCGAGGGCTTCCGCTTCCTCATCTGTTACCTGGATGTTGAATTCTTCCTCGACTGCCATAATCATCTCGACTATATCGAGGCTGTCGGCTCCAAGATCATCGGCAAAATGGGCGTCAATGGAGATTTCGGACTCCTTCACGCCAAGCTGCTCCACAATAATCCCTTTCAGCTTATTGTAAATCTCGTCGTTCATAGTTTCTCCTTAATATTCTCACTCTTCCCGTTTTTCACGCCGTCTTGGGTTGAACTGATGACCCTTATAAAAGCCGCAATGCGGGCATATTGTGTGTGACGGACGCGCTTTACCGCAGGACGGGCAGGTGCCAAGTTCGGGTGCTTTCGCTTTCCACGAACTCTTTCTGGTCTTCGAGTTTGATTTTGATATTTTATACTTTGGTAATGCCATAACGTATCACCTCCGCGTGAACGAAGGCTGGGGTAGTATAATAATGTATTCACCGATTGTCAAGCTCCCGAATAGATGTGTCAAGGACAATCTATCCTTTTCCACTCTCCCCCACCGACCGAATCCCCGCCCTGACCTCCGATAGACAGCTCCATCCACAATTTCCCCGGCTTTTTGACGAGCCTCTTCGATAATTTTATCCCTGAACCCGACTATTTCTCTCGCTTGCTCCATTTCGACCGGTAACGATTCACTAAGCATATGGATTAATTCGATCGCCCTGCTTCGAGATATCAGAGCACGGTCAAACAAATCCCAGAATGAGGACCCCTCATCGACCAGTTTTTTAAGCCTTTGAATCAAATCAGGGGATTCGATCATCGTCGTGGATCTCCCACTTCTATATTAGCTGATCGAAATACTTCAAAACCGACTCCGGCACGAACGGACTTATATCGCCGCCAAACGACGCGATTTCCTTTATCATGGAGCTTGAAATGAAGGAATATTCCTTGCTGGAAACCATAATTATCGTATCTATATCGGGATCAAGCGTCCGATTCATAATCGCCATCTGCACTTCATGCTCGTAATCGCTGATCGCGCGAAGCCCCCGGATAATTACATCCGCCTGATACTCGCGCGCCGCTTCAACCAATAAGGTTGAGAAACTCACTACCTCGACATTCGGGCAATCGGTCACGCTGGACCTGACCATATCCAAACGCGCGTCGAGTCCGAATGTTCTGACTTTTTCCGTGTTATGCCCGACCGCCACAACAAGGCTGTCGACTATGCGCGTAGCGCGTTTAATGATATCAAGATGTCCGTTTGTGATCGGATCGAATGTCCCGGGATATATTCCTCTCATCGGTGTCTCTCCAGAGCGGAGATTATAACAGGTATTAACAATTTTTACCGCCTACATCCTGCTTTTGCCTGAGATAATTCAGAATTTCATGCAAAGCCTGCAAGGCAAAAACTCGGGCGTCCCCGTCTATTTATTCCTCCATCGAAAATGCAACAGAGCTGTCCCGCCATGCACTCGCTCTTTAACAGGATAAAGCTCCTCCGGTACATTTTCCAGAATATCCCGGACTATCCTGCTCGATGTTTCATAAATCAAAAGCCCGTCATCGGCAAGTACCCCCGACGTTACAATATTTCCAAGAACCTGCCTTGGCACAAATCCCTCATATGGCGGATCGGCATATACAAGATCGAATCGCAAATCTCTTTCCCTGAGCTTCGATAACGCGTACGCATAATCCATCGCGATTATCTCATGCGATTTCTGATCGGCTTCCAGATTTTTCAAATTCTCCTGAAGCGCCTTAACCTGCCGCCATTCTTTTTCAATAAATACGACAAAATCCGCTCCACGGCTCAGCGCCTCGATTCCCAGGGCGCCTGTCCCCGCAAATAAATCCAGAAATCTTGACCCTTCTATATCATCGCCGATTGAATCGAAAAAGCTCTTTTTGATAATTCCCGTTGTCGGACGGTAGTCGCCAGAAATTGTCCGGACTTTTCGTCCTTTCCAGCCTCCTCCGCCTATGCGAATCTCCGGACTCACAGACCCGCCTCCCTGAGAATTTCGTTTATTCTGTCTGCCGTGATTCCCTGAATCGTGATTTTTTTGTTTGGCGACGTCTCCCCTGAATCAATCGAGATCGAATTTTTCGGAATTTTAAGAATTTTTGAAAGCAGATTGATCACGGCCTTATTCGCTTTGCCTTTTTCAGGGGCTGCGGTTACGGCTATTTTCAGCGCGCCGTCATGAATTCCGAGCAACGCGTTTCTGCTCGATT
>JAPKYR010000031.1 GCA_026394215.1 bacterium
ACACATGAAGGTAGCATGTGCCGGGGACTTCGAATTCGCCGCTATCCGGGCTGCCCGTAGAAGTGAGTGAGCCGATAACCTCGTCGTCGCTATAGACTTCCATATCGACGTCGCAATCATCCACATTATAAGTGAGTGTGAATGTGGGATTGTAGCCTTCCTGACCCTGAAGTACGAACCAGTCATCCTGATCGCCTTGACGTCCGATTTCACCATCTATGGTCAGTCCATCGATTGAATCGGCGGTGTTCATGGTGTCATTGGATTCGTTTTCGTCCGGGCCTTCCTGGGCTACTGCCGGGGCCAGCGCAAAGAATAACAATGCGAGGGCTACCAGCGTGATTGAAAGTGTGATTCTCATTTAAGCCTCCTGTCTGTGGCTTTGACATTATATTTTTGATTTTTCATCTTAAAGCCGCGCCAGTCGTGTTCTAATGGACGCTGACAGGCTGAAAGATTGAAATAAATCCTTAAAATAAGGAACCCCGGAAACAATTTCCGGGCATTCGGTATTTAAGAAGGTATTTTAACACGAAATTACCGTGTTTACTCATAGTGTCAATAAAAATCCCGATAATTTTACAGTGCTTTTTATTAATCAGGATCCGATTTCTATGGAATAACCGCCTTCTCCCTCGAAAGCATAGACATAGAGATAAACATCTCCAGCGATCTGGAAATCGCTGGAATCCGGGCTGGATCGCCCATCCATAACCCCAAGCAGGGTAACTCCCGAATAAACGAGGCAGTCAATGTCGCAGGTTTCTTCATCATATGTTAGAGTCAACGTCAGACTGTCCCCTTCGAAACCATCGAGCCTGAACCAGTCATCGTCACCCATGCACGCGTAACCCTCAATAATCGGCTGGTCGATAATGTTGGCATGGCTCTTCTCGTTATTTGGCTCTACTTCCGATTTTCCCTGGCATAACACAGCCTCATCGAGCGGATTTATATCGATTTCATAAATTCCCGCACCGCTTATTGCCAGAACCCTTATAAAACATGGGTCGGGGACTTCCGCTTCAATAACTCTGGATTCGGCAGACTCGGATAAGGTCGCAATAAGGAGTTCTCCCGAATAGATCTCCACGTCCAGATCGAGCTCATCAGAATTAAATGTTATGACAAATTCAGTGGGATTTCCCTGCTGCCCAGTCAGAACATACCAATCTTCAGTATCGAGAGTCTCGACTTCGCCAATTTCGCCATTTATTGAAAATCCCGTGATTTCATCGGCAAGAAGCCTGTTATCGTTCGGCTCCCATTCGTCGGCGCCCTCCTGGGCAATAACCGGGGCGATAAAAAACACCGCAAACATCCCGAAAACTACTCCGACAGCGGCTGATTTTACCGGAAAACGCTTCATTACAGACATGATCCTCCTTAAAAAAGCCTGAACTGAATAAGCGCACCCGTTTCCTGATTTTCATTTTATAATATTCTGAGCCGCTTGGCCACTTAAAAAGACGGAAAAAAAGACGCTTCTAAAATCAACTTACCGTTCACTTCGAAAACATGTTAAACTGATTCTAATAAAGGATGCGACTTCCATCATTGATATTCCTCTGTCTATCGGCGCTGTTAGTAGGCTCATGCCATAAACCAGCCGATGTGACTCCCAATCCGTGGCTTGTTCCGGGGGACGAGAGGTTTGAGAGTTCGGTAAGCAGGAGCCAGATGCGCGCGATGTATCGGCTAGCGGGAATATATAAGGACGCCGGGCTTCATTTCGAATATATTCATGCGCTTACGACCGCGATCGAACTTTTCGCCGGGGATATCGACGTAACATTTGAGCTTCTGAACGAACTGATAGGAGGCATCAACAACACACTGGACGAGGTCGCGAGGCAGAAAAGCGTGCTTTCGGGGGTCGGGATCGATCCATCAACGCTTTCCCGCGATAATGGAACCCAACTCTCGCCGCAGGAGGGGTTGTACCTCGATACAAGGGACAAACTGGAAGCGCAGTATGAGGAATGCTACCGGATTCTCCGTAACGCATGCTGGCAGATACCGTACAACACCGAGCTTTATTTCCGCACGGCGAATCTGCAATTTTTAAGGGCGGAAGAGGACGGGGATGAGGAAAAATACAAAGATGCGATTGCATATTTGAAACGAGCGATCGCGACCGATTCATCGCACCTCGAAAGCTACCGGCTGATCGCGATCACGTATGAACGTCTCGGAAATACGGAACTGGCGATAAGGTTCTGGAGGCTGTTCGAAGTTATTTATGAAATCGCCCCGGAAATAAGAGGGGAGGGTTTCATAACGCCGGAAATCGGGCAGATGCACGAGGAGGCTCTCGAACATCTTGAAGCGCTCGGCGCGCAGAACGAATCGGACGGGATAAGCAGATAATGGATATCTTTATAATGTATATCCTAATGATAACCGACCTCGTGTGGACGCTTATGCATCATGAGGAAGCGGGTGAACTTAACCCGTTGTTCGCGATGCTGCTTGACGATAAGGAGATCGTTTTTGTATATATTAAACTTATTGCGAACACAGCCGCCGCGTTCGTGGTGATATACCTCCGGCCAAGAAGACCGTGGCTGAGCCGAATACTTACGTTTATCGGTATTATTGTTTACGCCATCGTTGTATACTTGCACTGGTTCGTCGATTTTGCCTCAAGGTACGCGGAGCAGGTCAACCAGCCTGCGTTGTGGCACTTACTGTCAAAATGATTATTTGAATAATTATGGAAAAGGACCCGAAAAAAAAGCAGCTTAAAATTCTCGGCTTGTATTCCATATTTGGAATCGCCCTGATGTTTGCCGTGGCCATTTTTGTGTTCTGGATTCAGCAGGGGATCGCGAATCCGATACCGATGGCGATCGTGATCGGAGTCCTTGTTGGTGTGGCATTTAAATTATTCAATGATGCAATTCAACGCGAGCAGAACAAGTAAAATTTGCGGAGGCTGGCAATTCCGATGATAGAGGGACTACTGAACGACATTGATATTTTTTTACAGAAAATCAGGGAATTCGCATCGGACGATCTTGGCTGCGGGTGCCCTGAGAATGTTTTCGAACAGATACGGTTCCTTCGCGGGGAAGCATCGCCAGGAAATACCAACCTTGGAATCGTGATCGGGGAAAGGCTGCTCATTCTTTTCGCGGACGAAGGCGAGATCAAGCCGTTCGAATCGGAAATGCCCCGGCTGATCCTTTCGGGGGTTACATACCGCGATTCGATCGGTTTAAACAGATTCAGGCTTGTGCTGACGGGACCGTTTACGAAAGAGCAGAAAACGTCGATCGAGCGGGAGATCGCAAAATACGGCGATAAAGTCCACTCACATTATTTTTGATACCTCACCCCTTAATCCCCTCTCCACAAGTGGAGAGGGGATTAAGGGGGTGAGGCAAAGAGCCGTTTTTTATTTGGTTTCAGACGGTAATAATCGAGTTTTGTAAAAAGGGGATAGTGCGCAAGGCCCAGGCTGGTTTCAAGGAACGAAGCACATTTCGCGGCATGGAAGGTAACGCCCTCTAATTGATTAACAAGTAAATTTATTTTATTTGCATTTCTCTCAAGCTCCAGAATCCTACCCCAGAACGGTTTTACCTTAACGGGATCGGCCTCAACGGGAAATTCAGCCGATTTGATTTCATCGAGCAGGCAATATATTCCATCAAGAACCGCCTCAGAAATATCGTCGCCGGGATCGAGCTCGTAGCGGCAGGCTTCAATTACGCCAAACGGATTTTTTCCGGGAAGCAGCGCGGCATTCGAAACGGAAATCATGTCGATTCCATCAGGGCAGACTGAAGCAAGGCGGCGCTTGACCTCGTCGGGATAGACCGCCTCCGCGAGCTGAAGATACGCAAGCTCGGTATTGCTCACGACTCCAACAGGGGTGGGGGGACTGGTTTTGAATTTCAGGCGATGGGACGGTCCTTCGCTCACAACCAGCTTCAAACCTGCCTTGAGGAAAATTGTCTGTTCGAGCGCCTGCCAGTCGAGATGTCCGATAAAGCGCATAAGTCCGTTTTTTTTAAATCGGACGATGACGGGATATGAAATTGGCTGATTAGGATCGGTCATATTTTCGTAATTTGAATCGGAAGAATTGAGGGCATTATACACTGAAAATCGGAGGTTAAGGGAAGTTAAACTGGTATCCAAAAACTGGGGTTCAATTGGATGTTTTCAAAATGCTTTGTACCTACTATATTATGAGCAGAGTTTAACGGGCTAACGGGTGGCGGTATCCGGGAATCCAGTCAAGAACGCCTCCTAGCAGCAAGACCTTGCCGAAGTACGCCGTCTATCAAATCAGCCCCCTCATCCCGATCCGCCGCCCGCCCAACTCTATTAAGGACGCAGGAGTAAGAATAAGAGCTAGTTTCAAAATATATGCAGTACGATTTTGAATGCTCGCTGACCTCATCAGCGAGCTTCTTTTTTAAGCAGAGTGCTGTACGCGCTAATGCACGACCAAGAACATTGAGTATGTATCAGGAATGGGGACACCTTGTTTTGCCTATGATAGGCTTGACTTTTTTGAACACCTCGATAGGCAAAAAAGGTGTCCCCGTAGTTATTAGGGAATTTTCCGGGGACACCTTTTTTGCCTGTTAAAGCCTATGACGACTTGAAGATTTTCCTCAGGCAAAACAAGGTGTCCCCTTTCCCGGAATTGGCAACTTAATAAAACGCTATAATCAAACCCCGAAAACAGCTTAATAACGAGGTGTTCTGGCAAAATCAGCTCTTTCCAGAATCATAATTATATGGTATAATGCTATAAATTGATATAATTAATTTCGATGCGTTACCGTGCCATTCAGAAGCTTCTAAAACGCGCTATTACGCATCGCCTGATCGGGAGGTGAATATATGACAACATACAGAACGTCCAATCCCAGGTTTTACCAGTGGGTTCTTGTTCTCATTCTTGTTGCTTTGTTTATCAGCGTGGCATTTCCGGCGCGATCGACCACGTCCAATGAATCGTGGAGCCTTCGCGATGTCGTACGCACACTCGAACCGGCTGTAGTATGGATATTGGCCGATACGGGTAGCGGTGATGTATGGACGCAGGGGTCGGGCTTTATCGTGCATGAGACCGGCTGTGTTCTTACCAACGCGCATGTTGTCGATGGCGCCGATCAGATTATTGTGGGGTGGCCGGATAGGTTCAACCGTTCGGAAAAAAACGCAGAAATTCTCGCTATTGACACCAACCTTGACCTGGCGGTCTTGAAAATCGACGGCGCTCACCTTCCGACACTGCCGATAGGATCATCATCGGATGCAGGGCTTGGCGACGCGGTTATCACGCTAGGGTATCCGGTGGGCGATGAGCTTGGGCTTGGCGGGCTGACTGTGACAAGGGGCGTCTTATCAAGCCTGCGATGCATTTCGTCGGGTGACGATGTCGATCTTCTGCAGACCGATGCCGCTGTCACGCTCGGATGTTCGGGGGGGCCTCTTTACGATCTCGATACCGGAACGGTAATCGGAATTATCCAGGGGAAGGGAATGCTTCTTCTGGAAGGATTCAATTTCGCGATTCCGATGGACAAAATTCTTGATTTTGCGGAACTTGAACCGGGGAACGATTTGAATGACGCGGTTGTGAGTCTGGCGTCGCTTTACGAGCCCGACATCTCATATCCATGGGACAGATCTCTCGATTGCTGGATTCTTGCCGACTCCGCGCGGGATCGAAGCGACTGGGGCGAGGCACTGGGGAATTTTATTGCGGCGCAGCGACTCGACGATGAGGACCCGCAAACGGCGTACGGGTTGGCGGAATCGTATGCCGCGCTCGACCGTCCGGATAACGCGATTCATTGGCTGGAACGCGCGTTCGAGCTTGGCTACACAGACTTTGACGGCGCGCTGGAGTCGGATGGGTTCGACGGTTTCGAGGACGATTTCAGGTTTGTAGAACTTGTCGAATCGTTCTGAATTCCGGGAAAATTTTATTATTAAATATGAAAAATATTGAGAACCGTATCTAATTTCCAGGGGGGGTGAATTAAACGTATTAAACGGTTCATCCAGTACGCGTCTCTCTTCTTCCCCCATATAGGGAACCGGATGCCTGGGCAAGTCCTGGGCATCCGCTTTATATATGATGCATGCCTAATCTCCCCAGCGTTCGTCTTTCGGAACCGGAATGTGATAGACCCCCGCTATCGCGGTCCACCATACGTACGCCTTATCGATCTGGTCCTTTCTGACAGGACGCGACAGATACCAGTAGCCGGAAGCAATGGCTGTAAAAATGTAGACGATTACCAGCAGGCTGAAAATGAAACTGCGAAACTTTTTATTTTGGCCTATCAGGGGTTTGCCCTTTTGCGCGACAAGCTCCTCCGGGCAAAGTACGCTCATCGCGGTTTCATCAGAATGGTCAGGGGGGATTTCACTGTTCCGATCAGGAGCCACATCGAGGGTGGTTTCATCAGATGTGAATTCACTTTGGCAATTTTCATCCGATTTATTCATTCTTCATCAGGCTTTAATTTTTCATAAATTATTTCATAAATTGACCCATTGTCGCTTGTAAAGATGAGTGAGAACCACAAGGGCGAAAAAAGAGCGAATATATCAGGTTCGGAATCTTTGGGGACATAGACAAAACCCGCACCGGAATCGACTATTTTCCGGTACCATGACTCCCCATCGTCTTCCCATCCGATCCAAACCACACGGTTGGTAAAATACTGGTTCCAGAAGGCAAGGTCTTTTTCTGCCGGCGGCGAACCTGCTACCGCCAGAGTGGTTCCAGCCGGTTTAACCAAATTCAGAGACCGCGCAAAAACAGGATCGTTCCATGAGTCGAAACTGACATATCTGTTATTTAACTGATAAGGATGATTTCTTGCATTGGAAATTTCGACCGGGGTAATAGAAATCTGGGCGCCGGAAATAAAAAGGGTAAATGCCATAAGGGTTCCGGCGGCGGCAAGAAGAAGCCTCCGCACTCTGGTTCTTCCAAGCAGGCTGAGTATGTATCCGAACGCGACTGTCCCCGCGGCAAGCACCACCAGATGATATCTGAGCCATGTGTGGTTGTACTTGAATAAAAAATACGGGAGGAGACAAACCGCGATAATCGCAATCACGCGCCATTTTTTCCGGATCAAAGCCCAGATCAGGGCGAAAGGTATTGCCGGCAGAAGGAGTACGGTCCAGACCGCTCCCCACCCGCCGATTCTGTTTCCCTGAGAAAAATCCATCTGTGGATCATAGAACCCATCGAGCACAATTGGCCATTCCGATCCTGAATTGAGCGCATCATATAATGTTGCCGACAGCAGATCCCTGCTGAAATGCACGCTTGTTTCCTCGGTGCCCTCAAAAAATGTAATTCCAGCAAATTCCACATGGTACATCCCTGTGGGGTTTCCTGTCAGGACCCAGTTTCGGAGGTAAAAATAGCTTCCATAGGCGAAAGAAACCATGAGAAAAGCGATAATTACACCAAGGCCTGTACCGAATTTATGCCCTTTTACATGTCGGAATCCGTTCATACCCAGAGGAAGGCATCGGTAGATCAGGAAAAGTAAAAGCGCAAAATAATTATATACGGCCGATCCTTTGGAGCCGACCATAAATCCCGCGGCGACCCCGGCCAATACTGCGCTTGCGATGGTCAGGCGTTTTCGCGCGAGAAAAGCAATCGCCAGGACATCGCTTCCCATGATCGCAAGATCGACCATCGCTTTCCACTGCATATGTATGAGGACGGGCACACTGAGCAGGAGAAGAGCGGACGCGACGGCGTCACGTGGGCGCGCCCCGGCAATCCTCGCCAGACGGTAAACCGCAAGGACTCCGGCCAGTCCGAATATGCCCTGAACAATGTTCGCCCATCGGTCGGTACCCGCTCCGATGATCGACCAGAGGAACAGGATGTCCGTGTTCTTCGGGAAAAAATTAACATAGGGATTATTGAAATCGAACGGCCCGAGAAACCGTTCCTGATGCGCAAGGGCGGCCCATGTCAGGTGGTAGCCCCACGCGTCCCAGCATGCGGGCGGGAGAAGCTGGCCAAGGTACAAATACCATCCGGCAGAAAATAGCGCAAGAATGCCGATAATCCAGAGAGCGGACGATGATCGAAGTAGCCGCCAGATCCTGATAATTAGTAAGTCGAGTTCATGGCCGAATGTATTTCCCTCTTTTGAGACCTGTCCAAGGATTATAACCATGAGCGTTATCACGGCGTTTGGAACCACAGTCTCCCACCAGCCAAGTTTGTGAAGCCAACCGGTTATGAAAATGACCAGGAGTATTTGTCCGATGGTCGTGACAAATGCAGCGAGAATACGCTCTGAGAGAGTGAACTCACTTTGGTAGCGTCTGGCGAAAAAAATCCACCACGCAAGGAATATCGCGAAGTTCAGGCAAAACCAGGTCATTTCCTGCCAGGCAGTAATGAGAGGGGGGAAATATGGCGCGGATTGATCCATTCAGGGCTTTATAATACCACGCTGGGGACGGATGGTAAATTTTGATGTGCCGACTTTTTTATTAATCGCCTGCTGATGTCGGCAATCCAGCATATTGAACCAGCATCTTGCCTTTCAGGCTGATTTACCCATAATATTTGTATTGGAATATATAGAAGTTGCGCGGCTGATCCCCGAAAGCCAGATTGAGCTTGAAAAAATCGGGATGGAATTTTTGGAGAGCAAGAGAGGAGTACTGAAAAAGGCGGCGAAAGAGTTATTGAGGGCGATTAGCGAGCTATAGGAGCTTCCCGGTTGATCGGGAACATTTTTCAATCATATTCGTCTGATATTTTTTACCTGGAAGCTGGTATAATAGTAAATTAATTTAGATAAGGATAGGTTAGATGATGTACCCTATCCTGACATGCTGCCCGCACTGGGCACAAAGCGAGGAATCAACATGAAGTTATTCAACGTGGTTCTCCCGTTAGCGCTCGCATGCGCTATTTTTGTCGTCGGATGCTCCGGCTCCGGGGCATCCAGCAACCCGGTAACTCTCGACAGCAATACCGGCATTACAGGTTCATCTGAAAATGTAAGCCACTCTGCGACATACCTCTGGGGCTATTACGACGTTTATATCGATATCCCCACTCAGACCGCCACCGCCGTTCCCAACCGTCTGGTGATGTTCACTGCCAATATCGTGAAGATCCTTAACGGGAAGGAAGGGGCGCTGGGGTGTAAGATCAATGCCATAGTAACTGGTTCGGACTACGTGGATGTTGATGTTGATCTTTCCCTCACTCATCCGTTCCCCGGCCTGCCGCAGTACACCGGTTACGATTTGCGCGGAGTGTTTATGGGTGATGGTTCCGCAAGCTTTATCTACAACTCAGACCTGATCTACCCTGTTCTCGGAACCGACCAGTTCATGCTGGCTGATCCAGTCGATGGTTACGGTGGACCGGACGGTTACACGCGATGGTTCAACAAACCCGAGTTCTCAACAGGCGGAATGCTTTTATTCCAGTACACACCGGGCAAATTGACTACAACCGATTTTAACGGCAACGCCACATTAAACCCCTACAAGTACTTTGCCGATAACCTTGGCGTGAACGATGATCTTTGGGGTTATCTAAAGGATCATGCCGATCAGCATGGACAGTTCGGCTCGGGAGCCACAAACACGCGCAATTACTACCTTCGATTCCCAAACGACAAAGGGTTTGTCTTCAGCACTGCTTTTCTCGCAAACTGGAAGGGTACAGAACCTCAGTACCATCCGTCCAACGCTCCCGAAGCGGTCGCCTGTAAGGTCGTCGACACCAGCGACGTCTGGTATGGCAACCCGACACTAAAGGGCGGCGCGATTAAACTGGACATCAGTCTCTGGGACTGGGATTCCATAGTATCCGGCGGCGTTATGGAGGACTACAAGATTTCTATTGAGTCCTCGGTTCTCAGTTCAGTCCATGAATTCACCACCAGCGAAATGACCCCGATTGGCGGGGACGGGCAATTTTCGACCTATCATGTTGAGATTCCTGCCGACAGTACCCCCGGTCTCGAAGGCAATGAATACTGGGTGATAGTCGAGCAGGCAGGATACGACTACAATAACGACTTCGGCGTCACGAATCTCGCAGGAGCGGATCCGCTATCCGCTCTTTTCCGTTACGACCTTTCTGTAAGCGATGTGGTTCCTGCATGGATCACAGTCGTATCGCCGAACGGCGGCGAAGAATGGAAAGCTGGAACAGATTATAACATTACCTGGACCTCGCAGGCCGTCGCCGGCCCGGTATCCATCGAGTACTCCAAAGATAATTTCGTAAGCGATATACACGAGATAATCACCTCTACAGAAAATGATGGCGTATACCAGTGGAACGTGCCGAACAACCCATCGTCAACGGTACGGGTCAGGATAACTGACACATCGAATCCATCAGTTTACGATATCTCGGATAACGATTTCACGATAAAAGAAAAATCGACTCTGAAAATCCTTGTCCCCAATGGTGGAGAAATATGGGATGTTGATTCGACATACGAAATCACCTGGGAATCGACAGGGGATATTGCTAACGTGAAGATGTGGTATTCCAAGGATAACTTCGTAAGCGATTTCCATCTGATAGTTACCTCAACAGAAAATGATGGTGTTTACGAATGGCAGGTGCCGAATGACCCATCGTCAACCGTAAGGGTCGGGATGGTCGATTTATCAACCCCATCGGTTTACGATATCTCGGATAATGACTTCACAATCAAAGGCCCAACTCCGACCATTACAGTCCTTACCCCCAACGGGGGTGAAAGTTGGACGGTGAGTTCTAACCACAACATCACCTGGGAATCGACCGGAGATATTGCTGCCGTGAGTATCTGGTATTCCAAGGATAACTTCGTAAGCGATGTCCACGAAATAATAGACTCCACAGAAAATGACGGCGTATTTCTATGGAACGTGCCGAATGACCCATCCTCAACCGTAAAGGTCGGGATAACCGATACATCGACCCCATCGGTTAACGATATCTCGGACAACGATTTCACAATCGGAGCAAAACCGACCTTAAAGATCCTTTCACCTAACGGGGGTGAAGTCTGGTATGTGAATTCAACTCACAATATCACCTGGGAGTCGGATGGGGATATTGCTGCCATAAGGATCATGTATTCCAAGGATAACTTCGTGAGCGATTTCCATGAAATAATTGACTCAACGGAAAATGACGGCGTATTCCAATGGGAGGTGCCGGATGACCCATCGTCGACTGTAAGGGTTGGGATAGTCGATACATCGGATGTATCTGTTTACGATATCTCGGACAATAATTTCACAATCAAGATGGAACCCATACCGACATCATTATACTGGACCCAGTTCATGCACGATCCCAGCCATGGCGGGCGTTCCGGTGCTATCGGTCCGCAAACAAACAATTATATCTGGACCCACGAGGAGGGATTCAGCAGCGATCCGTCATATATCGTGGAGGGGTATGACGGAACAATCTACTATGGGGGTGGGGACCCCGGCAGCAATGGAAAAGTCTGGGGGGTCAACCCGGATGGCTCAACAAAATGGACCTATAACGCCTCTCCCTCAGGCGGTTGGGCAACTCCCCTGGGAGTGTCGGCTGACGATTCTGTGCTTTATGTCGGCACCGATAATTCGTTCGGCGGCCCATTCCCCGGCGGCAGGATAACCGGGGTCGATACATCAAATGGCCAGGAACTGTGGGGTTACGATTCATGGGATTTCAACGACTGGTTCTTTGGCTCCAACTCAGGCCTTATACTGAATAGTGGCGACCTTGTTACATTTGGCAACTTTTCTTCGGGAGGTCCGGGTCAGAGCTCAATCACCCGAATCGATCAGTATGGGCAGGTCAAATGGAGCAAAGTAATCGGCTTTAACTGGTGGTCCACCCCTGCCCAGGGACCTGATGGGACCATATATGTAAATGTGCAACCATTCTTCGGATCACCGAAAATCATTGCTCTGGACCCCGATACGGGAGTTGGATTCAACCACTTTGATTATGATTACAATGCAGGCCCGTTTCCCACCAGGCAAACCTGTGTGGCAGTCAGCGCCGACGGCAAGATTTTCTTTGGGGCCGGATCTACCATTTTTTGCTTGAACTCAGATATGACTCTTGCGTGGAGCATTTCCAGCCCCACCGGCATTCTTGAGGGCGCTATAGGCATAGGGCCTGATAATCAAATATATGTCCATGACGATACATATTTATTTGCCCTTAACTCTTCAGGGACTCCTATTTGGGCAAAACTTTATCCTTCAAACTGGAAGAGTCCTGCCATCGGGGCTGATGGCACCATTTATATCGGCACGGATAGTGGCATCGATGCTCTTAACCCAACAAACGGGAACCCGATCTGGACATATTCAGATAATCCTGCCGCAGTCCCGATTATTGCCCATGACGGCTCATTATACGTAATACTACTGTCTAAATTAACGAAGTTCGGAATTTAGATTGGACAATCAGTGGGCTGTAATTCGTTAATTGACTTACCACGGCTTTTTTCCCCAGGCCTTCTCCATAGCTCGATTCGCACGCGTCCTGTTTCCTAAATTAGCCAAATTTTCATTAACGGGATTGGTATCCCATAAACCGGGAAATCATGTGCTGGAATCGCATGCTACGGTGCAGGATAGTTTTGTCGATCCATCGATGCTTGACATAGGTGGGTTTTTCTTCGACTATTGGTAACCGACTATAATCAGATTAATAGCACATGAGCCTGACAAAGAAAATATCCGAGACGCCGCACGATGAATTGCCGCTGAGAGCGCTCAGATGGGGGATTCGGAAGGCACAGGAATTTACCGAGGAGCTTATAGCGCTAAGCGGGGGCTTTGAGATAAAGCCGTCCGAGCTTCCGGGACTGGTGGCGGGTGAGACATTGACCCCGTCGGAAGCGGCGTTCAGGGTACTCCACGGATTCGCGGAGTCGGCATGGATCAGCGACCAGGTCGTAGATATTGTCAGGAAAGTAATGCCTGAGCAGGTTAAAGCATTAATCGCCGATGCAGATAAACTGGTGCTGAAAAAAATAAGGATTTTTGGCGAGGAGGTTGATTACTCGTCGGGGATACGGTGGCATTACGACCCGAAAAACGATTATGAATTTAATACGGGCGAATTTTTTCGCAGGGTACAAATCGGGTCTGAAGAGGG
>JAPKYR010000221.1 GCA_026394215.1 bacterium
TCCACCTTGAGGATACAGACTCTATGGTCTCGGATTCTCTACGGCATTGGAGAAGAGGGCGGGGAGCCCATCTTATTTTCAGGCTTTATGCCTCAGGTGTCCGGGGCTTCCCTTGCCCGATTCAGCATGTCCAGCCGCTGTCTGGCTATCTACTAATTTTCGACTACTCCGAGCATTATCTGTAAGATACAAGGTGTCCCCTTTCCCGATCGTTAAAATTGGTCAAGAAGCACTATAGTCGACACGTCTATTTTATTGACTACCCGCGATGTACAAAGCTGCCAGGGGTTCCGGGACGCCATCGGGTTGGCCTGGGATGATGCTCCCGTCGGGACAGACGCTAAGGGAGATATTTCCGTTTCTGCGATCGATGATATCGGCGACTACAGTGCCGATTCCGTCAGGCCATCCGAAGCCGCCAAGGATATAGTCGTCGGGAAGCCCGTCCCAGTTGAAGTCGTAGGATTTGTAGAAAATGCATCCTGGCACGATGTCCGATCCGTTCATGTTGTAGAAAGTGTCGGCAAGGGTTTCCCTGCAAGCTGAGTCGGATAGCCCGTTCGCGCAAAGGAGATTTCCGGAATTTTCGGGGCCTCCGAACCTCGGGTCAGAATTCAGAGCCGGGAACCATCGGAATTCCCACGCGGTTGTAGGGGATTTAAAATTTACAGGAAGATCGGGTTTTCCGATTCCAGATATCATGAAGACCGGATTAAATCGAAGCGACCTGAGCGAATCGGCGTACGGATTATCAGGATATGATTCGAGTATGCCGGAATCGAGTAATGGGTCAGGATTTTTCCCAGAGCTACCGCATTTTCGGCCTCCGATGAGGGTTATGGGAAAAGAATCGTACTTGTCATAATATTTTTCAACTGCAAATCGTATATTCGCGACATCACGTGAGAATTCCATATCTTCCTCAGAGGTTGGACATCTCGCAGGGAGAACGATCGGAGTGAGCAGAACCATCCCGATTACCAGGCTGGTGAAATTTGCAAGCGTTACGGCTTTTAAAATTTTCGGGAAAGGGATATGAGGGGAAAAAGTGTAGATGATGGGGATTTCAATTAGAAGCGAGAAAATAAATGCCGGTCCCAAAGGAAACGCATGATCGCCATTAATACGTACAAGCAGGTATGAAATGAGTCCGACGAACCCGGAAACCATGTTAGCGGAAATAGTAACCGCCAATGTCTTTCTGAATGGTAATTTTAATGCACATGCGATAATGACGGCTTCGAGTGCGATACCGGCGAGAAGAATCCCCAGTGGATGACCGGTGATTATACCGGTTTCCAATAAAATCGGATCAGCCCTGGCTTGGGAAGCGGGCAGGAAGAAAATAAAAGAAGCTAAAAGTAATAAGCGGAGGAAATAATTACAGAGCCTGAGGAGGTTCTTTTTGCATGTTCCCGAATCCAGCATGATAGTCTCCTTGTCCACCTGGTGCGAAAAGCGGTTCGCGTACGGTGATTTTGCTGATGTCACCTGAGATTAGTCAGATTATACGGTCGGTGACATCGCCGGGAGACTATTGATTGGGACAGGAGCGGTCATCCTCAATCAGGCAAATATTAACAGCCAGGTAATACTCTCTTGAAAAAGGGCAGCCGTGTTGAGGAGTGATGAAGGTCCGGGGTTACGGACGCTGCAGAAAACCAACGCGGATGCATTTTCATATTGATTTGTGCAATCGGAGTGCCAATCGAATTCCAATTTGTGTAAATTTTCGTAAAATATGTCCGGAAGTCAGGATTTAGAGATGGATTGGCTTCAAATCACAAGTGACGAGTAAAAACCTGTCCTGGAAGACCATTTCGAGCGTTTTAACTGAGCTTGCAGCACGTGTGATCCATCGATTATGTGTCGCAAAATGTGACAAACTCAATCAAACCATGTTTCAGGAATTGACATCGTCCCCGGCTCAACTTATTCTCATTCAGCGTAGTCTTCTTAATGTGTTTTGATATTATTAAAAAATCCAAATAAGGAGTTCTCAGGGACCATGGGAAAATTATTAATTCAAAGACTTATTATTGTCCTTCTGGCTGCAGGGATATTTATATTTCCCGCGACAGCAGCAAAAGCGCAGGAGGATACAGGGCCGGCGGTGGAGCAACTCCTTTCGGAAATCGGGGCAATTCCTACCGCGGACAAGATTCGGGAATTGTTTATCAATACTAGCGAGTGGGATGCGGAACATGAGGAATTAAGATATATCTCCCATGATGCGCTGGTTGAACTCGGAGTCGTAGTAGTACCGACATTGCTGGAGGGGTGGTTGTCGTCGGTAGATATCCGCAGACGGATCGAGCTTGATAATATCGTGAAGGAAATCGGGTTTCCCGCGGCTGAGTATATTATTCCGTGGCTTGAAAATGACGACCCGTACACGCGCCGCCATGCCGCAGCGCTTCTCGGCGATACGGCATGGATAAATAAGCTGGAGGATCCGATGGCAATCGGACCAATAGATGCCGATCTTAATGCTATTGAAGCAATCAAAACCATGCTTGCGACAGAGACGGAATGGGATGTAATCAGCAATGCTGTTGCGGCATTGGGCATGTTCCGCGATCCGGGGCAGATTGGATTTCTATCATCATATTTAAATAATGAGGAGGAGGCTGTGAGGAGATCGGCGGTACTCGGTTTGAGCAAAATTCCGGATCAGAGGGTAGTTCCGGAGATCATCAAAGCTTTCGATGATCCCGTTACGACCGTCCGGCAGACCGCCGTACTTGCGCTCGCTACACCGACGATGGGCAATCTTGCGTTTGAAGCGTTAATCGGCGGCGCGATATTGTCGCCGTCCGGGGAGACCGCGAGATTATGTGCGCTGGAATCTATTGCCAGGTATCTTGAAAATATAGGTATTGAGAGGACTGAGATCGCGCATAGTCAGAGGTTCAGAGCTTATGATACAGCGGTTTCGATAATCGCAAATCCAACCACAAGCGACTGGCTGATTCGCGGATATGCTGTCGTGATTATAGGTAACTCATATCATCCGGATGCCGCAGTATTCCTTCAAGGGCTTCTTAGCAGGGAGGAACATCCATTTGTGGTAGGAAAAATCAACGAAGCCATTAGTACCCTTGAAGCAGGGATGCCGGAGCCTCCTGAGGATAAATCTACAGAATAGAATCAGAAATCAGATTTGCCTGCGAATGAATGGTGAGAATAATGAGCATAAAATACATTTCCAGAAATTCGATTATAAAAATAATGGCGATGCTGTTCGTATCCGGATCGCTGATCGCCGGGACAGCATCGGGAGTGAGAGGCGCCGCTTCTCCATGGCCTGCTGAAAATCCGAATCTTGGACCTGGGGCGCTTACGAGCGATGAACTGTATCTGATCGATTCAGCGCTTAAGTCAATAAATATGACATGGGATGATATGGGATTCCGGAAGGATTATGCCGAGGATCCGTTCCGTCTTGAAGCGGCGCAGCGGGCGCTTGATGAGCCATATTTCCTGGTGCAGTGGACCTATGAGTGGGACGCGTTCCTACTCGACCCGAAACCGGTACCCGATATTCTCTATAGGGCAGCTATCGATCTTGACTGCGACGTTCATAATTCCGCGCCGCTGACGCCGTCGCTCTCATCTATTGGGAGGCCGCAGGAGTTTCCACTTCTTCCCGCAAGCTGGGCGCAGACGGTATCCGATCTCGACATGGCGGTGAAACTCGCGCAGGATCGTATGGGGCAGATTTTATCGCTGAGCCTTACGGAGGATGACAGGAATTATCTCCCGTGGTACCTGATCTGCCATTTCCAGGAGGATGCATCGGAGGATTGTCCCGAAGAGGATGAGTATGCTACACCGCAACAATTCCTCGATGCGATCTCTCATTTCGATTTGGATTCGCTTGTCGGGACTTCGAGAGAGCTTGCATCGCAGGTTGATACTACGGTCGCGGCGCTGAGCGCTTCGAGGTCTGATGCGAATTTCGCGCAGCCATTCGCGGTGCAGGGGAAGTCGGGAACGATTCTGATCGGATCGATGGGCGACGATGTGTGGTATATGGATGAATGGCAGACGCCGTCGATAATTATCGATCCGGGAGGGAATGATATTTATTACGGCCAGGTCGCGGTGGCCGGAAATTTGAAAGACGAGCAGAACGGGCTTGTATCTATCGCGATTGATCTTGCCGGAAATGATATGTATTTATCGGATGGGGCGAGATCGTGCGGATCGGGGGTTCTTGGAATCGCTGAGCTTGTGGATGTTTCGGGCGATGATGTTTACAGGAGCGGGGATTTCAGCCAGGGTTCGGGACTTTTCGGCGCGGGAATTTTTCAGGATATGGACGGAAATGATATTTACGATGCCGGAACCCTGGTGCAGGGCGCGGGAGCGATCGGAGTCGGGCTATTAATCGATTCAACCGGAAACGATTCATACCGTGCGGCGCTCTATGCGCAGGGGATGGGATATACGCGCGGATGGGGGATGTTGAGCGACAGAAACGGATTCGACAGTTACTGGGCGGGGGGAGTAGTTGACGATTTCGGGCGATACAACGAGAGCAACCTGAGTTTATCGCAGGGATTCGGGATGGGCATGCGGCCGTTGGCGTCGGGAGGGATAGGAATTCTTAACGACCGAAACGGAAACGATTTTTACAGTACCGAAGTTTATGGGCAGGGGGTCAGCTACTGGTTCTCAATCGGGGCGTTGATCGATGACAACGGCCATGACTGGTACGAAAGCCAGCAGTATTCGCAGGGATCGGGGATTCATCTTTCATCGGGGATTCTTCTCGACCGCGGCGGGATGGACAGATACTCATCGCAGGCGTGCACACAAGGATTCGGGCATGATTACGCAGTCGGGTGGCTTATCGATGAGGGCGGAGACGACTATTACACGGGCGATAGTCTCGCGCAGGGGTCGGGAAACGCGAACGCGGTCGGAATTTTAATCGACAGGGGAGGCCATGACGGCTATTTCGGTCGGAGCCCGGTAAATTGCGGCGGACACGGAAACCCGTCGCGCGATTTCGGAAGTATTGGAGTATTGATCGATATGGGCGGCGCTGACACCTATTCAGATCCGATTTCAGGCGACGGAAAATGGTGGACAAAGACAACGTGGGGAGTGGGGATCGATGTCGGGGATGACTGGTGGGATATCGTGCTTGACGAAGAGGGCGATGAAGTGAGCAGGACGCTGAAGATTCCGGGGATGGAGTGATATTTTTAATAAAATTGGAATTCAAAATTCCAATTATTCATTTCAGATACCCTATCGCTCTGAGCTGCTCGATTGCTTCCGGGTCGAGGCCGTAGTCCGACGATTCTGCATTTTCATCGGGGTCGAGGCCGGGGATCGCAAGAATGTAACAGGCTGATTTCTGGTTTCGGAAATCAGAAGGGATTTGTGCGGGCCACGGGAAATCCCCCATATACACGCTGATATCGCCGGTCGGATCAGGATCGGAAGTTCCGTACGGGAAAAATCTATCGTTTGGAGCATCGCCGTCGATTCTGACAGACCCGCTGAGATCGTACGAACCCCTCGTCGGGAATATGACGAGGATTTTGAGGGTTTTGGTTCCATGGAGGGAATTTACAATGTCGAAATCGATTGAGTTTTCATTTAGGGTCAGAATATCGCTTTCATTTAATGAATAGTCCCGAACGGAATCGATCCCTCCCGGCAAGGTTATATTTCCCGTGAAATGCATCGGGTTCTCATCGGGATGCCCGACAATGAGGACGATGAAATAAGGTCTCCGCGAGATCAATGTCGTCCTCATATCATTTGTCAGACGCTCCGTTATATCCGGATGCGATAAACTGATATCGGTCAGTTCACCGGGGTCATTTTCGAGATCATAAAGAGTGGTCGCGCCGGTCATGAAATCGAGGATGCATTTATATGGCCAGTCGACCGCGAATTTGGTGGCATCGTCATAGCATTCCTCGCCGAAAATTATTCTGGGGGGATTTGCATCATTATTTATATAGTCCTGAAGAGGGGTACCGGGGAGATTTTCGGCGGCGGGGAGGTTGAGATATCTTAATATTGTCGGGACGATATCCATGTTGGAGACTGGAGTGTCTATTTTTGTGTCTTCAGTAAAATCCGGGCCTTTAATAATTAATGGGGTCCTTACAAGGACATCAAACTGATTCTGCCCATGCCCGAAATGTCCGTGCTCGAGAAATTCCTCGCCATGGTCGGCGGTGAAAATGATCAGGGTATCCTCCATAACGCCGTTCGACGCCATCCAGTTGAACAGTTCGCCGAGGCAGTAATCCACATACGCGACTTCGCCCGTATAGAGGTTCTTTATTTGGTCAACTTCTGTAGGGTCGAATTGATAACCCTCCAGACGCCAAGTATCAAGGTCGCGAAATGCGAGCGGATATCTTCCGGAGTAATTCGGGTCGCGGAATTTACCGGCGAATTCCGGAGGCGGGGCGTAGTCGGAGTGCGGGTCCTGTAAGTGAAGGAAACAGAACCAGTCGCGATCGCCGGAGCGGGAAATAAATTCCTCGGTGTTTGACACAGCTTCCGCCGCAATCGCATTTTGTTTATACCATAAACTATCCATGCCCTGATCGAAACCGGAATTTTCGTTTCCGATCCATGGATTTCCGCATGATGTATGTGTCGCGTAACCTTCCGCCCTCAGAATTTCACCGATCGTTGTCGCCGAATCCGGAATTCTCTCGTTGTAACCGATCGCGCCGATTGTCGATGGGTAATTTCCGGTGATCATGCTTGAGAATGAGGGGAATGTCCATGGCGACTGCGACCATACTTTTGTGAATACGCTGGCGTTTTCCGCAAGGCTTGAAAGATTAGGGGTGATTTCCGGGTCGGCGCCATAGGGTGAGCATATATCCTGCCGGAGAGTGTCGACACCGATTAATAGAATGTTGTGGTGTCTATTTTCATCGGGGTAATAGATCGCCGGTTCTCCCCAAAGGAGGTGGACGTCGGGATTGCCGGCGAGCGATCCGTCCGCGATGAACCTGAATTCCCCGGTTGAAATCGCATAATCGCTAAGGTCGATATCGACAGGAGTCCAATTCTGGACAAGTCCGGTAATCTGGTCCGGCCTTGTTTCGAATAGGATATCTGGTGCATTATCGCCAGATGATTCCAGCCTGTTGAATTCCACGCGGGCGGTAAGGTTTCCAATTAACGATGATTTGTCAATTACGAGTCTCAGTCTGATATGCAGGTGAGCATCGCGTGAAATATTGATGGGGAATCTCAGGATTTTTTCGGGGGGCGACAACCAGCCTTCGACAGATTCGTTGTCGAGGGAATAACGCGTCGTTTCCGGAAGTGGATCGCGGAGTGCGGTCTCGGTGCCGACGAATGGGGTGACAGTTAAGAGGGAGAGTGCTGAAGGATGATTTTCGGAGGCATCATTACGATCCGGCCTGCACGATGAAAATAATAACAGGATAATAAAAATAGAAAATATCAATGGAGTCGGGAGTTTCGGGGAAATTATTTTGTATCTGGCAGTCATATGATAAGGTTATTATACCGTAAGAATGCAGAGTTGGGCTTTCCCTGCAGGAAACGGTATTGCCAAATGAACCGCGTCAGTTTACGATTGGTCGAAATCGATCATATGAGTAAATCCCGACAAATGGTGGTGGAGCTATGAATGAAAAAATGAAGTACCCGTGGGGAGAGCTTCCACGGATCAAAATCTACAATTCGATGACGCGAAGGGAGGAGGAATTCCCGCTTCCCGCCGAGCATCCCGATGTCACGATCTACGTCTGTGGTCCCACCACCTACAGCTTCGTTCATATCGGGAACATGCGCGGTCCTGTTTTTTATGATGTCGTCAGGAAGATTTTCAAGGCTCATGGGTATCGCGTGAGATTCGTGACCAACTTCACCGATATCGACGACAAAATGATCGCGGAGGCGAAAAGGGTCGGGGAGGACGATCCGATCCAGCTCTCCGCGCGGTTTGTGCACGAATACTACACCGACCTGTTCGCGTTGGGCGTTGAGAAGGCCGATGTCTATCCAAAAGTTTCGACGCATATCACGGATATCATCGAATACATAAAGTTGATAATGAATAACGGGCACGGGTATGTCGGGACGGACGGCAGCGTTTATTTCGACGTGAAATCGTATCCGGATTATCTGAAACTTTCCGGACACAGTATGGATAGCCTCTTGGAGAATATCACACAGGGCGAGGAAATGTCCGCGAAACGCGACCCGAGAGATTTTGCCCTGTGGAAAGCGGCTAAACAAGGAGAGCCGACGTGGCCATTTCCTCAGACCGATGATGAAATTCAGAAATTCAGGAAAGTCGCCGATGGCCGTCCCGGATGGCATATCGAGTGCTCGGTCATGAGCGCGAAATATCTCGGTCCGTCGTTCGATATTCATGGCGGCGGGAAGGAATTGAAATTCCCGCATCATGAAAATGAGCTTGCGCAGTCGAAATGCGGATATCCCGATGAGGATTTTGCGCGAATCTGGATGCACAATGAGTGGGTTGTGCTGCCGGGTGGGGATAAAATGGCGAAAAGTGGCGAAAGCGTGCTGATTCGGGATGTGTTGAAGGACCATGATCCTGATACGGTTCGGATGTTCATTTTGTCTGCACATTACAGGAAGGAGGCCGAATATGCTCCGGAACGTCTTGATGATCAGGCAAAAGCGAAGGCGCGGATTGTCGAGACTTTCAGGAGATTGACGGAATTTCTGAGATGGCGTGCGGAAGAGCGTCACGAAAACTGGCTGCAGATTTGGGAGTTAAGCGATAGAGAATACGGTCAGGACCCTAAGAAGGATTCTGTCGGCAAGATTCTTAATAAATTCGATGATGGCATCAGGCTGGATTCCAATGAGTTAAATCCGCAACCATTTGATTTCTATCTGGTTACAGCCGTACGTGAGGCTCTTTACCAGACTCACAGGCATTTCGCGGATGATTTCGACACACAGGGCGCGATGGGAGAACTATTCAGGCTTGTGACAAGGATCAACGCAAGCCTCGATAACATGTCGCCGGACAATATATACGATTTCGATGCCGCAAATATCGCCCTTGGCGCGTTGGTTCATCTGACGGAGATTTTCGGAATGCTTGGCCATGAGCGCGAAAGTCTTTATTTGACTGAAGCTGGTCGAGAGAAAATCGCGAAGGGTGGGGGAGACGCGGGGAAGCTTGCAGATGTTTTATTAAAACTTAGGGATGAAGCGAGGACTGAGAAGAATTTCGTATTTTCAGATAAAATCAGGGACCGCCTGGCGGAAATCGGCGCTGAGGTCAGAGATTCGAAGGAGGGCCCGAAGATTGTGTGGAAGTAGCTGGGGGATTGCATTTCAGGGTAATTTGATGTAAAATCGGGGTAATATGCCACAAAAAACAATCAAATTACCCCAAATAAAAGGCAAAAGTAACAAGGCTTCTGGGCACGTCGATTCCAATCCGGCTTTCTTAAAAAGGCCGATTGATCTTTTATTTGGCTCGGGTGCACGTGTCGATGTCTTATGGTGCCTGATGAAGTTCCCCTTTCTCGAACAGCGTGAATTGATGCGCCTGACCGGAAAGTCGTTTAAAGATGTTAAGAGGGCGTTGACGATATTGCTGAAATTGGGATTAGCAGAAGAGATGCATGCAGGATCGGGGAGTTTTCCATCTGAGAGCATGCACTTGCTGTGGGATGACAAATTCCTGAAGGATAATTTAAGGACATTATATCGTTTGAACGAAAAGAATCCCTGGACACATTCCCTGAAGATGCTCTTTGAATGTGCGATAGGCGGAATAGATCTCATAAATGAAACTATTTCCGGAGTTGCCGGCATAGATGTTGCGTTTGTATTCGGGTCCTATGCGACTTCCGAGCAGAATTCAGAGAGCGATATAGACCTTATGGTCATTGGAAATTATGATCAGAGGTTGCTTGGAGATAAAATCATTTCATTGGAAAAAAGAATCCGTAGGGAAATTCAATTAATAACATATACTCCTGACGAATGGCACAAGGCATTTCAGGATAGAAGCCATTTTGTTGTATCATTGATGGAAGCTCCGAAAATTTATCTCATGGGTGATGCTAGGGAGCTGCAAAAGGTCACATTAGGGTCGGAAGAATGAAATTTAGAAGTACATCGAGAGAGTTGAAGGAGAAACACCCTGATCTTCTTCCGCTGGTTTAAGAAACTTGCTTCAATATTCCGGAAAAACGGTTATAATACAAGAGCATGCGTGAGTGGCGGAATTGGCAGACGCGCAAGATTTAGGATCTTGTGCCGCAAGGCGTGGGGGTTCAAGTCCCCCCTCGCGCATATTTCAGATTTTCTTATCTGCTACTGATTTCTAACCGAGGGCAACTGGATATGAGATAGGGATCCGAATGGCGATATTAATACATCCTCATGCTGAGAAGCGACTCATTGAGAGGGGAGCGACCAAGGACGAAGTCTCCGAAACAGTAGCCGGGGGAGAATCATCTCCGGCAAGGCTTGGTCGTGTAAGATTCCGAAAGAATTTCGTGTATAATGATTACTGGAGAGATAAAAATTATTCACTAAAGCAGGTTGAAGTGATCGCTGTTATGAAAGGTGATGATTGGCTGGTACTGACTGTAGTTACACGTTTCTTCTAAGGAGACAAGACAATGAAACTGACTTACGATCCGGAATATAATATTGCATACATAAGTTTCAGGGAAAAGATCGAGCAAGTCGAGACGATCCAGATAAGTGAGGAGCTTAATATCGACATTTCACCGGATGGTACTGTTTACGGTATCGAACTTCTTAATGCCAGAGATCAGCTTGGTGCAATGGTGATAATAGACAGGGAATCCGGAGAGTCTGAGACTATAAAACTTGCGGTATGATTCGCTAGCTGGGAAAAGCGATGGAAATCAGGTTGGCCTGGAGAAAAAATTGGTTACCAGGAAATTTTCATATACTGGTCCCTTGCGTGAACTGCCATTCAGGTGGTAAACTCAGGGGTAGTTCTTCAAGTCCAGAAAAATCCCAATCTGAATTGAACTTTGGACATGAGAATGTAATCGTACAGTATGAGAATAACCGCATTTGTAAAGGCGGTTAGTCATCCGGAATAAAAGACATTTTTTCGACGTAGAACGAAGTAAATCCTTGACAATCCATGCACTGCCTTTTTATAATCGTGAGGTCATCCAATTTATTCCATTATACTTAGATTCAAGGCAGTGACGGGAATAAGGAAAAAATCAGTACAAGGAATTTCGAGGGTTTGTTTCAGGTCGGTTTTTCATACTCTCATCCCCGCATTATCCGACTGTCGTCCTCGACGAAACCTGGAAGCCCAGGCCAGAGTCGGCGTACCTCAAGAAAACGCCAGAATGAAGCAGCAATGATCGATTTCTTAATCATGTGTATCCTGATTTTGAAACTATCATACTTTCCGATTATAGGTCGCAGCGATTGGGAAAGGTAAATTAAACATATTACGTGCTGAAAGGAGGTGCTTTTAGTGAAGCACAATTTCAAAACCGAAAAAGGTTTTACCCTCATTGAACTGCTGGTGGTAATCGTCATTATCGGTATTCTGGCCGCTATCGCGCTGCCCAACTTTATCAAGGCGCGCAATAAGGCCCGTGAGGCCGAGGTGAAGAGTAACGTTCACGCCATCCAGATCGCTCTTGAGCGCTATGCGGTCGATTCCGGCGGTATCTATCCTTCGTTCCTCGTAGGAGCGGAGCGCGACAGCAACATCATTAAGAATTTCAACGACCAATTTGGTACCGGAACAACCCAGATGTGGCCAACTTATCATATGACCCCGTTCGCGGCGGTTCCGCCGGCCACAGGCACGGATCCTGAACTGTCGATTGGTATAGAACAGCTCCGGATCCTCATGGACCCGATGATTCAGTTTGGTTACCTGTCAGAGTATCCGTCAAACCCGTTTGCGCGAAGGGATACCGGTATGTGGAACTCGTCAAGTATCAACGGGACGGGCATGACCGGTGTGTATCCATATGGTGGTTTCCATGGCGACAAGATGTTCGATCTTGGTTTCGGCTGGGGCGATACGCCACAGACGGACTACGTTCTGTACACCACCGAGTCAATCGAGGAGAACGAAGGAAACGCGGATCCTGACCTGGATGCCCCGGGTAATTTCTATTATCACCCGATCTTCAACGACCTGATTCCGGTATATTTCCATTACGCGGCCAGCTGGGGCGCAGTCAATGCTGACATGAGCGATTGGTCACAGTACGGCATTATGTCGGACGAGGTGGCCGGATATCTGCTTTATGGATACGGCGCCGCTGGTGATCGTGACAGCCTTGTAGAAGGCGGTCTTGATTACTTCAACCGCATGCCCAATCATAAGGGCGGGTGGGATTTACCAGCATATCAGGACCAGGATGGAAACGACGCCCCCAATCTTATCGAGACCTTCCCGATTGGTGTGATTCTCGATTCGTCAGCCGGTGTCGCTTTTCAGGAACGCGGTGAGACCACCGGTTATCCTTCCTCGGAATTCGATCCGTGGACAGGATCATATGCCGATGGTATCAATCCAGCAAACCCGAGTCAGATCGAAATGTTCCGGAAATCCGGAGCGGATGGAATCCTTGACTGGGTAATCATCGAAGTCTCCTCTGGTGTCGACATCAAGTCGGACACTGTCAAAGACCAGCTCCAGTTCGCCACCTGAGAAGGCGGGTACTGGAATGGCATGACTTTTGAAAAAAGGGTAAACATGACATAAACGGCTTGGGGATAATGGAAGTTTATCCCTGAATCATGAAAGGCAGAATTATAAACTTTATACCTATTGTCCCTGTCATATCGCCTTTCGGACTATGGGAACTGAGCCGGATGTGTATGTACAAGCGAAGAATCCCATTCGGGTGGGAAAAAGAGCTGAAAGCCCAGACCGGCTGTCGGCTTTAATAAACATGGTCTGAAAGGAGGTTCTCCTAGAGATTATGATTAAATCACAAAGAGGATTCACACTGATAGAGTTACTGGTTGTTATCGTCATTATCGGTATTCTTGCCGCCATGGCGCTCCCGAACTTCATTAAAGCTCGTGAGAAAGCCAAAGAGGCGGAGGTCAAGAGTAACATCCACGCCATTCAGATTGCACTCGAGCGATACGCCGTAGATACAGGCGGGTTCTACCCACTGATTCTTTACGGCGGAGACCAGACTGATACATTTGTAAAGCTCGGTGCGCCGATCAACCCGGACACCGGCGTCAGTTATTATCAGCCGCCGGAAGCATCCGGATATGTACCTTATCCTGGCGACCTGGACGTTCTGATACAGTTTGGTTATCTTGCTCAGTATCCGAACAATCCGTTCCAGAGAAGGCGTGATGTCAGCAAGTTCGGTAAGTTAATGACGAATCCGGCGCAGAACGGGTTCCAGCCGTTGGAGTTCCATTTCGGAAATGGCGGCAAGGCGCGTGTCAATATCTGGGCTCAGCCCCAGGACCGTGCGCTGGTTTATGTACGACGAAATGTTGGTGGCGAGGGCGGTAATCTGATGTGGGAAGTATCCGAGGGTCAACGCCATGCACCATGGCCGATCGTTGTAGTTCCGGAACCGGAACCGACGACATATCCGGACGGATATACCAACCCGCAGTATGCAGCGTACGCTTTCGAGGACACCACTAACTACCGTGATGACTACCAGTTCTGGCTCACACCAGGTAACTTCTATTACTATGCTTTGTTTGAAGGTGTCGGAGGTTATTCCTCGTTCGTGTCGGATGATAATGGACCCATAGCAAACGCGCCGATCACAGGCGCAATTATCGGATATCATCTGGCAGGATACGGTACAATCTCCAATGCCGGAAACGACATATTCAACCTCTGGGGTGATTTCACTGAGAGATCGTTGTTTACGGTCAATCAGCCAGTACCCCCGAACCCGACAAGTTTCGCCGATATTTATGTAGGTCCGGACGGACGACGCGATGGTACAATCATCGTGGTTGACTCCGGTGTAGATATTTCCGGTCCCAGGAATACGGCTGAAGCTGGACAGGAGTTCTAGTTACAGTTACGGAGAACTTTTGAATGACAGGGCGCGGCTCACAAAGTCGCGCCCATTCATTTTTTTAAAAAACTGGAAATTGATACGGGAGATATACTTTTAAAAATGTTATAATAATTTTCGGTCATCGGGGTGTAGCTCAGCCCGGTTTAGAGTGCTTGGTTCGGGACCAAGAGGTCGAGAGTTCGAATCTCTCCACCCCGACCAGTTTGAAGAATGCCCTTCAGCAGGATTGTTGAAGGGATTTTTTATTGGCGCGGCAAGAAGGTTTTTAGGCCAATTCCACTCGAAATTTAATTATTACAGAGGCACGACTGTCAAGGAGTGCATTCCATACATGAAGCTATTCCCTTGCAGTCGTGTTCGAACAGCAAGGACTCCTTTACAGTCGCGACCCCGAATTATTGTAGAAATATGAAGAATTTTTACTGAGGAAGATTGGTGAGGCAGTAAAAAAGTCTAACCGTACATCTTCTGCGGCAGATATTTGCGCCAGTCTTCCTCGCCCATGCCGCGATCGACGATCGCGTAGGAGATATAGGGAATATATGAGGGGCGTTTGGGTTGCGAGATGAGCTTCATCCCCGCGTCCTGCGGGGTTCGGTCGCCTTTTTTGGCATTACATGCGTGGCACGCGCAAACCAGGTTCTCCCATTTAAACCCACCGCCCTTGTTTCTTGGGACGATGTGGTCGATGGTCATTTTGACATTGGTGCGACCGCAGTACTGGCAGCGATAGCCGTCGCGGGCGAGGACGGATTTTCTCGAAAGCTTGACCTCAGGGTGAGGCCTGTAAATCAGATAGGAAAGTTTAATAACCGACGGGTACTGGATGGAGCCGGAAGGGCTGTTAAGATAGGTTTGACGGCCTTCAATAATCTCAGCTTTTCCAAGGTACAGAAGCTTCACAGCGCGACGCGTACCACAGATATTAATTGGCTGGTAGTCGAGATTCAGGACCAGAACTTTCCCATCGCGATGCTGCATATGAAGCCTCAAAGCCTGAGATAAAAGAAAATTAGTAGGAGTATTATATCACCGGACATGGAAAAACGAATTAAAAAAGCAAAAAATATTATTGTTTTAAGTCGTATAGTGTTTCAGTGAACCATCCGTGGTGAAGATATATAGTGGGGGAAAAGCAGTAGCCCGATAGAGGGAGATTTGAAGTTGACGCACGACTCTTCTGAGAATAAGCTGAAAGAAAGGTTTATTGAAAACCTTAAAGAATTACCGACGTTGCCGACAGTGGTGGCGCAATTAATTATGACCATGAACGAACCCACTTCGTCGGCTCGCGATCTCGAAAGGCTTGTGGCGAACGATCAGGCAATCGCAGCGAAACTTTTGAAGCTGGCGAATTCGGCATTTTACGGGTTACCGGGGAAAGTAACCAGCCTGGGACGGGCCACTACTCTTCTCGGTTTTAACACGGTAAGGTCGCTGGTGCTGACGATCGGAGTTGTCGAGAAATTTTCAGGACCGTCGGGCGGACGGTATTTCAGCCGAGGCGAGTTCTGGGAGCACTCGTTGTCGGTGGCGATGATGTGCAAGTTGATCAGCGAAAGGGATCCGGCGATAAGCGCGGAGGAAGCGCATATTTCGGGGCTGCTCCATGATATAGGCAAGGTTATCATGGATTATGCGATGCCTGCGAAGTATCAGAAAGCGATGCAGCAGGTAAAAGACAAGGGAATGGATGTTATCGAGGCGGAAAAGGAGTATGTCGGGTTGTCGCATGACGAGGTTGGAGGTTTTGCGGCGAAGACGTGGCGATTCCCGGATTTTATCCGTGAGGTGATTGAGTATCATCATAAACCGTCAGAAGCGCCATTCAATGATATTGTCCAGCTTAGTTAGGGAAAAGAAAAAAATATGTGAAGGGAAATCCCGTTGCATTAAAAGCGGCGGGATTTCTAATAATAATATCACTTATTTACACTCCCTTTTCCAACGCCTCCTCCTCGCTGAAATGCCAGTACCTTGTCAGTTCGAACCAGAAAATTGCAGGTCCATAGTGTCCGAAATCCCCGTAACGGCGGTGTACATAGCCTTCGATTTGATTTGGGCTTAAACCCCACAATTCCGCGCAACGTCTTATGACCCATGAATCCATATGGTACGAGTTCGTTTTTCCATACAGCCGTGAGATATACGCCACTGACATCGGCCCCATTCCGCTGACTGCCCCGATTTCGTTGCAGAATTCACCCGACGAAAAAGAGCGCCACACATCGTTAGTGTAGAATTCCGGATTCTCAATCGCTGCGTCGGTAAGGCTCAGGATGAATTTGGTGCGGAAACCGCATCTGAGAATTTCCTTTAACGATCCTTCAGACTCCCTCGCAATGCGATACGGGGTCGGGAATGCCCAGACCGCTTTTCCGTTGAATTTCGCTCCGGTTTTCGACCCGTATTTTTCAGTCGCGATTTTGGACATCAGGACGGATCGTTTCCAATTTGTGTTAATGGTAAAAATAGCCTTCAGGCAATCCTCAAAAAGCGACGGCGACCGGAGAAACCTCCCTTTCTTTTCATCGATAATCCATTTCCATTGCGCGCTGGTGCGTGCAATTTTTCTGATCGGTTTCAGGTCTTCGTCAAAGGATAGACAATGCGTTGCAATTTTGAGTGCGTCATGTTCGGAGCCCGACATTGTTTCCAGCTCGACTTTCTTGCCGTGTGCTGCAATTCTGATGCAGCCAATTTGACCGGGGAGGTTATAAGGGATAATTATCGATGGAGGCGTTTCAGTTCCAATTACAGGGCGAAGCCAGAAGTAGCCGTGCGATAGTATCGTTGCCCTGAATTCTTTCGGAGTGATAGGGAGTTTCATGCTGGGATTGTCGGGGGGTTGCGCTATTAAAGTCAATAGAATGAGTTGAAATTGGAATGATAAAAAAAATGCGCCGGAGTCGCATTTTACGAATTGGTGGGCCCAGCAGGATTCGAACCTGCGACCAAAAGATTATGAGTCTTCTGCGCTACCAGCTGCGCCATGGGCCCATGTGCAAAAGTATTTTACCCGACAGCCGCAATTCTGGCAATCCCTATCTCAAATTCAATTCTGCTGTTCCGGATTTTTTAAATCGTCCTCGGTCAGAAGTTTTTCGCCGCCGAGTTCGTATAATATCTCGCGAAAATCCGTCTCAAGCTCCTGTTTTTCCTTCATCAGGTCGAGTAATCCGGCATGCCAGTCATCGGATGGATCGCCTTCGGTGTTTCTTGCCTTTAATTCCGTCATCGCGGACTGAAGACGTTTGCTCTCGGTTTCGAATTGTTTTTTAAGCATACACGCAAGGCATGGTTTCAGGACATCCTCGGTGTATTGCGGCTTGTCCTCAGCTTCATGGTCCTCATCGAAGTCGATCAGGAGTTTTACTACATAGGAATAAAGTTCGTCGTCATCGGTGACTTCCCTTAATTTTTGAAGATTATGAGGCGTCCCGATTGAAAATCCCGGCTGAAAGATAATTCGCGCGAGACGGCGATGCAGGGGATGGTCAAAATCTTCGGGATCGAGGTGGTTTTTTATTTCGGGTAAATGCTCCGGGCAGGACATAAGCGACAGGAAAAGCGTTCGTTCGATTTGCTCATTGTCTTTGAGCATTGTTTCGATGTTCTCCAGGGCTTTTGTGCTGAGCGATTTCGATCCTGTTTTCCGCTGGGAGACGATGTCCCGGATGATCGATGTATTAAGGTTGAACGCGATCGCCGCCTGTTCCTCAAGGCCGTCATATGCGGGATGCGATTGAAACGCGCCCAGGAATCCGGCGACATTCTCGAATGCTTTCAGACGCGCTGAAATCGCCTGATCCCGTACGGGATCTCCGTATGTTTTGAAAAGCCAGCGCGATGCTTCTACAGAATTTGAAACCCGTTTCCTGAATTTGTCGGGTCCCTCGGATGTTATTATATCTGCCGGATCGACGCCGAGGGGCAGGGTCAGTACTTTCAAAGTGAAATCCGAGCCTGCGAATTCCATAATGCTTTTTGTCGTGGCGCGGATACCGGCCTCATCACCGTCGAAAGAGAGTGTTACTTCACCGGCATATCGCGCGATCAATGGCAGATGCTCCCGAGTCAACGCCGTCCCCATTACCGCGCAGCAGTTTTCGATCCCGGCCTGGTGCGCGTGCATGACGTCGGTGTAGCCTTCCATAAGGATGAGTTGCGACGATTTCCGCACCGCATTTTTGGCAAGGTCCAAACCAAAAAGAATTTTGCTTTTCTGGAAAATCTGATTTTCCGGTGAATTCAAATATTTAGGGGAATCGTCGCCCATCGCGCGCGCTCCGAATCCGAGCGTCCGGTCAAGAGGATCGATGATGGGGATCATCAACCGTCCGCGAAAACGGTCGACAAGTCCTGAACCGGACTTTTTTTTCAGCGAGACGCCGGCCTCGACAAGGTCATCCTCCTTAAAACCTTTTTTCAGAAGGCTGGATGAAAGAAAATCCCATGTGTTGACAGAAGCGCCGACCCTGTATACTTCCGCCGTTTCGCGAGTGAACCCACGTTCGGTAAGGTAGTCGCGGAAGTATCGGCCGTGTTTCGATTTCAGAACCTTAATAAAAATATCTCTGGAAGCGTCATTGACGTCGATAATTGTTTTTCGACGAGAGGCTCCCGGATCGCGCGCGCCTTCGGGGACAGGGATTCCATATAGCCGCGCGATGAAATTAACAGCTTCGACGAATTCAAGACCTTCCTGTTTCCGGATGAATGTGATCGCGTCGCCGCCCGCCTGGCATCCGAAGCAATACCACATTTTCCTTTCGGGATCGACTGAGAGGCTCGGATTGGTGTCGCCGTGGAACGGGCACACGCCCATAAACCTGCTACCGGTTTTTTTCAGGCTGATGTAGCGGCCGATGAGGTCGTTAAGATCGACGCGCTGGATAAGGTCATCTATAAAATTGTCAGGAATCGTAGGCATTTCAGGGAACCGATTAAACGATAGCACAAAGTTCGATGGATATGCATCAGAAATCCCGGTAGCAGCTATCCTTCGCTAACGCTCAGGGCTAGCTGCTACCGGGATACCGGGATTTGCCGCCAGGATTTGACGATGGTGGTGCACTCAAGATGTGCGGCTTAGCAAGTACATATCAGAACCACGCGCGTAAGCAAGTGGTCTACCAACGTCACTTTCAGACATTATTACATCTGTCAAATCAAAAAGTATTTGGTCTTTGGTAGACCACTTGCTTACGCGCGTGGTTCTGATACATTAGTTAGTATCTGATACATTAGTTAGTATCTGATACATTAGTTAGTATCTGATACATTAGTTAGTATCTGATACATTAGTTAGTATCTGATACGTTAATTGGTTAAAAGTAAAAGTCTAAAAAGTATAAAAAAAAGAAAGCCCTTTGCGGGGGCTTTCTTTTCACATAGAAAAATTTTCTTCGAAGCCTAGGATTTTACGCGGAATTCGAGAGTTTTACCCTCGGTAGAAAGGGTGTATTTGCCGGCTTTGAGATCGGAGAAGACGAACTTTCCGGTCGCGTCGGTGCAGGCAACATCAACAAATTCCTTTCCCTTGAAAATCCGGATGGGATAAAACTTAAGCTTCTCGCCCGATGTGTTGAAGATGAAGCCGATAACCTTGTCGTCCTCGACGATTTCAGCCCTGATCGCGGTCTTCGTGCCGTCCTTTGTCTGGAGATGCGGTGAGAGGTTGCCGCTCGAGTTGATCAGGAGGATATCGGAAATGTTAGATTCATCCCCTTTTGTCCGTTTGCGCTTTTTCTTGTTTCCAAGGTCTTCCTCGTTGGGAAAAATTTCCTCGACAGGGTAGCCAAGCGCGTTCGCAAGCCGCTGCCTTGTAAGATAGGATGGCGTCCGGTTGCACGACTCGATGTTAGAGATCGTCGCCTGCGCCACGCCGGTCATACGGCTGAGTTCGATCTGCGACTTGTCAGCTTTGACCCGGAATTCTCTTAAACGATTGATGACACATCACCTCGTTTTATTGGTGATCAATAAAATACTATCTGAAATAATGTAACATATTCGTGATATGATTGCAAGATGTAATTGACAGTTTGAACCAGCGAATATGCATACAATATCTTAGATGCACTTTCTTCTCATATTATAGCATAATTTATTATTATAGCAATACATAATCCTGCTATTAAAAAGAAAAATCAGCGATTCTTATAATTTATCGACACTATACACCCGCCCTGGAGTTCATTTTAATGTCCCTTTCCATGCGTTTTTCAAAGGATTTCCATAGCAATACAGGCATCCTCCTCTGCAAATCTGAGAATACCATCCGATATCCCAGCTTTTCGTGCAGAGGCAATTTTCCCTCTGGCCGGACGATTTTTCGGTCGACGCAGGGATTCCGTAAGAGTGAAGCCGGGTAAGAAGGTTCCCATCTATGCAGATGGATGATTCTTCCTTTAAATCGCAGCACCATTTCAAACTGAACCCATAGTCCGATGATATATTTTTAAGTAATTCGCGTATGGCCTCTTTTTCGGACGCGGTGAATTCTAAGGGGACGAATTTACCGTGTTTCGCGAACCGGTCGAGCACTTTGGGGTATATCGAGCAGAAAGATGTGATTACGTTTTTTATTCCGGATTTCTGAAACGATGGAGCGAGTTCGATGAAATAATCCAGGTTGTCATGGCGGATGCTGGATTCTTCCCATGCGAGAAGGGGATCGAATCGCCAGCGTATGCGGTCAGGAGTCCCGGTGAAGTCGACAAGATCGTCAAGAATCGGGATAATTTCTTCCGGATATGGGACGCCGGGCTCTATTTCGGAACCGCCGAGTCCGGTCACGGTAAGATGGATAAATATCTGGCCGATTTCCCGTAGCGTCCGGTTAAGTTTCTCATGGGAGAAAATATTGCGGGGATTTTTTGTCCAGATGACGAGTGTATGGATCCGTTCCGGTCGGATTTTGATAATTTTGTCCGCGAGCTGGTCGGGGAACCACGCGACAAGGTCGGTACGTCGGGAGGCGGAAATGATATGATTGGATTTGGCAGGCATTCTATTCCCATAAGGATAAGGTATCCGATAGATTAAGTCACGGAGTTGAACTGGCAGTTGTCGTGGACAGGTAGTATTGTGGGCCAGGAAAATAATTAATCAGATAATATTCATTAATTATATAGATATGGTATAATTTTTCTATCACAAAAAGGCAGGTGATGGCTATGCGTGGAGTACAATGGATCGTAGTTCTGGCGGTTGCTTTCGTATGTGCCGGATGCAACGGCGGGGGAGGCAACCCGGCAGTCCCAGACAATCCCGGACTTAACGGGAATCCAAGTCAAATAACAACCTCTCAGGATGCGACGGGGAATCGGTATATCCTGAGCCTTGGGACGGTGAATGTCTCAGCCGACCATCAGACGATGGAGGTTGTGCCTATGCGGACGGGGGAGATGCATTTGAATATGGTGACAGTCGCAGAGATGGTGGGATCAGGGGGATTGGCCATTAATTATATAGAATTTATCTCTCCCGATATTTTGAAAGCCCAATTAGATGTTCACCATCCGCTGGCAGATATGGATAAATATACTATTTTTGACGTTCGTGTAATAACTATGACCGATTCAGATTATTCATTCCCGGTGAATGATAGAAAAATTGCCTGGGAAGGACCTTATCCAATCATACTGAATCCTGACGGCTATTCGCTCCTTTTCAATCCCGTAGAATTTCCGGAAGGGTCCGGACCGGCATTACTCAGGTACAACAAGGGGTACTATGCTTTCGGCGATGTACCGGATGCAACTTTGAATCCCTTTATTGCTTATAATAAAGATGAGCCAAGGAGAATGTTTGGGAATGCTGGGACTTGCTACTTATTATTCACAGCACCGGAAGGGCCATTTTCATTCGGGTATGCTATCGATTGTTCATGGGAGTATGTTGAAGATCCACACGATCCCGTCGAGGATTTTCCGCCGGAGGCAAACTGCCTTGAACCTTACGAAATCAATACATGGGTTGGTGATGGATTGACGGCCGAGTTTGGCAGTAAAGCACCGATCTATGTGGAAGTATGGGACCACCAGGGAATAGAAACTGTCGAGAAAGTACAGGTGGAAGCCCCCGCGTTGTTCGATGGCACTATAGACTTGCCGTTCTCCTGTGTCAACGGTGAAGAAAGCTGTTTGTTCCAGGGTATTATTCAAAACCAAAAGGGTGACGTGAGCGGGGAGTTGCCGCTGCTCGTACGGGCAGTTTCGACAGAGTCCGACCCTAACCTCGGCCAGATAGATGCGTGGGATATCACCAAAATTTCACTAGATTCAGAGAGTTGGGTAAGAGCATGGGGGGGAGATGGGTTAGATTATGCACATGGAGTTTGTACGGATGATGAAGGTAATCTATTCGTAACAGGGTCATATCTTACCCAACTTGACCTGGACCCAGGACCTGGTGTCGCATGGTATCCTCCCGTCTATACATGGGAAAAGGATACCTGCTACCTGAGTAAGTTTAACAGCCAGGGTGATTTCGAAAACGTGGCTGTCTTCCTGGATGCTGGCGGCAATTCAATGGGTTACCAGGTTGAAGTAGATCAATCCGGGAATGTTTATGTAATTGGGTCTTTTCACGGTTGTGTGGATTTCGATCCAGGTCCGGGATCATATTATCTGGGTTCACCTTCAAACGCTGGCATGTTCATTTGTGCCCTGGATTCGTCATTCGGGTTGAAATGGGCGCAGGCATGGCCATTTTCGTACGTATATCAGTATTCAAAAAAACAACCTGTCGATTTTGTCATCGGAGATGACGGAAATATTTATATGGCCGGGAATTACCCGGGGGATACGGATTTTGACCCTGGTCCGGGATCGGATGTTCGACCAGGACCGGGGATGTTCTTAATGAGCCTTGACCCGTCAGGAATTATTAACTGGGTGCAGACAATCGAAGGCCAGGCATTTTTAACATATTCGGTTTCAACTGCTTTATTGACCGATAATACTTATGTAATCGTTGCCGGTGGTTTCGAAGGCACTGCGGATTTTGACCCGGGGCCAGGGACTATGGAATTGACATCAAAGGGTTACTCAGATGCATTTTTATGGATTAATGACACGTCCGGTGTGTTTCATAACGTAATATCATGGGGAGGGACAAAATACGATTATGCGAGCACGCTGGCGATTGACGATATCGGAAATATATGGGTTGCTGGAACATTCGAAGATACAGTTGATTTCGATCCCGGTCCCGATGAGGATATTATCTCGTCGATTGGTCAAGATGATTTTTATCTATGCAAGTATGATAGCGAGTTTAATTATGTATTGTGCAACACTTGGGGATCTAATGATGATGAAACCGTGTACGGGCTTGATGTCGGTGTCGATGACTTAGGTAATGTTTATGTCCTTGGTAATTTTTACAATCCGGTTGATTTTGATCCCGGATCTGGCGTTGACGAATATACTCCGGATTGTTATAAGTTCGATTTCTTTTTATCCAAGTTTGATAGTTCGGGGGATTACGAGAAAGTAACAGTGTGGTCCGGATCGTATTCTAAAGCGTGCACGGATCTTGACCTGGATCCTGAAGGAAATGCTTATATTTCAGGTTATTACTGTTTTTATATGGATTTTAATCCCGGTCCCGGAATTGATTCTCGTTTTGGTGACTTCGATGGTGACGCTTTTTGTATTAGATATAGCTCAACGGGCATTTGGTAGAAATTTGCCAGAAAACAATATTTTGAAATCATTTTATGGCCCGAGGAGTTTCACTAATTTTTTATTATCCCCATGCGATCTTTCCTCGCTAAATGCTATCCTATCCAGCATATAAATCACCTTCTTGTTAGAGGATACGTCCATGTCCATGAATAAACCCATCGTATTTCCATTGCTAATCGCCTTCCTGCTTGGATTCTTAATCCTGGCGCTGCCATCGACCGCGCAGGAAAGCTCTAGTGAATCGACCAGCGATACCTACCTCCTCCGATTCAATCCCGAACCCGGGGCGGTGTATACATACAGCGTTTCGACGTCGGGGAACCGCGGTGAACGTATCGCTGTGATGTCGGAAAATTATACGTTGACAGTCGGCGACGAGGGCGAACTGGGTTTTGCGATAGTCGCGGAAGGAGAGGATGTGCCGGAAGGGGCGGCGCTCGGATATCGGTTCCAGCGCGCCTACTATCCTCAATTTCCATATTCGATAAATGAACTTGGCGAGACAGATATCTCATACGGGCAACCGTTTCCGCCTTTTATAAATATTCCGCTATTACCGGAAGGGGAAGTCGGTATCGGCTCGACATGGTCGGGCGGACCGGTCGGGATTCTGCCGGATAAAAATGTCGGGACGATACCATTTACGTATGAATCGACATTAACATCGGTAGCGTCGTTCCGCGGCGAAAATTGCGCGGTGATAGAAACTAATTACAGCGTTGTGATGGCTGAGCCTGTGCAGTCGCTGAGGCCGTTTCTGGGCATTGTAGAGGGGGATCCGCCGGAAGTACCCGGCGATGGCGCGCTGGTTGGCGGGATTGTCAATGGGTCTCGAGCCGAGGATGCGGGAATTCTGCCGGGCGACCTGATTATCGCTATCGAAGGGGAGAGAATCCGAGGCTGGGGCGGCCTTGAGGAGATAATGCCATTAGTTGTCCCTGAAAAGGAGCTTGAACTCACGGTAATGCGCGGGGATGAGGAACTCGATTTCGTGATAATTCCGGAGGGCGCTCCGGTAGCGGATGTCACCGCGTCGGGGGGATTGAAATCGACTTGTATGTTCAGCCTGGACAGGGGAATTCCGCTCAAGGTTGATCTGAAATCTGAGAATCTAGTCTTCATGCTGAGGACGAGCGAAGAGGAGACTGAAGAGAAGCAGGCGGATATTCATTTTGTGTGGGAGTATCAATATGCGGGGAGGTAGAGAGCTGGGAAATTATTTATCTTACAATCAAATATTGGTTGAAATTTGATGACATTCATTGATAAACATGATAAAATTCCCACTTGCGCCAAATATTAGAGGGCGTAAATCTGACGTTGTCCTTTCACTATCTGTAAGCGTATCCGTGAATAAGGCACTCGTCGAGCACAATGTCCAGCGGAGGCTTGTAAAGCGTGTCAATTGAATCACAATCACCTAACGAAACCCATGAATCCATGCTTAATGCAGAAGGACATGGGGAGAAGGAAGAAGCGAAGGCAATGCCGGGATTAAATCCGGCGACAGTAATAGTCGAGGAGCAGGAAGCGGAAAAACCTGTCAATCCAACCGAAGCGGCGCTCGCGGCGATGGACAAGATGAAGATGTACACAAACGGCGACCTTGTCGAGGGAGCAATTGTACAGGTTACCGACGATGGGCTGATAATCGATATCGGCACAAAAACCGAGGGAATTATCAGAAGGGACGAAATCGGGTTAGGACTTAATCCCGATCTTTCCGAATTTTCCGTCGGCGACAAAATCAGCGCGGTAATAATCGAAGAGGATGAAGAGGGTACGTATCACCTCTCGAAACGTCGCGCCGACCAGACGCTGGTCTGGGGAAAAGTGGAGAAATCCATGAAAGAGGGATTGCGGATCGAAGCCACCGGTTTCCGCGCGGTCAAGGGTGGACTGCTTGTTGATATCGGGGCAATCGCGTTTCTCCCCCAGAGCCTGATGGATATTCGACGTATCGACGACCTGGAGCCGTATGTCGGGCAGAAGATACAGGTTAAAGTTGTCGATTACGATCGTGAATCGAAACCTCATCCGAAGATTGTTGTCAGCCGAAGGGCGATTCTTGAAGAGGATCTGACAGCGGAACGCGACAGGATTTACGATAACCTCGATTCCGGATCCATTGTCGATGGAAAAGTTGTCAAGTTGACAAATTACGGGGCATTCGTGGATGTCGGCGGACTTCAGGGCCTT
>JAPKYR010000250.1 GCA_026394215.1 bacterium
GTACAAATCGGCGTAGATGTAAACGCTATACCCGGGAGGCTCGTAAAATCGCCATTTCATGTACGTGCCCTGGGGAGTGAAGGATGAATTTCCCAGCATGTTTGTGTACGTGTTGCCGGTGAACGCGATCACATCATTGCAGTGGCTTTCATACATCTCCGATCCGGAGACCTTGATAAGCGTTCCGTCGGGCCCATATATCTTCACCTTATCCGCTGCCGACTGGAACTGTCCGCCGACGATGAAATTTCCGTTCGGCGCGATGTCAATGAAATCCATGCCGGGTTCGAAGGTCAGCACGAATTCCGCGCCGTCCTGATAGTCGCCCGCCTCGGTATATTTATATACCGCGCCGTCCTCAAGGTATAAGACCAGGAGGTCGCCGTTTGTATGATCGACCGCGAGGTCTACTGCGCTGTATCCCTCTCTCAGGGGGATGTTGAAATGGGAAGTCAGTTCGGAAACCGTAACGGTAATTTTCGATTGAGTGTAGCCGATCCCATCGTCCACCCTTGCGTACAGATCCCACTCGCCCTGCCCGAAATCCGGCGAGTGCCAGTCAACAGGGCAGTTACCCGAGTCGCCGACCTGGTCGGTCGATTCATTAATCGGGATATCCTTGACCGTGCAGTACCATGTGACATAGCACGGATCCGAATCAGGATCGTAATAATCGACCGTGTAAGTTACGGGCATCGAGGTATCGCCGGTTATATTGGGCTCATACCCATTGCCCTGGCCCATGATGTCGTCGTAGATTTCCGTGATTACGGGAAGCTCATTGATCGGCTCGCCGGAAACTTCGAGTGGGTATCTGAAGAAAGCGGCCAGCGGGCCGTCGGGGAATATCAGATTATCGTTGCCGTTTGAATAATCGTACTCAAGCGATTCCGCGATGATCCAGAATTCATGTCCCTCGGCGGAAGTCAGTTCCTTCGATCCAATCTCGACATGGTAGGAAGAAACCTGGTCGCTCAGCGGAGTACCGATCGCCGACGCGTCAAACTCTGCGGTATCGGCAAGGACGCTCGATTCGATTTTGATGATATCGGGCTGATTTTCCCATGAAAACAGATCGAAATCGAGGATGAGGTCGCCTCCGGAATTTGTCCCGTCGAACCAGATATCCGGGGTAACCGCCACCGATACCGCGATTGCTTCCCTGCGGTGATACGGGGTATATGGCCCTTCTCCCTGGTCCTCCCAGCAGGCGACAACCGCGTATCCGAATTTTACTCCGATCCCGTCCGGGGGTTTCACGAATTCAAGTTTCATGGTCCTGTCGTCTCCGGATTGGAAAAGACTATCGTAATTATCTCCCCCGGTGAGAAATTCCCAGACATCCTCTTCTGGACCCAGATCCTGGGCATAATACTTATATGGGTTAACCTGTGCGTTACCAGCGTAGTTCTGAATCCCTCCCGGCATATATCCGAAAAAACCTGCCTTTGCGAAATCTGAAGGATTAAACCAGCGCGTGTAGCCGTCCGGATTTGTCATCCACAGATCGGTGAAACGTTCCGCTACCCTCAAAGGATAACTATATTCAAGAATCTGCGATCCATCCCCGATAACCACGCCCATCAGGTCATAGACTTTAAACATGTCCATTGCCGGATATGGATGATAAATTCCAAAATCTATATCTACACCGAGTACACCGGGGATATCGTCGTGGAGTACTATGTTGCTAAGCCAAATCCCGTTTGGCGGGCTGGGCATATTATTCATCAGCGGAACAATATTGACCGTGAAATCGACCGTACGATTTCCGACCACATCGAACGTACAGCTCCCGGGATCAAAATAGATGTCGTAGTATCCAAGGAGCATACTGTTGGAACCTGTATCCCTTTGATCAACCACCCCAGGACTATCGGCATCGGGTAAAACGCCGTTTCCGGTACCGCGTGAGCATCCTGTCAATATCAAAGTAGCCAGGATAATTACCGTAAAAAATACTATGTAACGATTCATAATAACCTCCCGGGTGATTTCCAGCCGATTGGATTCCATTTTCCCACCCCGACAAACAGATGGGTCATAATTACATAAACTATTATATCACGCATACTATTCTACTTTCTTAGAAAAAGCCATTACTGATAGAATAAGAAAGCCCCCGGATCAGCCGGCAGCCGTCAATACTCAATCAAAAATATTTACAATTCATTCTCAAGAATAACTCTTGTCCAAAATCAGATAATCCCGGACAGTAGTGATACAATTATTCTATAGTTATCATTCATTTTATCGGCGATGCCAGTCACTAAGATACCAAAAGAAAAGCTCGAGAAACTTCTCGACTCCATGCCCGCCAAACCCGGATGCTACATCATGCGCGGCCAGGGCGGAAATATCCTATATATCGGCAAGGCGAAAATTCTCAAAAATCGTGTGCGGTCATATTTCCAGGAATCCGTGAACCACCCGCGACGCACCCGTCGTATGGTCTGGCAGGTTCGCGATATCGATATCATCATCACTCAGACCGAACTCGAAGCGCTAACTCTCGAAGCCACACTCATAAAGCAGCATCAGCCATATTACAACGTCAAATTAAAGGACGATAAATCCTATCCTTACGTTAAAATTACCTATGGCGAGAAATTCCCCCGTGTTGTTCTTGCGCGTGATATTACCCGCGATCCCGACGCCCGCTATTACGGCCCGTATTCTGCGCTGACAGTGCGCCGCGCACTTGAAATTATCCACGATACGTTCCAGCTTCGGGAATGCCACGACGATCTTGAAAAGGAAAAACGTCGGGCGTGCCTTCAGTACCAGATCGGAAGGTGTCTCGGGCCATGTATCGGGGGGTGCGATCGCGATGAGTACATGCGAATGATCTCCGATATCGAGATGTTCCTTAAGGGCGATGGCGAAAAACTCGCCGACCGTCTCGAAAAAGAGATGGCCGAAGCCAGTCGGGAGATGGATTTTGAAAGGGCTGCGGATTTACGCGACCAGGCAAGGGCGATTCGGGATGTAACCGCGAAACAACTGGTCGTTCTGGATCGCTATGTTGACCAGGACTATATCGCAATCGCGCTTGGATGGGGAAAGGCACTCGCGACCATGTTTTTTGTGCGAGGCGGAAAACTGGTCGGGAAGGACAATTTCGGATTGATCGGGACGACGGGAAGCGAAAACGAGCGCGCCATGAGCCTGTACGCTTTCCTGGAGCAATATTATTCGCGGGCGGGGGTGATTCCACAGGAGATTTATATCGATAACGATCCTGGCGATATAAAGGTCCTCGAGGAATGGCTTACAGGACTTCGGGGCGGAAAAGTAAGAATCCGCGTCCCGCAAAAGGGCGATAAGCTGAAAATTCTCGAAATGGTCCGTGAAAACGCCAAATCCGAACTTGAGGCAATAATTAAAAAGGAAGAGGACGATGAAAGTAGGCTCGATGACGCCCTGAAGGAGATAAAAAAGGCGCTTCATCTTCCAAGAAGACCACATTGGATCGAATGTTATGACGTAAGTAATCTCGGATTTGACAACACCCAGCATACCGCAACAGTCAGTCGTGTGGTATATATAGATGGTAAGCCTTCGAAGGATGACTATCGAAGGTATCGCATCAGGCATATTGAATCTCAGGACGACTATGCCATGATGCAGGAAGCGATAACGAGAAGGCTGAAGGAGTTCAGCGAGGAGCCGGGCGAAGCTGGAAAAATAGGGCTTATGCTTCTTGATGGCGGAAAGGGCCATCTGGGAAGTATCTGGAAGCTCTTACATATTGCTGGATTTGATGATAAAATATCATTAGCTGCTCTCGCTAAACGGGAGGAGGAGATTTTTATTCCCGGGAGGGAATCTCCGATCAGCTTTCCGGAAAGTTCTCCGGCGCGTAGATTATTAATAGAAATAAGAGATGAAGCCCATAGATTTGCGAACCGTTACAGAGTTGTTCTTGAACGGAAACGATTAGAAGATAATATACTGAACAGAATTCCGGGCGTCGGGCCGAAGCGCAAAGAGATGCTTCTCAGGCATTTCGGCTCGGTAAAGAAATTAAGTAAAGCAACTGTTGAGCAGATCGCCGAGATAGACGGAATCGGCGAAGAACTCGCGAAAACCATTCTTGAGGGGCTTGAGCGAGACGGCGAGAAGTAGCAATATCGGGCTTTAAGTAGACGGCGAAGGTGGGATTCGGGGGCGAATCCCACCTGAAAAACCTCACAAACATAAACCCCTGGGGACAGGGGGACGTGTGCATCAAAAATCTATCTTTAAGGAGGGATTATCATGCTGTTGTGGGTATTGATCGGAATCGTCCTCATAGCCGTAGTATGGGCATTGATCTCCGCATCGTCCGGCAAGGCTCCCGCGAAGCGAGAAGTTGTATTTGAATCTCCGCCAATGGTGGTCAAAGAACCGAGCAAGGTTGAGTTTCGAAGAACCGACACCTGGGAGGAAGGGGCAAAGACGAGTGTGAGCAAGAATTTCGGCAAGGGTGAATCCGGGTCCGGAGGCGGGCCTGATTCCGGGAAAGCAAAGTCATTCAAATATGATGATGATATTGAATGGCTGAAAAAAGCGCAGGCTTTCGAACCACGGGTGACGGCGAATCTGAAACTGGATGTGGATGAACAGGAAGAAATCAGTAAGACCTGATGGAGTCTGTCGAAGTACGATTGTTTGATTTTGTCTTACGCCTGGAGTAAATGAATTTCAGGATAATCAACTGTCCTTTGATGGTCTGCGTGTATCCCGCGCGGATTTTTTTTATATACAACGCAATCGCTGACGCGCGTATTTCTGAAATTAGCGGTTATGTTATAATCGCCACGAAGGAACACTTGTCCATGATAGAAAAAAAATTCGATATCGCGATACTTGGCGGGGGACCCGGGGGATATGTCGCCGCGATCCGCGCAAGCCAGCTTGGAATGTCGGTCGGGTTGATAGAAAAACAATTCCTCGGAGGAACATGCGGAAACGCCGGATGTATTCCGACAAAAGCGCTGATACAGTCAGCGCATACGTATGAATTGGCAAAAGGCGCAAAAACTTTCGGTGTGAAAACAGGCGATGTCGAATTCGACTGGGCTTCATTTATGAAATATAAAACCCGATGTGTGGTCAAGCTTCGCAAGGGTGTCGAAAGCCTGATGCTGAAAAATAAAATCGAGGTAATTAACGGATTCGGGGTGTTGAAAAATCCGGAAACGATCGAAGTCGATGGAATTCAAGTAAAGTCCAAAAATATCATCCTTGCGACAGGGTCGCACTCACGGTCGCTACCGTCTCTTCCGGTCGATGGACGGAAAATTATCACATCCGACCACGCGCTTGAACTTGAAATACTCCCCAAGCGCATCTTGATTGTCGGCGCGGGAGCGATAGGTTGCGAATTTGCGTACATCTTCTCGTCGGTCGGGGTCGATGTGACAATCGTGGAATTCCTCGACCGTGCGCTTCCGATGGAGGATAAGGATATTTCGCTGGAATTTGAACAGGCTCTGAAACGTCGGAAGATTAAGCTTCACACAAGCGCATCGGTCGAAGGAGTTCAGAATACAGATACAGGCGTGATTTCGAGGGTAAAACCCCGCGATGGGAGCGATGAATTCAAAATCGAAACCGATATGGTGCTTGTATCGGTAGGGCGCGGTCCATCGACATCGGGATGTGGATTCGAGGAAGTCGGGATCGAGATGAATCGGGGGTTTATAAAAGTCGATGAGTATATGCGGACAGGTGTCGGGAATATTCGCGCGATAGGCGATGCGGTCGGGGGGCTGATGCTTGCGCATAAGGCATCGGCGGAGGGAATTCTCGCGGTTGACACAATCGCGGGAATTGAGCGAAAGCCAATCGTGATGGACAATATCCCGAGGGCGACGTATTCGCAGCCTGAGGTCGCGAGTGTCGGGTTGAATGAGGACGTCGCGCAGGAGCGGTATGGGCGTACTGCCAGAACTGGAAAATTCCCGTTCGCCGGAATCGGGAAGGCGGTTGTGATCAGGGAAGCGGCCGGGTTCGCGAAACTGATTTCAGGCGGGGAAGATGGCAAACTAGTCGGGGCGCATATAATCGGACCGCACGCGACCGATTTAATCGCGACAGCATCGACCGCGATAAATCTTGGCGCATCGGCTGGAGATTTTGTGCATGTCATCCAGGCGCA
>JAPKYR010000217.1 GCA_026394215.1 bacterium
AATAATAATCCACACTGGCGATTGCATACATCATGCACATCGCGATAAACGATAAAATATATCCTACCCACGGTAACGTCAGTATCCCGAACAGCGCCCCGAATCCGATCGCAAGCCAGAATCCAAGTTCGATATTTAAAGGTTTCGGGCGAAGCACCATCGCGATCAGACCGATATTCGCGCACATAATCAGTACGAGGAGCATTTTTGCCGTTTTTAAAAATAGGAGCTTAGCGATAAATCCCGGGTCCTCACTCGCTATTCTCAACACCTCGCCTTTTAGAATCTCCGAATAATGCGCCGACCGGTACACAACATTCGGGTCGATCTCGCGCGCCTTATTAAAGCCCGCAATATCGCCAAGGACAATCCCATACTTATTCGGCTGGATATATCCCATACATATATACACCTGATGCCAGAATGTATGCGATGCTGGCACGGAAACGTAACCGGGGATTTCCTTAGCGAGATATGTGTCGCGCTGCGAAATAAGCGCGTTTAAAAAAATCGACGGTATGAGCATGAAGATAATCATCACACCGGACGCAAACAATTTAATTTTCAGTGGATAAGTACGGGAAAACCAGATGATCGCAAATATTAAAATGACAGTCGATGTGCCCGAATGCGCCCTGATTATGTGCGCAAGCCCCATCGCAAGTCCCGTGAACGCAAGGAAAATATAAAACCCCGCCCCGAATCGGTTCTGTTTTATGAAATACATAAACAACGGGACCACAAGGACGACCGTACACGCGCAGATGGCATAAACTCCAATCTCCTCAATCATGAAAAACATCAAAAACCAGGTACACCCCAACCCGAAAATCGCGAGACCCCTCATGATCGGCTTTTTTAACCATAAAAAACATCCGATCAACCCGGCAAGAAACGAAATCGCGATAATCCCAAGGAAAAATATCGTGATCCCCTGGTCAAGGCTGACATGGAGGTGCCTGACAATCTCAGGGATGAAATAAAAAATCCCGATATCGTCCGCCGGAGCCGCCGCCGCGAGTTTTCCCGACTCCACCGCGACAAGCGGAACCCCTGTCCGGTTGTATCCTTCCAGAACCTGCTGCAGGTCGATATACCTGGATTCCATTAAAGGGTAAACATATTGATCCATCGATATTTTCCCGCGTAACTACCGGGAGCACCAAAAGTAAAGCAAAGCCAATAATATGTCAACATGCTTTCCGTGCCTGATTCACTGTGCTATAATCCACAAATTAGAATTCATGACCAGTATAGTGACTCAAAATAAAACCGATAAGGAAATCGCTTTCCACGATGAGTGGGCTTCGACTATCGATATCTCCTCCATCTATGTGGAAGGTCATTTCGAGGGTTCGACATCTCCCGAGAACCGCTTCATCCTTAGCCATCTCGGTCCCCTTAAAGGTAAAAAAATTCTCGACCTCGGTTGCGGCGCGGGTGAGAACAGCGCGTATTTCGCGATGAAGGGCGCGGAATGTATCGCGACAGATATTTCCCCCGGCATGATCGAAACCGCGAAAAACCTCGCGTTACAGTATGGTGTGACAATCGAAGGCCGGGTCATGGACGCGGAGAATATCGATTTTCCCGACAACACCTTCGATATCGTCTACGCCGCGAACGTCCTGCACCATGTCGATCCCGAAAAATCCTTGAGGGAAATCCATCGCGTATTAAAACCCGGCGGGAAGCATTGTTCATGGGACCCGCTGAAACACAATCCGATAATTAATGTCTATCGACGGATGGCTACCGATGTCCGAACGCCGGACGAGATCCCGCTTGACATCAACTTCGTCAAACTTGTGGAGAGTATCTTTACCGATGTGGTTTGGGACACGTTCTGGATCACCGCCCTCTGGATTTTTATGCGCTTTTATCTAATCGAGCACGTCCATCCGAACAAGGAACGCTACTGGAAGAAGATTATTTACGAAGAGGAAAGGCTCCGTGGGTCGTACACAAAACTCGAAAATGCCGACAAGTGGATCAAGAAAAATATCCCATGGATGAAGCGCATGGCATGGGATGTCGCGGTAGTCGCGACGAAGTAGTCAGGCATATTATTATTGGTTGGTATCGGCACCGTATCTGAACCACGCGCGTCAGCAAGTGGTCTACCATGTTCACTTTATTTTTGGCGTGTTACTCGGTAGACCACTTGCTGACGCGCGTGGTTCTGATACAAGCAGTTACCTATTACTTTTTCTCTGCTACTGCGAACACACTGACCCCCGCAGGAAATCTGACTCCCTTCGCGATCTTCCGGTTTTCAAAATATAGCATCCTGCATAAAATCCCGTTCAATATTGGATTCACAGATGTCTCAAGATCGTTCCTTCTGGCGTTTTCTTTTTTTATTAAAAGATTCTTAATTCCTCTTATCAGCGCAACCGGGAAGAATAATAAAAATATCCAGTATGATGACGTCAGCACCTTGAAGCCGTTTGATTTCAATCTCCCGCAAAGTTCCACCCGCGTGTACCTCCGATAATGCCCTATCACTTCATCGTGTTCGCTCCACAGAAATCGAAATGCCGGTACGAAAATAATGGCCTTCCCGCCCGGTTTCAAAACTCTGTTCCATTCCCTGAGCGCGACATTTTCATCCTCAATATGCTCAAGGACATCCGACGCGAATTTCGGATTTTTTATCGATTCCCAGAGTCCCGATCAGCCTGATAATGCAGTCGCGTCGCGCGAGGAACCACCAGTAGGTGTCCTCAAGTCTCTGGACATCTTCCTGGTATGTTTTTCCTGTCCTTGTCAATTCCATCTGGCAATTCTCATGCAACCGGATTCCGCCCGCTACTTTCCAGCGCTGGTTCCACCGCTGGTTCCGCCTGCGGCGTCGGGCTTTCCCTTGCTCATCATTCTCATTATCAGGAACATCATCAGGCCGAGGGTGACCATCATAATGACCTGCGATCCCTTGCCCTGTTTCTGGTCGAGTTGTTCTTTCTCGGCTTCCGCCGGATCGAATGGCGCCTCGCCCGATACCGCGAGCCATCCTGCACTGGTCAGCGCCTGGTTCGCAGACGGGTCGAATCCCGGAACCAGTGGAAATCTGAACAATGAAATTTCTTTCAAATTCGGCGCTGTTGTCGGAATCTGCTCAATCGCCTGTTTCAGATCGTATTCCTTCAGGCTTTCAAGAATGCGGATTTTATCGCCGGAGTCAAAAGTGAAACCGCCGATGTTCAAATCCTCATTTATCGTATATTCAATTCCGGCAGCGCCGAGTTGTCTGGGGGTGCCGAAAATATTCATTTCCTCGAGATCGAAAGGCGGTATTTCAAAAGGTTCATCGGGATTATCTGCCGGGAAAAGTATCGCCTTATTGTAGATGGGCAGGACGGCGGTGTAGGGGATGCCAAATGACTCAAGCCCTCCGACCGTATAATCGATCCAACTCCGGTCGGCAATTTTAGGGGCGAGTCCTTTGAAATCCGTGTTAATAAAATGGACCACCAATCCATCGACATTTGCCCCCACTTCCCCAAACCAGCTTTCCGGAAGGCTCGATACCTGTATTCCGTCGAACCCCAGCTCAATATCGAAATCGGTTGAGAAAGAACCTGCCCCCTCCATCAAACTCGCGACCTTCTCCGAATCCGTAATTTCCGGAAAATAAATTTCAACGCTTTTAATATTCTCTGGAATTTCGACAAAGCCGTTATTTATTTCCCCGACAAGCCATTCAATAAAATTCCCCCCGTTATATTTTCGGAGGAAGTCGGAATCGATTTCGACCACCAGACGGTATAAAAGCGAAGGCGGCAAATTCTGAATCGAACTGAAATCCCCGCCATCTTTCCATGAAAATGTGGCAATGTTGTTCTGACCACTTTCAGTTACAGTAGATATCGAATTTACGTCTGGTTTTCCAAGGCGTATCGACACCTTGCCGATTCCGAACTGGGACAACGCCTGGATCGCTGCGGGTTCGATGTCTGCCCAGTAGTACGCGCCGTGTTCGATCCCTTCCGCGATTTCAGCCTGCTGTGTACCCGTAGCGCCTTCAGGCTGGACTGCGGATTCCGATACCGCGGTCGATTCTTGTGCCGGGTTCTCGTCCTGCGCCGATACAGGGAGTACCATCGCAGATGAAAAAACCAGGATCGCCGCAATCGCAAAGTTGATAACCGGTATAATCATATTTTTTCGATTCATGTTACCGTCATTATAACCTGAGAGACCGTAAATGTCGTCCCCATGGAGATCGAAAAAAAAAGATCCGGCTGATTTGCCGGATCCGTATCGATTTCCTGAAGAACTGGTGTTTATCTTTCGAGTGCGCTCATGTCGAAAAAATCCGTCATCCACGGAGGCATGTTCGCCAGATCGACCTTGCCCTGCTTAATTCGGGTGCGGCGTGAGGCGTCCACAAGCACCCCGTAGCCGGAGCTGTCCAGATAACAGAGCTTGCTTAAATCGAATTTTATATTTGTGTTGCCTTCCTGGATGTGTTTATCGATAAAATTCCTCAACTGCTGGGCCGTCTGTATATCCAGATCGCCCGAAAGTGCAAGAATAACTGTGTCTCTATCGTCCATGGACTGGTTGATTATCAATTTTTCTTCGCGGTTCATAATGTTGCCCCTTCTTTAATTCAGACTTGTGCAGTCCGGCGTCCTGCGATGCGGGATTTTCATTTTCCATTTACTGAAACAAACTCATGCAGGCTGGCGAGTTTCAGAATTTTGAACAGATCTCTTCCGACCTCGCTGAGCCCATGGATTTCGAGCTTCCCGCCCGAGTCGCGCATACGCTGGATAATCGCGATTATGATCCCGACCCCGCTTGAGTCCATGTAACGTATGTCATCCATCTTCAATTCGAGATGCGGCGGCGTTGGCGATATGAAAAGCGGTTCAATCGCCTGCTTGAGAAGATATACGCCTTCTCCTGTCAGCTCGCCCGACAGGCTCAGACGCATCGTCTGGCTATCGATTGTTGGGTCTTCCGTATGGACGACCAGATTGGTGTTGGTTTGATAAATCACGATCTTTTCTCCCTACAAATAGAATCATCCAAAGGGAGTAAATCGTTATTTATACAGCTTAGTTTTTACATAGTTTAGCGGTAATCGGAAATATTTCCTTGTAAGGCGCTAAATAATTACAGAATCATTTTAGAAGTTCCGTAATTTTTATGAAATCCTCGACCGATAATTCCTGAGCCCTGGCGGTAGGATTCGCGCCGATTCCGGCGATTATCCCCGCAATTTCATCCGGGGATTTCTGAGGAAACGCCACGATCAGGTTATTTTTCAGAGTTTTCCTTCGCATATGAAATGATGCCTGCACAATCCGTTCGAACGGTCCGATAAGCTCAGTATTCATTAATGGGGTTTTGTGCGGAATGAGTCTGATCAGAGAACTCATGACTTTGGGTCTTGGCGAAAATGCCTCGGGAGGAATATGCAGAATGATTTCAGATTTGAAAAATGCGCCAAGCGACACAGTCAGACGTCCGTAATCGCTGGAATTCGGCTTCGAAGCAATTTTCTCCGCGACTTCCTTCTGAATCAGAAAAGTCGCCTGCTCAAAATCCATCCGGCTGTATGCCAGCCTTAGTAACAGTGGCGACGTGATGTAATAGGGCAGGTTCCCGCATATTATCACCCGCTCATTTTCCTTTAACCCAAGAGAATCCCTGTCCCATTCGATTTTCAACGCGTCGTGCTGCCGGATTTCGACATGCCTGAATTCCCGTCCCGAATCATCCCATCCTGGCCCATACTCTGTAAGATGTTCGGACCATTTATTATCGATTTCATAGACTATCAGGCGTCCCGAAATGGGGATCAGGAAGCGGGTCAATGCGCCGCGTCCGCCGCCAATCTCGATAATGACATGCTCCCGGTCCGCAACGATAGCATCGACGATTTCCCTGGCATAACGCTTATCGTCAAGCCAGTGTTGTCCAAGTTTTGGTCTCGACATACTAAGGGAAGTTTATCATTTTTTAAAATGCGACGTATCAGAACCGCGCACGTAAGTGAGCGGTCTACCATGTTCACTTACTTATCAATGTTTATAGATGTTATAATGTCGGAGAGTCAAGTTTGGCAGACCGCTTGCTGACGTGCGCGGTTCTGATACAAAATGGTGTATACTATCGACCCTGTTAGATAAATCTTATCCTTTCACTCCCGGAGGAGTTATATGAAAAAAATTATCCCTTTCATCGGAATTCTCTTTGTATTACCAATGATTCTTTTCCTTCTGACCGCATGCCCGAACAGCACCGGTTCTACCGGATCGGAAAACACAGGATCGGAATCGACCGCGACTGGAGAAAATGGGGCCTTACCTGTCAACCTGTTCAAGCTTACAATCCTTCATACAAACGACACGCACGCCCGTATTTTGCAGGTCAATAGCAGCGGGGGAACCTGTAACGATGAGGATGCCGCCGCGGGCGAGTGCTTCGGAGGCGTTGCACGTCGCGCCACGATGATTAACCAGATTCGCGTAGAAAAAGGAAATGTCCTCCTTCTCGACGCGGGCGACCAGTTCCAGGGCACCCTCTTTTACACCCAGTACAAGGGCATGGAAGCTCAGACATTTATGAATATGCTCGGTTACGACGCGATGACGCTCGGTAATCACGAATTCGACGACGGTACCGTGACACTCACAGACTTCGTATCCGGACTCGAATTTCCGGTAGTCTCGTCCAATATCGATTTCTCCGGCGAACCCGCGCTCGATGCGTTGATCGACCCGTACAAAATCCTCGAAATCGGCGGACGCAAAATCGGGATCATCGGATTTACCACCGAAGATGTGCCATCGGTCTCCAAACCCGGTCCGAATGTGGCTTTCAATAGCATCGACGAATCCGCGGCGACAGTTGTCGGGGAACTTGAAAGCCAGGGAGTGAATATCATCATCGCCCTGAGCCACTCAGGACTCGCACGCGATCTCGCACTCGCCGCAAGTGCGGACGGCATCGACGTTATCGTCGGCGGACACACGCACACATACATGTCGAATACCGATCCTGAAGCCGAAGCAGCATATCCGGTCGAAGTCGAGTCGCCGTCCGGAAATCCGGTTCTTGTAATGCAGGCCGCATCGCACGGAATCTATCTTGGCGATCTTGATGTCACATTCAACGATCAGGGCGTCGCGACCGAGTGGTCCGGCGAGCCGATAAAGCTCGATTCGTTGATTCCCGAAGATCCGACAGTGATGGCGAAAGTAGATGAAATGAACCAGCTGGTCGCGCCGTTAAGCGTTGATGTCGTCGGCAAGACGCTAGTCGATCTCGAAGGCAGAGAGGAAATCACCCGCCATTACGAATGCAATACCGGCGACCTTATCTGCGACGCGCTTTTGTGGGAGACAACAAACGCGGGAACACAGATCGCGGTTTTCAACGGCGGTGGAATCCGGTCGGGAATCCAGGCGGGAGATATCACATACGCGAATGTACTCGAAGTGCTCCCGTTCGGCGACACGCTTGCGTACTTCCAGCTTAAAGGCTCCGACGTCCGCGACCTTCTTGAATACGGCGTCAGCCGCGCCGAGGACCCACAAAACGAAGGCACCGGAAGATTCCTGCAAACATCCGGCATGCGCTACACATGGGATCCGTCAAAGGATGTCGGCAGCCGGATTACGGATATCGAAGTAGCCGATCCGGAAGGGAATTTCGCGCCTCTCGACGATAACGCGATATATAAAATCGTTACGCTTCTCTATATCCGCGAGGGCGGCGACGGATATACAATTCTTCAAGAACGCGCGATCGAGCCGTACGATTTCGGCCGCGTGATAGCTGATATTCTCGTAGATTACCTTCACGAATTCTCGCCAATCTCCCCGACAACGGACGGGAGAATTTCGAGGGTGGAGTAGATTGTAATTTGTAGTTTGTAGCCCGGGAAACCTTAGAGTGATATCCCGACAATTTGTAATGATGTGAATTGGTTTCCCGGGATGATTAATAAAATTCCCGGGAACCCGATTTACGATGTCAAAATGTGAATGAAAATCACGGTAAGGGTTCCCGGGCTACGAACCAAAATTTGTGATAAAATCCCCCGCAGATGAATGGTCGGGTTACAACTGGAATTCCCTTTTTCTCAATACGGTTGAGATTATTGAAGCGGCTTGCCGATGGCGATGATCCGGTTGTCGCGATGGCTGCAAGGGATCTGATAACGAACAAGGTCGCGAGACGGATTGGGCTGATTTATGAATTACTATTCTTGTATCTCCTCCCTTTTGCTTTGGTCATCGTAACTATAATTTATTCTGTGCAAAATAATTCACCTGCAAGTTATGTGAATGTTATTAGCACCAGGTCTAACTGGGTTGATGCGGCAGAACTCATTTCAATAATCGTTGTGGGGCTTAGCATCTTAGGCTATTTATTCGGATTTTACGTTCTCCTGAGACCGTTTCTTTTTCTTATGGGACCGGCGTCCAATAGTTCTTTTTTTAGATTGATTCCCGCAGAACCAAAACAGTTATTCAAATCCTTTGTAATCATGCAAATTCTTTCGTTTGCAATCTATCCTGCAATTTATGAAATATTCTCCATGGTGAAGGGATTATCTACCCTTAATTCCATTGTCAGTGGGTTTACCTCAGATGTTAATTTTAATTATAAATTCATGTATATTTCAGATTTAATAATTAGTTTGGCTGAAATATCCTATTTTCTCCTGATATCCATTCATGCAGGATTACACTACAAAACAACTTCAGGACGGATTCTCGCTTTCATCCTGGCATGTGTGATCTACAATGTAATTAAATACCTTATGATTACGGTAGGTATAATGTTAAAAAGCACCTATAAACTGCCGCATGAAATGGTTTTATTTAATTATATACCTGGATTCACATTGATCCTGATAATTCTTATCTCTATATACATCTCTAAAGCCACTGTCCGCAGAAGCATAATGCCCGAACGCTGATTACTCTATCCCCACCACCCCTGAACTAATCGGAAATTGCGAGTAACCAACATCCGCTGCTTCGACCGTCACATCTTTGTACGTCTCCATCGATATGTAACACTGCGATCCCGGATCAATTGCCGGGTCGATATCCGCGACCGCAAACAGAACAAGCGGATTATCTACCGAAAATTCCAGCGCAAGATCGCTGAAACGAGTCCGGTTGAATGTCGGATTGATATCGGAGCCGATAAGAGTGTCGCCCGCATCGAAAATCCCGCTTCCATTGGAGTCGACATACAATTTCAACGCGCCGAGAAGTCCAAGCTGACCTGTCGAATGCTTGTTGAGGATTATCTCATCGAGGGTTGAGCTGCATTTTGTACCGAAAGTAAGTTTCAGAAATGGGACATCGGTATCGCCTGCAGCCGCCGTTACCGGGGCGACGCTTTCATGGACGATATCCAGGCTGTTGACAATATAGTTAATTTTCAATCCATATGTGGTCGAGTTCCCAAGATCGGGCGAATAGACGCTCAGATAGTATGTTGATCCCTCAGTGACACTTATATCAGTAATTTCGAATGACGAATCGGCGTGATTCTCTCCGGTCGATTCGGAGATCATCTCGCTCATTGATGGGTCGGCGAATATTGCCATATCAATGTCTTCGCCCCATGTGAAGATGTCGAGGTAAATTTCCGCGCACCCGGTCGAGTCGGCGGTAATTTTGTACAAATCCCATTTATCCGCATATGGATTATCCGTCGAGACGTCATCGATGCTGTCATAAAGCTCGATGCCGTCCTGTGTCAGGTCGAGCGGCACGAAACCGTTTTCATCCTCAAGACCGGAAAATCGATCGGAGCCGTAAGCGCCTCGAAACGCGTTAATGCGCCCATTGCCTGTATAGATGTCGAATCCCGGGTCCATGATATCGTCCGCGGTCTGAATGATCCTCGCGCGATACCAGTTGCCGTCATGTCCGGGGTTGTACGACATGATCAACGCCATCACGCCCGCGCATGTCGGGGTCGCGCATGAAGTCCCGTTGAAAAACCAGTGGTGGACGCCGTCCCAGTATTCGGTGTCGTTACCTCCCCATGTCGTGTAGTACCTCTCGCCATAGCCCGAGACGTCGATATGGTCGCCGTAGGACGAGCCCCATCCCCATCCGCCCCACGACGGGGAGATTCTCTCTTCGTCATGCGGGACTCCCGCATTTGTGAACGGGCAAACCGCCGAGACCGCGATTACGCAGTCGTATCCGGCGGGATATTTTACTGTCGTGCCGTTGAAATTTCCCGCCGCCGCGAACATCACCGGGCCGTTGCCGTTGTCCCATGTGTCGTATGCGGCGAGTTCGAGAACTTCGGTGGGATTGTCGACATAGAAGGACATCGAGATTATGTCCGCGCCGTTGGTTTTTGCGTAGTCCCAGCCCTCAACAACATTATCGACCGGACCGGTTGTCAGAATTCCGCAGTTTGCGCGAATAGCCATGACACGCACATGTGGGGCTAGTCCGCTGCATCCGATACCGTTGTCCTGCATCGCCGCGATCACGCCTGCGCACGCGGAGCCGTGATATACATTCGAACCATCGATGTCGTACGGGACGTTATTTTGTTCCCAGCAGTTCCATCCCCACCAGTCGTCTATCCAGCCGTTGTTGTCGTTGTCGATACCGTCGTCGGGATTCTGATACTCGACCTCATTTATCCAGACACTGTCCCAGAGGTCCTCGTGCCAGCGGCGGATTCCGGTGTCCAGCACGGCGACGATTACTTCCTCGTCCCCCTTCGTATCGTTCCAGACAAGACTCGCGCCGAGTTTCGCGGGTCCCCACTGTTCCCAGATAGTTGTGCGAGGGTCGTTATCTGCGTCGTTCGGATTTTCCCACATCGGGTCGTTGGGGGTATATGGCGCTTCGCAGAAATGGACTAGGAAATTCGGCTCCGCGATTTTCACCCTGGGGTCCGACTTCAAAATTTCGCACATATCCTCGACCGATGTGCCGTCCGTGATCGACATTCTGTGCAATGTCCCCCAGTGATACGCTTTTTCGCGCAGAGGGGAAAGATGAAGTCCCGAGAAGAAATTTTTACCCTTGGATGCTTCGGCCTCGTCGGTGAGAACGACAAGGACCTCGCCGGGCATATAATCTTTCTCGATGAGATTATTTTCCGTCCCCGGCGATAAATCTTCCGATCTTACAGATACCGGCGCAACAGGATCACGTGATTTCTGACAACTGAAAGCCGAAATCGGAATCAAGCAGGAAAGAACGATTGCCCGTATCATGCGTAACCGAATGAATTTTCCCATGGTTTAATTCCTGATCATTCAAATTTGAAGCAATAATAAGCCGAGACTGAACAAGACCCAGATTTTCACCCTGAATTATAACTCAAAATGAAATTAATGTCCGGAATAATAATGTAGCCAGGGAAACCTTAGAGTGATGTCCTAACAATTTGTAATGATGTGAATTGGTTTCCCGGGATGATTAATGAAACCGGGTGCCCCTCACAGCCGGAGTCCGCGCCAGCGGACGGAGGATGTGGGGGTCTTTATTAGATCGGATATGATTCTCTGTCAATAGGAATAATTGCATTTTCTCCCGTCAGCCATTCTCTCGCACTGGACCACTCGTATTCAATCGCTGACTCGACAAGTCCACGTTTGACAGGATTATTGTGTATGTAATCGACCTGTATCCGTATTTCTTCTGCTCTCCAGTAGTTCCTGTCATATCCTCCGCCATCCTGCCAGAAACGGTAGCGCGGACTAGCCAATCCCGTCTCAAGATAGCGAAGAGCCCTCGGATTTTTCTCTTTCAACAGATTGACCATCTTCTGAGCGACAGGTTGCTTAATCGCTTTGAGAATATCAGATATCGAGTAAATATCCAGCCGGGGAAATATCATCATATGGAAATGCTCAGGCATGAAGACCCATGCCCGGATGTCGAACTGATACTTGATACGAGCGCTGTTGAGGGCCGACGCAAGCATCGTTTTTGCGTCCTTGCTTTTAAGGAACGTTTGTCTTTTATAACAGGAGCAGGTTAATTCGTGAGCATGTCCCGGATCATTGAATGATTTGCGTTTCGATTTACGTAATTCGTTGGATGCCATCAGGATAATTATAGACGCCGGAATTGTGGAATTGAAGAGCCCCCACATCCTCCATCCGCTGACGCGGATGTCGGCTGTGGGGGGCACCCGCGACTTCCGAACATAATTATGCAGGAACCGGTAGAATGCACGGACAGCTGCAAGGTACGCATTGATAGAATTCGGTGAAAGGCCTGTATAGAGAAGTGAATCCCTGAATTCGCGGGGGAATTTGCATGAAGCCATTTTTCACGGATAAAAAAAGAAATATTGATTTTAAATGAAAAGCCCCTTGAAATAAACAAGGGGCTTTGAAACATTGTTTCTAAAAGGTACATTTGAAGTTTACCAGCTGCCGTCAGGCAAGAACTTGCTCAGGAAAATGTCGTAGTAGCCATTCGAGTTGTGGTTATCCACGCCATCGCCGGGGTCGAAATCAACGGTATTGCTGAAATAGCCTGTTACAAAGGCATTGCCTGAGCCATCCGTGGCGACACTATAGCCACGATCATCATAGGTCCCGCCCCAGGTCTTTGCCCAGAGATAGTTGCCTGAGGAATCAAACTTGCTCAGGGAAACGTCGTAGACACCATTCGAGGTGTGGTTATCCACGCCCGTCCCGGGGTCGAAATCAACAATCCCGTAGAAGAAGCCCGTCACATAGGCATTGCCTGATGCGTCTGTAGTGACATCATTGCCGCTGTCCGAGTATGGTCCCCCACCCCAGGTCCTTGCCCAGAGGAAGGCACCCGAGGAATCGAACTTGCTTAGGAAAGCGTCGTAGCTCCAGTCGTTCGAGGTGTGGTTATCCACGCCCGTCCCGGGGTCGAAATCAACAGTCCCGATGAAACTGCCCGTCACATAGGCATTGCCTGATGCGTCCGTGGCAACACCAGAGCCCCCTTCGTACCCGCTACCCCCACCCCAGGTTCTTGCCCAGAGGAAGGCACCTGTAGAATCAAACTTGCTCAGGTAAGCGTCGTAGTAGCCATTCGAGGTGTGGTTATCCACGCCCGTCCCGGGGTCAAAGTCAACGGTTCCCTCGAACATGCCTGTCACATAGATATTGCCTGATGCGTCTGTAGTGACACCTTGGCCGCTGTCCGAGTATGGTGCCCCGCCCCAGGTCTTTGCCCAGAGGAAGCCACCCGAGGAATCGAACTTGCTTAGGAAAACGTCGTAGCTGCCATCGCTCGAGGTGTGATAATCCTCGCCCGTCCCGGGATCGAAATCAACAGTTCCGATGAAGTAGCCTGTTACATAGACATTGCCTGAGTCGTCCGTGGCGACACCATAGCCGCAGTCATAGCCGCTGCCCCCCCAGGTTTTTGCCCAGAGGAAATTGCCTGAGGAGTCAAACTTGCTTAGGAAAACGTCGTAGATACCATTCGAGGTGTGGTTATCCACGCCTTCGCTGGGGTCGAAATCAACAGTCCCGTAGAAGTAGCCTGTTACATAGGCATTGCCTGAGTCGTCCGTGGCGACACCATAGCCGTAGTCATAGCCGCTTTCGCCCCCCCAGGTTTTTGCCCAGCCGGGGTTGGGGGATCTTGTAACCACCCATGGACCGCCTTGAGTGACATCAAACCCATCGCTGACTTTCACCCAGATCTTGTAGTCCCCCGGAGCCTTTGGCATCCAGTTGTAGGGCATGTCATCAGGTGGGTCAGAAGGCTCGGTAGCCGATGAGTCTTCAATGTACCACTGGAAAGTGTGAGTCTGACCAGGGTCAGGGTCATCGAACAGTGCAGTGTAGGTAACGGCAGTGTCCGAAGCGAACACAGTCGTGTTCAATCCATCCGGCGGGATATCATCGGTGATACCGGTGATCACTGGAGGAGTGTT
>JAPKYR010000100.1 GCA_026394215.1 bacterium
CATCAGGCTTCCGATCGATAACGTAATCGGCGTAAGATCAACCCACTGCACCGGAAGAAGGCTTCCGAAAAATACAAAATTCATCGAAAGCGCGATAATAACCGGAATTACCGCGGACAACCCGAAAAATATCGCTCCCCTGGCCTGGCTCTTATCATCGCCGTCTTCAGGAGCCGAAATAAACAAATAAAATAATCCGAATATGAGCATTAACCATCCGACGGGATGGAACAACCCCGAAAATCCCGCCAGTATCCCGGCATAAATCAAATTTTTCACGACAATCTTCGGAAAATCCCTGAATATCAGCGCCATAACCCATACCGAAATGGCGGCGGCGGGAAGGTAAACCGACACCGAACCGAACCATTGAAACGCCATCGAGCCTGCAATCGCGGCCCATGCCGCCCAGATCGGTTTTGTGCCTCCGCTGCATCCAAAACTTATCGCCAGATTGACCAGCCCGCCGAAAAGCAGAAGCGCCCACGGGATAACGCCCAGAAAATTAACCCATTTGCTCAATTTCGGAAGGTCGGCGCCATCGAGCGGACGCCTCACGATTCCCGAATATACCTTCGCTACCGCCCCATAATAAAGGACCAGGGCAGGAGGGGTTCTCGGAACGTAATCGCTTCCAATTTTCACGACATTGGCAGGGCGAATCCCCGATCCGATAAATTCCGTATGAAGCGCGCGGCCATTTCCCTCGACCCAACCAATCGCGCTCGCAAGCGGGAAAAGCTCGCTCGCCGTATCAGGTTTCGACTTCGCGAGAAAACCCGCGAGAAGGACGATTATTATGAGGGAAATTGAGTACGCTCGACGCATGGTAGTTTTTTTCCGGAGTTATTACCTGGTCTCGATTTTAATTTATTTTTTTTTACGATCAGGTAAAACCGGGATAGAAAAATAAAACCGAAACTGATAACACCCAGAGAATGAGACATATCACAAGCGGACGGTCGCTCAGAAGCACCTCGTCGGGCGCTTCGCCGGCATCTTCTTTATGTATCAACGAATGATATCTGAATATTCCGTAAATTACGAATGGGATGGTCAGCATAAGGCGATTGTCGGGATGCCCGGACGCCGAAAATGTGTAAAGCGAATAGCTCATGATATTCACGCTCGCCGACATTATCAAAAGCTGATCGAGAAGCGGAATATTATATCCGGAAAGCGCCTGACGTCCGCCGATCGACTGGATATCCTTAGCCGTTTCACCGACATTGTTCAGCCTTATAATTTCCTGCCTTCGCTTTCCCAGAGCGAGATACAGCGCGAGTAGTCCTGTGCATAACAGAAGCCACGGCGAGAAAATTACCTTCAATGCCACCGCCCCCCCTACAGCTCTCAGCGTGAATCCGATCGACAGCACCAGCACGTCGAGTATGGGGATTTTCTTGAACCAGGTACTGTACAGGAATGTTAGGACGATATATCCGACGATTGTGATCAGAAATGGATATGCGGTCCCATTAAGCGGGGTTGCGGCAGGCGGTAAACTTACGTCAGTACGGTCTAAGTACAAACTACCAATTATGACGACTATTAAAGCGACAATCGCGAATGCCGCCGCGACCGGCACACTCAGCTCCCCCGACGCTATCGGGCGGTATTTTTTACTCGGATGCTGCCGGTCATACTCGCGATCCAGAATATCGTTCACAAGGTATCCTGCGCTCGACGCGAGGCTGAATAGCACGAACGCACAGAGCGCCCTCAATCCTAGGTTTGGGATCGCAATCGCGCCCGGCACAAACACAAGCGCCCCGAATACCAGAAAATTCTTGGTCCACTGTTTCGGTCGAAGGCTTTTTATAAGGGCTTTCAGCATATGGATAAAATTGCGCCAGAATACATATCGCCTATAGATGCTCCGGAATTACGATGAGGATCATCTGTCGGCACGCATAAGTATAGCCGATACCAGCCTAATAAATAAACCTCACCCCCCATCCCCCTCTCCAAAATTTGGAGAGGGGGTCAGGGGGTGAGGTGAACAGACGATTATCAAATTTTCTCCACCAAACCTGACTACGGCTCATCGAACGCAACTCTGAGGCCGGTTATCGACCATCTGTACGTCCTCGGCCAAGTGTCTCTGTACGAAAGACGGGTCGCGTAATCCTGGTCGCAGTCGCCCACGACAAGATATCTGTATCCGCGCTGCATTTTGTATGAGTAGGAACCCGGCTCATCAAGGATGCCCTCCGAATATCGCTCGTACATTCCCCATGCCCATGACGTGTAGGTCCATTCGAAAATATTCCCGCACATGTCGGTAAGCCCGTAGACACTGTCCGATGCAGGATGGCTTCCGACCGGGTCAGGATAATATCCAAGCGCGCAGATCGACGGGTTGTAGACATTTCCATACGTGTAAATCCGTCCGTCGGTGCCGCGTCCCGCTTTTTCCCACTCGGTTTCGCGCGGAAGACGCCCGCCGACATAATTGCTGTACGCCATACATTCGTACCAGCTAAGCCCCGCTACCGGGTATGCGCCCCACGCATCGCCGATTCTGTAATCCGGGTCGTTCCAGTATTCCGGTTGAGTCAAACCATTATCGTTTTTCCAGGTCCAACCGCCTGCAGCCCACCAGGATTCCGTTTCATATCCGCCATCGTCCATAAACTGCTTATAGTCTGCGTTGGTGATTTCGTAGCGCCCGATATAGTAATTCCCCGTGCGGTTCCAGTGCGCTGGAGTTTCCTCGTTCAGATCGCATGCGGGATTGTAATACGGATCGTTCGGAGGATCGGAGCCCATCCAGAAATCGCCCGCCGCGACATAACTAAGCGGCATCGGGGCCGTAATCGCGTTCGCAATCCCCGAGGCAAGCGGGAAATTCGGGTAAATTACCATCCCGTTCGAAAAATCGATGTCCTTATAACTTTCAACACTTAGCCCTATATTTCCCCCACCGCCCGTATCCGCGATATCTATTACCGCGAAAATTACCGTGTATGGATCGACAGGAATATTCAATCCTGCCATCTGGAACATGCTGACTTCAACGTAATATGTTCCTGGAAGCGCGGCGCAAGCCCTGAGGTGTTCGTCCGATTGTGTTGTGGAGCTAACCTCGATCGGACCCGATCCGGACGGACCCCAGAGAGTGAGATTCAGATTCACGGTATCCTGGTAGCTATCCACCTGCGCATCAATAATGGAAGGCTGCGAAACCTGAACGGACCAGAAATCCGATAAGTCATCAGTATAATTGAGTTTGCCGTCCGGGTCTGAATTCGGGGCCGGGATTGTAATTACCCCGACATCATCCCATACATTATTCGGCTCGATCTCATCGACATCCAGGTTGCTAATAATCCCGACAAGCAGGTCGGCTGTCATTGACTGGGCTGTGGAAATATTCACGACTTCGACCGCTGTAGCGGCACCGGAATAGCTGTTGGAGTTGGGATAAGTGCTGGAATTGAATGTAT
>JAPKYR010000079.1 GCA_026394215.1 bacterium
CCGCAGCTATATCGGCGGATTTCGGGCTGCGGGTCTCGTCGGGATTCTTCCAATGCTTGCGATACTGCTTTTCGATCTTTCCCAGGCGAGTCCAATCTTCATGGGATTTGTAGGCATTTCTTTTATTCTCGTTCCAGAGTATGTGATTGGATTCTCACAGGATTTTTCCATAGGTGGGATCTGGGCTTCGCTGGCCATTTTCTTTGTTCTTGGATTCATATTCTGGGTGATTTTAAGATCGTATATGTCAGTCAGGCTACGAACTTCGCCACAGATCTCGGCTCAACCGCTATCGGATATGCCCCTTATCGGCGCTTCTACCGCCGAATCGCATCCAGGTTCACTTGAATCGGTTATCGCAGGTGCTCTTAGACTGGGAAAAGTTCAGACCGGAGAGCCAGCAACCGCTCGTGAAGCGCTTTTCGCCGCATGGAATGCAAAGCTCATTAAAAGGCTGCGCGCCAGTCCGATCGTGATTTTTCTGGCTATAGGTGTCTGCGTTGTCCTGGTGAGTCTTGTCAATTCGCAGTATGGGATACCCATCGGTGTGATGATGGGATTCCACGAGCCCTATTCGATTGCACTTCTCTCGATTCTTGTACGTATCTATTTGACGACTCTACCTGCCATGTTTTTGCTTTCGGAAATCAGAAGTGGGTTATGGGATCATTCATCGCTGACAAAGCCGAATCCGGACGATGCGATATGGGCGATGAAGCGGTTCGGATGGCGCTTTGCGGTTTTTCCCTCGGTGATTTTTGGTGTGGTGGCCACAGCTCTTGAGAAAGGGATGTCGATGGGTATTAGCATTGTCGCGCCATCGGGCCACTATAGAATGGATTACTCGACTGTGATTTACATTGAACGAATCGCTTTTCTTATACCTCTAGCTTTCTTAATGGTTGCTCTCGCATATCTGGGCGTAATAATCAGCCGCAATCGTTTTGGGATAATCGTGGGGCCAGTGCTGGCTGCAATCGCCCCCGCTGTCTTCGTTGTGCCGCTATTTTTCCTGGGAATTCATTCCCCACTGTCTCAATTTCTGAGCTGGACCATCGGGACAATTCCCGATTTCGGAGAGTTCTCCGTCGGTGGTCCGCCTCTTGTACTCCTTATACCTGTCAGCTTGTTTGCTATTCTGGCGATTGCAGCATGGGTGTTCCTTGGAAACCGGGTCAGGAAAATCCTGGCTCTTGACATGCCGGGTGCAACCAACATGCGAGCGAGGTCCTGACCGAGTGAGAAGCGAGTATGTTGGTGGCACCCGGGTTCCGAAAGACTCTTATATTGATTGCTTTCTTAATTTACCCTGGCATAGGCGTTTGTGCTACTTCCCTCCATACTTTTCGATTCCGGTTTTAAAACTCTAGTGTTCATGAGGGTGTCCAGACATCTCTGAGAAATCAACGAGCTGGCATTCACTCTGGCACGATATTTGAACTATTTATTTACGAAAGACAATCTTGACCATTTAAAAGGAGCACTTTCATGAAAGCCAGAATCATCCGAAACATAATAATCGTCCCGGCAATCCTTGCATGCACCATATTTCCCGGGTTTACAGGCTGCAATACTTCGCAAACCAGTGTCACCGCCCCCGACATCCACCGCACAGATCGCACCGCCGATGCTGCCAGCGGGGATCACAAAGTTATCGACAAGGCGATCGATACCGCAACGGCATGGCCAATAAAATAATAGCGATGCAGGAAGTGCGACTGCGAATACTTAACGAGCGATGCTTCAAACATGTGGAATTGACTGTGGGATGGGAGTGCAGAGTTCCGGGAGAAATATAAAAGCAAGAGAGCCCGAAAACGGGCTCTCAGGATTTCCAAAAAAGTAAACAACACTATTACAGAATCGGATCCCAAGACTGAACGTGCGGGTCTGTCATGTCAGTAAATGTGTTCGATTCGTTATCCGGATTGTAGACGCGCACAACTTGGTCTTCTGTAACACCAAAGGTCAGCAGGTAGCCGGGTCGGCTGTCACGAGGGTATGCAACGATGGTGAACTGGTTGTTAGCAATACCAGTTCCCTTACCGATAACGCTCGTGCCTGTTGAAGGGTTCGAAGCTGTCCAAGCCATTGAATAGTTTTCAATCATATTACCGAGGTTGTAACCTTCAGCAATATAGAGAGTCTTTTTCAATGCTTCAAAGGAACCATAAGATTTCGCATTATTGGTTCCCTGATAGGCAAGCTGCGAAGAACCGGTTGACCTTAAGGTTCCTTTAGCTCGACTCATCCATGCCGCGCGCCTTGCGTTAAGGAGCGCAGGAATGGCAATAGCTGCAATAATAGCGATAATCGCTGCAACTACGAGGAGCTCAAGGAGTGTGAAACCTTTTTGGTTCCGTGCCTTAAGAAGAGCCATTTTGATTATATCCTCCTTTCTTGTTATTTTTTTACACTGATAGAGATTTCAAGGCACTCTAAAAATATCACTAAACAACCGGTCTGTCAATAATGCAGGGTTGTTTTTTAACGATTTCTTATATTACCTGAACACATCCGGTTAGCCCTAATATTACAGAATAAGAATATATTAAATCATCGAAATAAGTACCTATTTACTTGAAAATCCCTGATTTGAAACTGGTTTCAAGATTCCGGTTAATAAAAACCCGGAACGTGATCCGGGAAGTATCAACAACTATACAGATGCAGTATTTAAGATTCTTAAAAGAAAAATTATATAATTTTTCCTAAGTAAGCATTTATTTATTTTTTATTCAGAGCCTGGATGAGCCTTGATTTACCCCTGGCGGCGGTATTTTTATGAAGCACGCCTTTGGTGACCATTCTATCGAGTTCACGACAAGCGACTAAGACTTTCGCGTCCTTATCTTCTGTGCCCTCGCTGATCGCAAGTCTGGCGTTTTTAACTTGGGTCCTCAGGCGCGACCGGTAGGCGTAATTCGTTGCCCGGCGCTTGAGAGATTGCCTGTGTCTTTTTGCCGGTGTTTTACTTTTAGCCACTTAATTCATATCCTCCGAATAAGATCATAAGTACAACCTTGGAAAAATATCATACTTTTCCAGTAGATTCAAGCTGGAATTGTAAAACAAAAGCAGATTTTTCGGTTTGAAGGAACAGGATGTGCTAAAATCCTGCCGTGCATGATAGCCGGACTAATGAACAAAACCTGAATGAATCGCCAAATACCAATGGCTCGATACCATCGCCATCGTCGCAGGGATTTCTTCTCAGAGCCAGCGCGCTTCTCATGGGAGCGACACTTATATCCCGCCTTCTGGGACTCGTAAGGGAGATGCTGGTAGCCAGATACTACGGGGCGACGGGGCAGACGGACAGTTTCGCGTTCGCGCTGGTGGTGCCGGAACTTCTAAGGACGCTGATGGTATCGGGGGCTGTCGCAAGTGTCTTTGTCCCTCTTATGACCGAGACGCAGAAATCGGGGAAGGTCGATGAAGCGAAGCATCTGGCGGGGCTGATGATAACGTTTATTACTTTCATCGCGATTGCCGTTGTTCTTGCGGGTGAAATTTCAGCGCCATGGCTCGTGAAATTAAGTGAGGTTATCAGGTTGTCGCAGGACGGACTCAGTGAGGAAAAAATCGCACTGACAACCGGATTGATCCGGATAATGCTTCCAACGGTAGTATTTATCGGGTTGTGGGGGTTGATGGGGGGGATATTAAACACCTATGATAATTTTCATGTTCCCGGCCTGGCGCCGATTGCATGGAATGGGACGATAATCGCGTTACTGATAATTTTCGGCGCTCAGGGGAAGATCCAGCATGTCGCGTGGGCGTTTATGATCGGCCATGTGGTACAGATGCTGATTCATTTTCCATGGTTGTGGAAGCTCGGGATAAAACCTGAAAAGATAGACTGGCATCATCCGATGCTGAGGAGGTTTCTCGAACTTGCGCCCGCTGCAATACTCGCGTACGCCGCCCCGGCTGTCAACGCGTTTATAGGGCAGGGAATGGCGCTGAATTTACAGGAGAAGGCGGCGAGTTCGCTCATGTACGCGTTCAGGATTCAGCAATTGCCGCTGTCGGTGTTCGGGGTATCGGTTGCGACTGCTTTATTCCCGACACTTTCAAGGCATGCGTCGAAGGGCGAGGGGAAGGAGCTTGTGCGGTCTCTCGCGACAGGCCTGAGGATGACGTCGCTGGCTGTGATTCCAGCGGTGGTGCTTTTCCTGGTGCTTCCGGAACAGATAATCGAGCTGATTTTACAGAGGGGAAGATTCAACGCTCAGGATACCGCAAGGGTCGCGGTCGCGCTGTACTGGTATTCATGGGCGATTCTCCCGATGTCGCTTCTTCTATTAACCGCGAGGACATTTTTTTCCGAGAAGGATACAAAAACGCCGGCATTTCTCGGGATAGCGACGATCGGGACGTTTTATGTGCTTGCGATGTTTTTATCCGCGCCGTCAAGGTTTGGATTTTACGGCCTGGCTATGTCGAACAGCGTGATCTCGTGGATTTTTCTTTTTATTTCGCTGGCAATTCTGCACAGACGCCATAAGAAAGAGGTTTCACTGTTCAGGGCGGTAGGTCTGATGGGTCCGATGCATATGGTTATTGCAGGGGTAGTTGAGGCTTTGGTATTGATCGGATTTTCAGCATTGCTTGGAGAGGTTCACGGGACGATGCATCTTCTTGGGTATATGGCAGGTGCATCTGTGATCGGAGCTGGGGTGTATCTTGGGATATTGAAAATTTTCGGGAATCATGATTTATCGGCGACGGTGAGGAAATTTGCGAGGAAGTGATTTGAATAAACCGTAGCAATACTGGTAAAAAGAGGGCGTACCCGGCTTATGGGGTTTGAGGTTCTAACCCATCTCCGTTAAAATCTCCGCTGTGATAAGAATATATTAATAATAAAGAAAATAAATGTCCGACCTGAATCACATACGGAATTTCGCGATTGTCGCGCATATCGATCACGGGAAATCGACGCTTGCCGATAGAATTCTTGAATTGACCGGAGCGGTTCCCAAAAAACGTATGCGCGAACAGATGCTCGACACGATGGATCTCGAACGTGAGCGCGGGATCACGATCAAGGCTGTCGCGGTGAGGATTCCATATATCGCCGATGACGGAGTCGAGTATCAGTTAAATCTGATCGATACGCCGGGGCATGTCGATTTTTCGTACGAGGTATCGCGCGCACTTGCGGCATGCGAGGGCGCGGTGCTTCTTGTCGACGCCGCGCAGGGTCCGCAGGCGCAGACGCTCGCGAACCTGTACATGGCGCTCGAACAGGACCTCGCGATTATCCCGGCGTTGAATAAGATCGACCTTCCCGCAGCCCGTCCGGAAGAAATAAAGAAGGAAGTTGTAAATCTTATCGGTGGGTCTGAGGACGAAGTCAGCATGGTGAGTGCGAAGGACGGCAGGGGAGTCATTGAAGTAATTAACAGGATAATCAGGGAAGTTCCGCCGCCGAAAGGGGAACCCGATGAACCGTTCCGGGCGATGATTTTCGACAGCCATTTCGACACCTACAAGGGAGTGGTTGTGTATGTGCGTGTCGTTGACGGAATAATCAGGGTTGGCGATCATATCGAGATGATGGCGACTGGCAGGAAATTCGAAGTTAATGAAATTGGAGTCCTCAATCCGTGGCCGATGAAAATCGAAGAGCTGTCGGCAGGGGAAGTCGGGTTTATAATCGCGACGATCAGAGATGTCAAAGACGCAAAGGTCGGCGACACTGTCTGCCTTGCGGGAAAAAGTCATGAGGTCGATCCGCTTCCCGGATATCGCGAACCGAAGCAAATGGTATTCGCGAGTTTTTATCCTGTCCAGCCTGAAGATTACGAACGGCTTACCGACGCGCTTGAGAAGCTGAACCTGAACGACTGGAGCTTTACGTACCAGAAGGAATCGTCTGCCGCGCTTGGATTCGGATACCGTCTCGGATTCCTTGGCGTTCTGCATATGGAAATAATTCAGGAGCGTCTGGAGCGGGAATATGAGTTCGAGCTGGTAGTGACTGTCCCGACCGTGCGTTACGAAATTGCATTCACGGATGGGCATGTGGAGCATATCGAAAGCCCCGCGCAATTTCCGGACCGCACGCGCATCGACGAAATTCGCGAACCTATCTGCAACTGCACGATTGTCACGCCGAAGGAATATATCGGGGCTGTGATGGAGCTATCGCATAAACATCGCGCGGTGGATCAGGGGATGGAATATATCGGAACCGAGCGTGTGATGCTTAAATACCGGATTCCATTGATGGAGCTGATTATCGATTTCAACGACCGCTTGAAAGGATGCACGAGGGGATACGGGTCGCTCGATTACGAGCATGTCGGATATGAGGCGACGCATCTTGTCAAGGTCGATATTCTCGTCCACGGGGAGCCGGTCGACGCGCTGACATTCCTGTCCGATTCGGAGTCGGCGCAGAAAAAGGGCAGGGACATGGTGGTGAAATTGAGAAGCACGATCCCGAGGCATCTGTTCGATGTGCCGATACAGGCCGCGATCGGGGGGAGGGTTGTCGCGCGCGAGACGATAAAAGCGCTTCGCAAGGATGTGACCGCGAAATGTTACGGCGGCGATATCACGCGCAAACGTAAATTACTGGAACAGCAGAAGAAGGGGAAGCAGAAGATGAAGCAGGTGGGGTCGGTGTCGATCCCGCAGGAGGCATTTTTAGCAGCGCTGAGGATCAGGGAGGAGGAGTAGAGGGGAAGAAAATGCCACCCATAAAATTCCCTGAGGGAATCTTATGGGTGCCACAACCTATTGCGAAAGTTTATGGTGCAAAGTGCGCGATGAACATATCCTTAAAACCAGCAGAAATAAGGGCAGTCTCGTTCGGCTCACCTTGTCCGAATATGGCAGATCCTTCAAATATTCCTGTCACGACTGTCGAATTGTCCGGAAGCGCCGTGATTCCAAAGCCAAAATCACCAGCATAATAACCGTTCAATGAATCTCCGGCGCTTCTCGCCCAGGCGAGTGTGCCGTCCGGGTTGTAACGCGCGATGAAGATATCATAACCTCCAGCGGAAGTAAGAACTGTCTGGTTCGGCTCGCCCGGTCCGAATGTGGCCGATTCTTCAAACCATCCCGTCACTACTGTCGAATTGTCCGGTAGTGCCGTGATTCCATTGCCCTCATCCCAGGAGGCTCCTCCGGCGCTTTTCGCCCAGGTGAGTGTACCATCCGGGTTGTAACGCGCGATAAAGATATCGTACCATCCAGCGGAAGTCAGGACGGTCTGGTTCGCCTCACCCTCTCCGAATGTGGCCGAATGTTCAAACCTTCCTGTCACGACTGTCGAATTGTCCGAAAGCGTCGTGATTCCATTGCCGTAATTATGGTCGTCACCTCCGGCGCGTTTCGCCCAGGCTAGTGTGCCATCCGGGTTGTAACACGCGATGAAGAAACCGAAAATACCAGCGGTAGTCAGGACTGTCTGGTTAGGTTCGCCCGGTCCGAATGTGGCTGAATCTGCAAACGTTCCTGTCACTACTGTTGAATCGTCCGGTAGTGTCGTGATTCCATTGCCCTCATCCCAATAGTCACCTCCTGCGCGTTTCGCCCAGGCGAGTGTGCCGTCCGGGTTGTAACGCGCGATGAAGATATCTCGATGTTCAGCAGAAGTCAGGACCATCTGGTTCGGCTCGCCAGGTCCGAATGTGGCTGATCCGGAAAAATATCCTGTCACGACAGTTGAATCGTCCGAAAGTGTCGTGATTCCAGAACCCTTATCAAAATAATAACCTCCTCCTCCGGCACGTTTCGCCCAGGCGAGTGTGCCGTCCGGGTTGTAACGAGCAATGAAGATATCCCAACCTCCAGCGTAAGTCAGGATTGTCTCGTTCGGCTCGCCCGGTCCGAATGTAGCCGATCCGGAAAAAGCCCCTGTCACGGCTATCGAATTGTCCGGAAGCGTTGTGATTCCATCGCCAGAAACATAGCCATCTCCTCCAGCGAGTTTCGCCCAGGCGAGTGTGCCGTCCGTGTTGTAACGCGCGATGAAGAAATCCTGATCTCCAGTTTCAGTCAGGACTGTCTCATTCGGTTCGCCCTGTCCGAATGTAGCCGATCCCATAAACTGCCCTGTCACGACTGTCGAATTGTCCGAAAGCTTCGTGATACCATGGCCCTCATCAAGGCCAACAGCTCCCCCGGCGCTTTTCGCCCAGATAAGGTTCCCAGTTTCTGGGGGAGTAATACTAATTTCCAGTGGTTCATCAATGTTGTCAGTCTGCGATTCATCATCCGTAACTCTGAGTTGTACTGAGTAAGTCCCAGGTGAAGTCCATGTGTGATC
>JAPKYR010000270.1 GCA_026394215.1 bacterium
TTGAAAAGGGGAGCAAAAGTCGTGAGTTCGGAGGATCCACAGCCTGCTGCGGCAGCTATCCGCACAATACCTGATGCTTGCCGGCGGGAAGGATTAGAATGTCGAAGTTTGCCGGAACTATTCGAAGAACTCGGGATTCAGATATGAAATAAAACAAAGGTTCCAACTTAGACCGATTACTGAAAAAGCGACAACCTAATCATAATAGATTAACAAATCCCTGTAAAAATTCGACACTTTAAGGTATTTTAAGACGATAATAATAATATTAATCCGGGAGGTTTAACCCTCCCGATATATGCGTGCGCGTAGTATACTGAATGAGCATAGAAGAATAGATGGCGAAATTACCCGGAAAACGCAAGGCCGCTGTAATTATGGCGGCGCTCGGTAAGGAATCGGCGGCTGCGATTTATAAATACCTCACCGATGCCGAAATCGAGACGATCACGATGGAGCTCGCGAATATCGGGAAGATCGATACCGGTTTGATCGATCAGGTATATCGCGACTTCCACGAGATCGGCGTCGCCCAGCAATATATAACCATGGGCGGGGTCGACTACGCGCGCTCGATTCTTGAGGAAGCGGTGGGAGAGTCGCGCGCGGAGGAAGTTGTCCAGCGGTTATCGACATTCTTACAGGTCAGTCCGTTCGATTTCGCGCGACGGACCGATCCGCAGACAATCACCAATTTTATAATCAACGAGCATCCTCAGACAATCGCGCTCGTGATGGCATATCTCGATACAAATCAGGCGTCGAACCTCCTTGAAGCCCTCGATCCGGAGAAGCAGGCGGAAGTCGCCCTGCGCCTTGCGCTACTCGACCGCACCAGTCCAGAGGTAATACGCGAAATCGAAAGGGTGATGGAGAAAAACCTTTCTGCGATTCTAACTCAGGAATTTTCATCGGCAGGCGGGGTCGGGTCGCTTGTCGATATCCTGAACAAGGTGGATCGAGGTACCGAAAAAGCCATCCTCGAAGCGCTCAGCGATCGCGATCCGGAACTCGCAGAAAAGGTCAAGAACATGATGTTTGTGTTCGAGGACATAATCAATATCGATGACCGGTCTATCCAACAAGTATTAAGGGAAGTCGATACCAAGGAATTATCGCTTGCGTTAAAGGGTGTTTCCGAGGAAGTTGCAAATAAGGTCTTCAAAAATATGTCGAAACGCGCCGCGAGTATGCTCCAGGAAGAGATGGAGTTTATGGGGCCGGTCAGGCTTAAGGATGTCGAGGCGTCCCAGCAGAGGGTGGTAAATATCATCAGGATGCTCGAGGACCAGGGCGATATAATTATAAGCAAAGCCGGCGAGGAAGAGTTGATTTCGTAATAAACGAAGGACAATTACAGGAGTCGTCTGGTGTCTGATTTGGATACGGATAAAATTAATCCTTTCAACAGGACTGGGGGAGTAGTCTTCAAGGGGATAACTGTAGGCAGCCAGGCTGAACAGCTTGTAAAGGTCAGGCGCGAGATCGCAGAGACACAGGAGTTGACAAGGATCGAGCAGCTCGAAAATGATGCCAGGATAAAAATCGAATCGACAATTGAAAAGGCAAGGGTGGATGCGGAGGAAATTACCGGGAACGCCAGACGTGAAGCTTCCCAGATAAAGGTGAAGGCGCGGTCGGAAGGCGATATCGAGGCGAAACGCGAAGCCCTTGAAAAGCTCGAAAGCCTGATGGCGAGCCTTGAAAATGAAATCCGGATATTAAAAGAGACGCGGAAGACATTCCTCGATTCAAACCTTGCGGGAATTATCGACTTCTCGTGTATCCTCGCAAAAAAAGTCCTGATCTGCGAGATGCAGACACGTCCGACAGTAGTCGCGCAAAGGGCAAAGATGCTTCTCGAACGTATGCCGTCGGGGGCTGATATCACATTGTCAGCATGTCCAGCGGATATCGACACTATCAGGACCTACTTCAAGGAGACAAGCGGGATATCGGGACACATCCTCGCGCAACTTCGCGCCGATTCCGAACTCCAGCCGGGAAGCATCCGCCTCGAAAGCGACAACGGCAGGATAAACGCCGGGTTCTTTGAAGCGCTGGAGGATTTGGGATCTCTTCTGAAGGATCAGTCGGAAAATCCCGGAGGACAATCCTGCATGCCGGTGGAGGATCGGAATGACGGTTGATCCCGCCGGTATAAAGGACCTCGATCTTACCCCCTTCTACCAGACCCTCGAGGTGGCGCCATCGTTCGAGATTGAGGGATATATCACTAAACTCGTGGGAATCGGGCTTGAAGCAAGCTTGCCCGATCCGGTGCAGGGACAGATCGTCGAGGTTGAACGGCTGAATCACGGACCTCTCATGTGCGAGGTTATCGGGTTCGATACGAACAAGGTCATTCTTCTCCCATATGGGGAATTGAACGGCGTCAGACCTGGCGCGTCGGTAAAGACACAATCGAACGGCCTCAGAATAAATGCCGGGGAGTTTCTAATCGGACGTGTTGTGGACGGCGTCGGGCATCCGGTGGATGAGGGCGCGGATTTTCCGCGCGGACAAGCGATGCCGATCTACAGGCAGGGTCCGAACCCGGTCACGCGTCCGCTGATCGATGAGGCGATGGTAACCGGCGTCCGCGCTGTCGATTCGGCATTAACGCTCGGAAAAGGCCAGAGGATTGGGATTTTTTCCGGAAGCGGAGTCGGAAAAAGCGTCCTTCTCGGGATGATGGCTCGTTACACCGAGGCTGATATTAACGTTATCGCGCTGGTCGGCGAACGTGGCCGCGAAGTCCGCGAATTTATCGAACGCGATTTGGGCCCGGAGGGTCTCAAAAGAAGCGTGGTCGTCGTCGCGACCTCCAATGAACCCGCTCTATTAAGATTGCGCGGGGCGTTGACCGCGACCGCGATTGCTGAATATTTCAGGGACTCGGGTCGCGATGTGCTTTTGATGATGGATTCTCTGACAAGATTTGCGCTTGCCGGACGCGAGGTCGGCCTTGCAGCGGGGGAGCCTCCCGCGACACGCGGGTATCCTCCAAGCGTTTTTGGATTGATACCGAAACTTCTCGAACGCGCCGGACGATGCCAGAACGGGAGCATAACCGGGTTGTATACGGTGCTGGTCGAGGGCGACGACCTCGCGGAGCCGATCAGCGATATATCGCGCGCCACTCTTGACGGGCACATAATTTTATCCCGTGAGCTTGCCGATCGCGGACATTTTCCCGCAATCGATATGCTGACCAGCGTTTCAAGAACCATGCGCCACGTTATCGGTAAAGAGCAGTTTCATCTGGCTCAGGAAATGAAGGAACATCTCGCGGCCTATCGCGAAATGGAAGACCTGATAAATATCGGGGCTTATCAGCGCGGCACGAATCCGAGAGCCGATGCCGCAATAGAGCGCATGGACGCGATCAACGATTTTCTGACCCAGGATATCGAGGAAGGATCGACATATGATGAGTCCCTCGACGGGTTGAAAAATGCGGTGGACGGGGTTAGCGGAAAACAGTATGGAAAACAGCCGGATACAAGCAGACAACCGCCGATAAAAATTAAGGCGAGTCCAACCGATTCACGGTCGCAGAAAATAATGCCGCCGGGAGCATACAGGGACTAAACATTGCGCAAATTCAAATTCAGACTCGAACGCCTTCTGAATTTCCGCCGGTCTATGACGGAGAGGGAGCGCACGCGTTTCGCGGAAAAGGTCGGGATTCAGGTTCGCGCCGAGGAGCACGAAAAAAATCTCAGGAATTTCCGTGATGCGACGAGGCAGGTTAGAATCGGGAAGCTTCAGGAAGGTATGACTCCGGGCGAAATAGGCAACCTTCACGAGCATCTTGTAAGAATAGATGAATCGATTGGCCATGCGGGCGAGGAAATTGCCATAGCGAGGGAAAATGCGGAAAAAGTGCGTGTCGAACTTGTAAAAAAACGCAGGGATGAGCGTACGATAGAACTCTTCCGGGAAAGGCGATGGAAAACGTGGCTTAAAGATTACTACCGCGACGAAACCCGGACCCTTGACGATATCGGGACTATTCGCCACGTTCGAAATCGGGGTCAAAATGATGTTTAAAAAGGGTAAGACGATGCGACATCGATTGAGAAACCAGAGGGGAAATGTCGGGGGATGGATACTGACTATCATTATCCTGATCCTGGTCGCGGCAGGCGGATATCTCACCGTGCTCAGATTTGGAATTCTCCCTGCGCCTCCGGCCCTTGCGCAGCAGACTTGGATGAAGTCTTTCCTGCCGCCCGCAAAGGAAACGGTCGATCTTGAGAACCCGGCTGTCAGTGAGGCAGACAGCTACCGCCAGCAGCTCGTATTTATAAACGGCGAAAAGATGGCGTTGGAGGCAAGGGTAAAGGCTCTTGAGGAGCAGGTGTCGCAGCTTCAGCAGGATATTGTCACAAGGGAGGACGAGATCGCGCGTCTGACGGACACGATCAACCTCGCGAGCGATCAGAATATCACGAATGTCGCGTTGGTTTACGAAAATATGGATGCTACCGACGCGGCCAGTATTCTTTCAAATCTCGGTGCGGACAGCGCGAGCCTTATTCTTGCGAATATGCGCGAGAGCAAGGCAGCGGATGTACTAGCGGCAATGGATGAAACGCTCGCGACTCAGATTACCGAGTTAATGGCCGGATTCACGGAGCACGAAGCGCCTCCTCCTCCGGCGACGCAACCACCCACCCAACCTCCGGTAATGATAGATCAGGGAACGGATTAGGTGTTTTAATTTTGGCGTAGTCGGATTATTGTCCCTTTTTAGCGGATTCCAAGACAATACTAAATTAGAGATCAGGGAAATGGCAATCAATAGGGATCCTAATTGACGAATAATCGGTTAAGCCATTCCACTAAAATATCTACCTGAGGCGCATCGGGATCAAGGAACTTTGCAGTGATTGCCAACCCATAAGGAAGCCCAGGTTTTTCCTGCCATGCCAACCAAGTGTGGATAAGCACCTTACTTTGGTCTAATGCCCTGAATTTTATTTCATTTTCTGGAATGCCTTCCACACTTGACTTGACGTGCTCAAATAGTAGTGAATTATCCGGTACCAAGAATTTCAAGAAGTCTTCCAAAATACCATTATCCATATTATTAGGCATGATCCAGATACCAACACGCGGTAAAAGTTTGTCAGTGGGGGGATCAAGAATAGTGCCATCAGGTGCAGGGATTTCTGGTACATTTTCATACTCTAGGTTGATGAGTTGGTCTCGTATTGACTTCCAACGAGAAGACATGGCGAGATCCGCATCGACAACTATACCAACAATGTCACCGTCATTAATCGCTTTTAACCGAACATGAATGCTCTCCAATAGTTGATTAACACCTTCATAGGGTTCGATTTCGTCGAGATAGGGGCCGTTTCGGTTTCCGCAAAGATGCATAAGGACGTATCTATCGTCTTTACCCTCGACCATAAGAATTTTCTTTGCGGCCATGTCAACGCACCTCAATTCGTTCCCGAGTCGCGATAGCTAGTTCATCCTCGCTGAATACAGTTGAAATTATATCTTCACCTTTGCGCGACAATCGGATAAGAACACCATCCTCTGGGAGTTCGCTCGCTGCTTTCTGGAAAGCCTCAATCGAATCCCAACTGTGTGAGGTGGCCATGACTTGTATGTTTAGGCGGCTGGCAATTTTAAATACGGTACGCCATGCATCGGCTTGAATTGTATGATGCAAGCCGTTCTCAAATTCATCTATAAGTAACAACCCATCTTTCGCATTGACCAACGAAAGGACGATGCCAAAAAGACGGTTGAGACCATCGCCAAAAGAACGAAGAGGGATGGGATGTGGAATGCTTATCGATCGCACTATCGCAGTGCGTGTTTCTCTTTGCTTTTCTCCTCCAACCATAGAGACTGCAACTATATCGTTATCGATTATGCGCAATGCCGCAATGACATCTTCCTCTAGATCTGAGAGAACGATATTGTCCCATAGAGATCCTAGGTTAGCTGTTCGCTCTCCAATATAGGGACTTACATATTCACATGCGTAACCTCCTCCCTCAAGTAAATCTAAACCAACAAGCATATTTCGGTAGGGATAACGCCGAGGGTAGTCAAATGGTAGTAAACGAGGAATACCATTTCGTTCAATTACTAACATTGGAACAGCTTCACCCTCATCGAAAAGCTCAGTTTGCCGAGGGATCAATCTCCTTTGGCCATCTTTATCTCGATGTTCCGAAAACCAACCTACGTCAAGTGATAGTTGATTAGAATTGTGTCCGTTGCTAGAGGAAATTAAAATAGGTTGAAGCTCGGTAGTAAGTTTTGGGAAACCATGAAATAAGCTAGAAAATGGAAAATCCCCTTCAGCACTTAATGAGTAAGATGATTCATCCCTATCTTTTTTGTCTTCCTCTCGAGAATGCAGGATATCGGAAATAACAGCTGGTGAAGCACTAGACGCAAGAATCCGAAGGGCTTCCAGCACAGAGGATTTTCCTGAATTGTTGAGTCCAGTAATTAAATTTACCCGACCCAACCCCGTAATCTTGAGATTCCGAAACGCTCGAAACCGCTCGATAGTTAAGGTACTAATCCTAGGTTCCATTGTTCTGCTCCTTCCGTAAATTATACTACAAGACGGCTTTTAGTGCGAGATATCGGAAAACAATTGAGTATCCCTCCAACACATCCTACAAATCAAACTCTACCACAACAAACGTATGATCCGATGGACGTTCCCATCCCCTGGGGTCGCGGTCTATCCAGCATTTCAACGCCTTTTTCGCGATTGAATTCGTGCCGTAGATATGGTCGACACGCCAGCCGACATTCCTTTCGAACGTGCCCCGTACGCGATAATCCCACCACGAGTACTGCCCCGGCTCATCCTTGTGGAACTTGCGGAAAATATCGACAAATCCCCACTCCCGGACATTTTTCAGCGCCTCGAAAACTTCCGGGCGATGGCAGACATGCCCCATCGTCGCCTTCGAATTGTGGACGTCGATCGTTTCCGGTGCGACATTGAAATCCCCCATCCAGAGAATTTTATTGCGAGTCGAGTAATTGTTTTCGAGATAATTTCTGAAACGCCTGAACCATTCGAGCTTGTACTGAAATTGCTCGTCCTCGGCGTCGCGGCCCTGCGGAACATACGTGTTGATAATATGTAAACTTCCGAATTTGCATGCGAGAATCCGGCTATTTTCGATATTGTCGCCGTCGCTGAATCCCGCAACGCATTTATCCGGCGGGATTTTGCTGAGTGTCGCGACGCCCGCGTGCCCCTTTTTCCCCTGGACAGCCGCGTGGTAACCGAGTTCCGTAAACGGTTTGTGCGGAAAGAGATCGGTTTCAACTTTAATTTCCTGCATACAGAGGATGTCGGGATTTTCCTTCTGCAGCCATCGAACGATGTTGTCTACCCGCGCGCGGACTCCGTTGCAGTTGTATGTCGCGATTTTCATAAGCCCTGTTCAATAAATCCGTTCGAATTCGATTTCAAGCCTTTCCATCTCAGGTCCCTGGTTAATAAGAAAAACAAGCGTGCTCGAATTTTCCAGAGTTGCAGTAGTCGGAAGCCAGACAGGATCGTCGGAATGAATCGTCCCCCACACAACCGCCAATGCATCAACGCCATCCGAATCCGGCGCATCGTCGCCGCGATAGAGAATGTCCAGAACCTCTAATCCCGCTTCACCGGCGGGATCGTAATCGGCAGAAACAAACCCAGCTTCCCATCCCGAGTCATTTTTCGGATAGAGAATGATATCGAAATTCATGTCGGGATTCGTGCAGTGCCACAGTCCTTCTGCATTTATCGGATCGGCGATTCTCTCAAGCGGGTAGTCGGTGAAAACAGCCGATTCATCGTCTGTGTGAAAATTTAGAATGTCTTCATCATCGGATAGACAGTACTCCGTCTCACCCATGAAAAAATCGCCGCCTGCCCATAGTGGGAGATGGAACCGCTCATCGGCCTGCCAGCATGAATTCTGGAGTTCTGTTAAGGTTGCGAGAAGTTCGCCGGTCCGGAATCCGAATTCCTCCTCGACATCGCCGGGTTTCAGCATGAGGAAATAATACCCGTCGCCACTGTCGCGATTCGGGACCGAGAGAATATCAAATTGGCCTTCAGGTGTTGTCGCATTCCAGACTCCGGCGATATCGCGGTCCTGTCCCTGTGCATGTGCAACATTAATCGCCAGAGTAGTAGTGATAAAAAGAAACAGTGCGAATTTCAGGTAAGATTTCATTTCTGGTAATACACGGGGACACCTTTTTTGCCTGATGAAGCCCATTATAAATTCGAGGATTTTCCCAGGCAAAACAAGGTGTCCCCGATTCTCTATTTGCTTATCATTCTTCCGACGGTGGTGCGGCGGGTGTTTCTGGGGCTGCTTCCGTCTCGGGTGCCGCCTCCATTTCCTCTTCCGCTGGTGGAGCCTGGACGAGGATCCAATAATCCGCGGCATCAAGATCGTTCGGAATTTCCATCAGGTCATCGACCGGGTACGCGAGGATCGAAACCGCATCGACCCCGGGAAGGTTCCGCTCGATCCGTGGGAATGTGCCCAAAAATCCTGCCAGATGAAACGCGCCCGCAACGTGATAGACAATCGACCCGGGATTTTCCCTTGACGCGACGGAAACCGATGCGGCCATCATTTCATCCTTAATAACCTGCGCCTGGTAAAGTCCCCAGATCATCTCGTCGGTCATCGGCATGCCCGCGCCATGAGCAGCCCCCATCATTGTCATGGTTTCGCTGAACAGGTCAAAATAGGCATCTCTCGGAGCCTCGAACACAACATCGGGAGGGGGCATCTCGCTTGCATCGAAGATCGACATATTGAGGCCCAACTCTCCGACCCGCGCCGCAAGCGGCCTTGGGATATTCGCGGCGACTACGGGAAGTCCGTTCTCGAACGCGAACTGGACCATGGGACGGTAGTCGGTGTCGTAATTTCCCCATGGACGGCTGTTTAAGAGAAATTCCTCCTCGGTAATGTTTCCGGCAAGGTAATTGTCGACAACTTCCTGTACATCGCGCTCGAACATTTCCATCGACAGGATTACGTTCGGATGATAGCGGTACAGGCCTTCGAGAAGCGCAAGCTCGATCGCGTGCGTGCCGGGATCGTCATGCTGCTCCCCGAGCGTCACAACCTGCGCCTCCGAACATCGCGCGAGAAGTCCCTCGAAATCGATAACCGTATGCGTCCGGGCGTCGATAACCCGGTGAGGGAGAATTACGGTATCCGCATATGCGTATGTGCTCATCGTTAAAAGTACGATAAATGATAGTGTTGTTAGAAGAATAAGTTTCGTTTTCATGTGCGGGATTATATCACCCTTTATTTTGAATTTGTTTAAATCAGTCAATTGGATTTATCACGGGAAGAATCCCGCGCGAGTCAGTCGGATATAATTCGATTTCGAAAAGGCGATTCCACGGGAGTTCCACAATAAACCCGGTGGAGCCTGACGGTTGGACGAATCGTAACGGAATCGAGAGCGCACCCTCATTCTCTGTCCAGAGCGCGGCGAGTTTCTCCGTAATTAACCGGGCCAGTTCGAGGGTTTGCTCATCGGAAAGGTTCCATGGATCGCCTCCCGATTCTCGCGATACATTATACATTTCCGCCCTGACTACGCGCTGATAGAAATAATCGTCGAGAATCCGCGCCCACAGGAAAACCTCAATCGCGGACGCGACCCCTTCGGGATCGGATGAGTGCGCGTATGCGAAATCGACCGACGCCCAAAGCGCAATCTCGGTTCCGAGTGTTTTCGAAGAGGTATTCCAGCCTACGTAGCCAAGCAGGCCGGACGGAGTCGCGCCGGTTTTCCATTCGTCGAAAAGCACCGGATCGCCGCCATTCACGCGGATATCGGCCACTATCACTTTACGTTCGCCGACAGTGCTCAATGCGGACCGGATTAATGCGGGTGTGTCAGCGGTTTCAGTTCCGGTGCCGTGAATCCAAAGGACAGGCCGCCATTGTTCATATAAATTAATCGCCGGAGAAATCCTCATTTGAAGCCAGTCGGCCATCGAAAAAATATTCTCGATCGATAGCGCGCTCTCAAACGGCTGGACTGTGACAAGGTCGGCGGGATTTGTAAAAATTATCGGGATTGTGCTGGCGGGATTTTCCTCGCGATCTCGAAGCGCCCTCGCGAGAAGTAGCATCATCCCTTCGTCTGTGCCGTCATAAACATAATCCGAAAATTCTCCCAGAATGAGTTTAATGCCATCCGACAGCGGTCCGGGGCGGTTGTCGTCGAGTGTGATCAAAAGCCGGTCGGGATCGTAGTTTCCACGACGTAAGAAATCGATCCAGCCTCTCATGCGATCCACATACGCGCCTATAGTTTGATTTTCAAACGATATCTCCTCTCCCTTTATCGCGCTCAGGACATTACGCTGCATGTCGGGATCCTGGAGGAGAGTCATCACGTTGTCGTATTCTGTTTTCAGCGATTGATCCGCTACAGTAGGCTGGACGCGGGGTACGGCAAAATGGAGATACGCGTCGGGCCGGACGACAGGGGGTTGAAGAAGCCACGGGTCGGACGTTCGCGAGCCAACGAGCGATCCGCATGCTGCTGCGTTTATGGAAACAAGATCAGCATCCGGTGCGCTCGACGGTCCGAATTCAACGATAAGATTAATTCCTGCGATCGCGGCAAGTTCTTTTACCAATAAATTATTTGGCGGACGGTCGTCGAGAGTGAGCATCGTGAGCGTGATCGGCTCGGACGCCTGGCTCGCGGGAACCGCAATAAAGAGGATAAGCAGTACGGTGATTAATGTGAAAATCAGCGAGAATTTTGTTTTCTTGTGCATAGCTATTTCCCAATGCAGAATCTTGAAAATATTTCATCGAGGTCCGATACGCCTAAGCCCTCGCCTAAAAGTTTCCCGAGCGTGCGATCGGCTCCCCATAATTCGGTCGCGGCGACATCCTGCGGCGATCCGTTAGTAAGATCATCCCGCACCCGCTTAAGAATTTCAACGGCCTCAGCAATAAGGCTCTGATGGCGCGTTTCGGTTAATATTATGTCCTGAGGGTCGCTTTCAAGTTCGAGAAGCGACCCGACCTTCTCACGTAAATTTTCAATACCGGTATTTTCCTTCGCAGAGACGACAACGTACGGGATTTTTTCTATTTTCAGCAAGCCGCACACTTCGTCCGATTCCCACATCGGTGCAAGGTCGCTTTTGTTGCAAACCAGAAGCACGGTCGATCCGGTTTTGCCACTGATTTCGAGCGTCCTCCCGACGACATCGATTGTTTCATTGTCGATTGGGACGCTTGTTTCGAGGACGATCAGGACAAGGTGCGCGCGTTCGACTTCGCGCCACGACCTGCGTATTCCCTCCGCCTCGACCTCGTCGAGTTTACCAGTGAGCGCGCGAATCCCGGCGGTGTCGAGAAGTTCCGCTGGCACTCCCGCGAATGAAAGGCTTGCCGAGACCACATCGCGCGTGGTTCCCGGGACGGATGCGACAATCGCGCGGTCTTCCATAAGAAGCGCGTTCAGGAGGCTCGACTTCCCGACATTCGGAAGCCCGATTATCGCGAGCCTGAATCCCTTTAATATATTCCCTGTCCTGAAGCTTGATAGAAGAGGTTTTAGAATATCGAGAATTTTTCCGATTTCGCGGACGGCGTCGGATGAGTCGATGGAATCGATCCGCTCCTCGGGGTAATCGAAATCGACTTCGAGGCGCGCGAGGATGTCGTGGAGGCTGTTTCTCACAAAATTAATTTTATCGCTTAACGATCCCGCGCGCTGCCGTAGAGCCTCGCGCTGCGCGGCGATCCCTTTCGCGCCGACTAGCGACGCGATCGATTCGGCCTGGATGAGGTCGATCCGTCCGTTTAAAAATGCGCGGCGCGTGAATTCGCCCGGTTCCGCCTGGCGCGCACCGGACGCGAGAAGCGCGCTTTCGATGGAGCGGATCACCGCAATCCCGCCGTGGATGTGGAATTCGACCACATCCTCGCCCGTGTACGATTTCGGTCCTTTAAACGGGAGGATTCCGGCGCGGTCTATTTCGATCTCGCCGTGTCTGATAGTCGCCAGGACAAAAGTCCGGTCGGGCATGTTGTCCGGATCAAACTCGGGTTCATCAATTAACGAGGCCGCTATTCTGAAAGCGTCGGGACCGCTCACGCGCACAATCGCGATCCCGCTTCCGGACGGAGGCGGGAGCGGCGTCGCAAGCGCGAAGCTGGTGTCGAGCGTCGAGTCCATGTCCAGGGGGGTATTTTACATGATTTGGGAGAATCATGGACACTATACACAGTCGTGCACATACAGAGTTATCGATTCAGATTCAGAATTTTTCGCAAATCCCGGTTAGCAGCTACTTTTTCGTGGACGAAAAAGTTAGCAGCTACCGGGATTTACCGGGATTTCGCGGCTTTCGATTCAGATTTTTTTACTCCTTTCAAATTTTTCTATTTTGGGTCCTGGCGGTCGAATATTCACCGGTACTGATAATGAT
>JAPKYR010000086.1 GCA_026394215.1 bacterium
TCATCGGTCCAGTACCCGATCTCGATCCACGATCCTGGCCCTCCGATCTCATAATACGAAACCGAATAGCTGTATTTTTCCTCGCCGCCATCGGGATTCGGCCTCCGAACCGCTACTTCCCAGTTATAACCGGAGCAGTTAGTCGGGTACATTTTATACGCAGCCTGCATGAGGTTTGCCATATCCTGATCGGTCGATGCCGCCTCGTACTCATTGACCAGCACCGTGACGCCGCTTGCGCGGATAACCTGCCCGTTTTCAAGAGTTACTTCATCGTCATATGGGAAAAATTCAACGGCCTGACGCGCACCGAAATCCCTGCTCCCGGCCCATGTGATGCCGACAACAGCAGCAATCGAGAGTATAACCAAACCTGTAATAATCGCGAATCGCATACCGAAACCCGTCGGCGTATAAATTCAACCGCAAGAAGGATTAAAAGATAGCAGAATTAATGAAATTTTACCAACCGGATTCCGGTAAATTGATTCTCCATCGCCTCACTAATGCTATAATTCATCGATTACAGGAGTGGAACAGACGTCTGAAATAGATGGAGAGATAGATGATAGAAGAAATTATCGAATCGCGGCGTTCCATACGGAAATTCAAGACCGATCCTATCCCTCAGGAATCGCTGGAACGTATCATGCAGTCCGCGATCTGGGCGCCATCGGCTATGAACCGTCAGAACTGGAAATTCTTCGTCCTCACCGACGAGATGCGCGACCGTATGGCGCTTCTGCATCGGCAGATTTTCGAGGAGATCAAGGAAGGCTTAAAAGAACGTTACGGCGAAGAGGGCGTTGAACTCAGGCGTAACATTTACGCCAATTTCTCCGGCGCGCCTGTCGCAATCGCGTGTTTTACGGAGATTCAGGACAAGGAAAATCCCAGGGGCGATATCATCTCAGCCGCGCTTGCATGCGAAAACCTCATCCTTCAGGCACATTCGATGGGCATAGGCGCTCTGACCATGACGTCGTCGCTTAGAATTTCGGACGAGATATCCTTTTTATGCGGTGTAGATACGGATAAAATGGACCTTGTCATGGTGATTCTCTTAGGCTATGCGAATGATAAACCTGAGCCGCCCGCGCGAAGAAAAAAACGGGTTATATATGCTTCCCAGCCTGGCGATATCAAGCATTGATTAATCATTGACTCAGCTTTGAAATCATGCCCGAAATCCTCTTACAGACCGTCGATGTAATGAAACACTTCCCGATCACGGAGGGGATAATATTCCAGAAACAAACCGGAGCGGTTAAGGCGGTCGACGGAGTCTCATTTTCCATCGAAAAGGGAAAGACTCTCGGGCTTGTCGGGGAATCAGGATGCGGGAAATCCACGCTGGGACGATTGATTCTCAGGCTGATAGAAGTAACATCCGGGGAGATAATTTTCGAGGGGCGCGATATCGCGAAGCTGAACCGTCGCGCGATGCGTGAGCTTAGGAAAGACATGTCCATTGTCTTCCAGGACCCACAGGCGAGCTTGAATCCAAGACTTCCGGTCGGAATGGCGATCGCGGAACCGCTTGAGGTATTCGGGGTCGCGAAAGGCTCTGAGAAACGCGAACGTGTGAAGGAATTGATGGAACTTGTCGGAATCAATCCGGATAGTTTAAACCGGTACCCGCATGAATTTTCCGGCGGACAGAAACAGCGGATCGGGATCGCGCGGGCGCTTGCGTTGAATCCCAAGCTTATTGTATGCGACGAACCGGTCCGCGCGCTGGATGTGTCAATACAAGCCCAGGTTGTGAATTTGTTTCAGGATTTGCAGAAGCAGTTTAACCTGACTTACCTTTTTATCGCGCACGATTTATCGATCATAGAGCATATATCCGATTATGTCGCCGTTATGTATCTCGGGAAGATTGTCGAGTACGCGCCGTCGGTGGAATTGTATGCGAACCCGAAACATCCGTACACGAAGGCTCTGTTGTCCGCGGTGCCGGTCCCCGATCCCGATCACAAGCCGGACCGGATTCTTCTCGAGGGCGACCCGCCAAGTCCCGCGAACCCACCGTCGGGATGCCGATTCCATACCCGTTGCAAGTATGTTTTGCCCGAGTGCAGTGTCGAAGAACCGCCTAGAATACATTTCTCCGATGACCATTGGGCGGAGTGTTATTTGTACAAGTAAAAATCATCCTCACCCCCTGTCCCCCTCTCCAAATTTTGGAGAGGGGGTTAGGGGGTGAGGAGCAAATCCCTCAACAATAACTCTCCGTTCTGCGGACGCATGTGGATCTCGTCGTAGAAATCGTCGGGATTCCCGTTGAATGATTCGATATTTGTGTAATCCCTGAAAATTCCCCCGCTTCCCACAACCGATGATCTTAAATAATCCGACACATCGCCGAAAATATTGAACGCCCCCACCGATTCAAGAATTTGATACAACTTCGGGTGTGTCGGTGGAAGGAATGCATAGACCTTGATCCCCTTCTCCCTGCAGATTGCCAGCATGTCTTCCCAGTACTGCTTCCGCACATCCGATAATCCGGTGAATTCCGATAAAAATAAACTTCGATCCGGATATTTCCTCACGCGCTGATCCATTCGCTCCTGAAGATTGAAAGTCCCACTAGCGATTTCCTGCTCTCTCTGAACAAAGACGGAATATCCATTCGGGAAATATTCCATCTTGTTCATCCCCGCACGATTTTTCAGATAATTTCTGACACTGCCGAACGATACATCCAGTTGGTCCAGTGAAAAGAGCAACCCGAATTTTTCAAATACCGACGCCTTCCCCGCTTCGTCATGGATAAAATATTTCGCATACTCCCCGATATATCGGGCTTCAGACTGGATCGGGATCGTTGGATGAAACGATTCGGGATCGACGCCGATTATCAGAGCCCGGATCGGGGAATTATAATCCTCAAGCGCAAGGCGAAGGATCGAATAAAAGGTTTCCGTATGCGCGCCGGGCACCGCGAAATTGAAAGTCCGTAATCCGGTAAGTCCCTCGACCACATCGGGATCGAATGCAAACACTCTGGAACTTCCGATTATCAGGCATTCCGGTTTTGGATTGTAATTTTCAAAAAGCTCAAGATTTTTCTGATAGTAATTAACTTCCGCGCGCGGGAGAATCCCCGTTCCGTAAATCGCGAATGGATCGACAAGCAGATTTAGACCCACTACAAAGGCAAGGACACATCCGACTGTAATTAACAGGTTCTTTACGAAACTGATGAACGTTGGCTTTTTTTGCGGTGATGTGCTCAAGCGGGGTTTCAGACCTCGTATCCGGGTTTTCCTAGAAGTTGGAACATTTTTTTCTTATATACTTCGACACCCGGCTGATTGAACGGGTTGATTTCATTCAGGTAGCCGGAAATCGCGCATGCGTATTCGAAGAAATAAATCAGGACTCCAAGGTGATACTCATCAAGTTTCGGGAGGTAAATTCCCATATTTGGGCAGCCGCCATCTGCGTGAGCCGCGCGTGTCGCTTCCTGCGCGATACAGTTGATTTCTGAAAGCTCGCGCCCTTCAAGGTAATCAAGTTCGTCGACGGAATTTCCATTTGCGCTTTTCGGAACTTTCAGCGACGGCTCTCCACCCTCAATTGCGAGGAATGTCTCGAAATGAATTCGCGGTCCGTCCTGAATCCACTGTCCGAGGGAGTGAAGATCGCGGGAATAAATCGCGCCTGCAGGAAAGAGCCCTTTCTGGTCCTTGCCTTCGCTCTCTCCGTATAACTGCTTCCACCATTCGATTAATTGCGCAAGTCTCGGTTCGAACGACGCCATCAATTCGATTGATAGTCCTGTTTTATAAAGAAGGTGCCGGAACATCGCGTAGAGACGCGCCGGATTCCGTTCGAGATTTTCTTCCCGACATGCGATCGACGCTTCTGTCGCGCCTCCGACGAGGGCGTCTATATCGACTCCGGCATATGCAAGCGGAAACAACCCGACCGGTGTCAGCACTGAATAACGCCCACCGACATCATCCGGCACCACGAATGTCTCCCAGCCTTCAGAATTTGCGAGTTCCCTCAATGCGCCCTTGTTTCTGTCGGTAGTCGCAACAATTTTATCTTCCGCATTTTTCTTCCCAGCACTTTTTTCGAGCTCGCTACGGAAAATTCTGAATGCTATGCCGGGTTCGGTTGTCGTCCCGGATTTTGAAATTACATTTATTGCGAAATTTCTTGTTTTCAACTTCTCCAGTAGATCGATATGATATTGTGCGGAAAGATTGATGCCTGCGTATTTAAGACTGTAGCCCTTTCCTTTTTTATTGAAATCCAGAAGTGGTTTGAGTGCATCGTAACATGCTCGCGTGCCAAGATAAGAGCCGCCGATTCCTATCACTACCAGCGTATCGGTTTCCGCACGCAGCCTGGAAGCTTTGTCCCTTACCCTCACAAGCTCCTTGTCGTCTAGCATCTCCGACGGGTCGAGCCAGCCGAGAAATTCCGAACCTGCGCCGGTGCGTTTGTGGATTTTCTCGACTGCTTTTTCCACCTCGTGTATAAGTGATTCCACTTTACCCGAGTAGAGGTGAGTTTCAAGCAGGTTCCCGTCAAGACTAAGGCTGCCATCGTCAAAACTGGCTGTAAGTGTCATCATGCTTCTCCCGATTCACAGTTTATAAAATTCGCAGTTATTATGATGGATAGTCTCTTGCTTGTCGAGTACCAGGATGGCAGATAACATTAAGTATCAGAACCACGCGCGTCAGCGAGTGGTTTACCGATTACACTTTCGAATACTATTGCATTTTATAAATAAAATACTTAAGTGAACTTAGTAGACCACTCCCTGACGGTCGTGGTTCTGATGCAGGGGATTGCTTTATAGACCACTCCCTGACGGTCGTGGTTCTGATACATTACCGATTCGAATAATCGTGAAATCCTCTTCCGGTTTTTCGTCCGAGGTTTCCATTGGCGACAAGTTCTTCAATCAATGGGCACGGAGCGAATCTATCGTCCCTGAAACCATCACGCTCGACATTCATAATTGCGAGACAGATATCAAGCCCGATCATGTCGCCAAGTTCCAGCGGACCCATCGGCATATTAAGACACGTTTTCGCGATAAGGTCGATATTCACCGCGTCGGAAACTCCCTCCGATAGCGCCCATGCACCCTCATTAATGTACGGCATCAGGATACGATTCGCGATGAATCCCGGAAAATCGTTTGACACACCCGGAATTTTCCCAAGGTCCTTAGACAATTTATCGACCACCGCATAGGTTTCGTCCGATGTTTCCCTGCCGCGGATAATTTCAATCCCCTTCATCAGCGGAACCGGATTCATGAAGTGCATGCCGATTACTTTATCGGGTCTATGGGTTGCTGAAGCGATATTGGTTATCGGGATTGACGATGTATTGCTCGCGAGAACTGTATGCTCCGGACAGTTTTTATCGAGATCTGAAAAGAGTTCCTTCTTGATTCCCTCGTTCTCGATAATAGCCTCAATAATGATATCTGCGTCGTAGACACGATCGACCGATGTTGAAATCCTTCCAAGAATTTTGTCTGCAGTTGCCTTGTCGATTTTTTCTTTCGATACCAGTTTTGCGATGTTCTTACCGATAGTCGCTATTCCTTTATCGACAAATTCCCTGTTAATATCGACCATCACAACATCGAATCCGCTCGATGCGCATATCTGCGCAATCCCGTTTCCCATCGTCCCTGCACCGTAAATAATAACTTTCTTAATATTCATCTTTTTCCCTTTAAACAATCTCTATTGCCATACCGACGCCGTTACCGCCGCCAAGGCATAACGCGGCGATTCCTCGCTTCAATCCACGATGTTTTAACGCATAAATTAATGTATTCAGAATTCTCGCGCCGGAACATCCTATCGGATGGCCGATCGCGACTGCCCCGCCGTTGACATTCACTTTCGCGGTATCAATTTCAAGTTCGCGCGAGACCGCTATCTGCTGCACACTGAATGCCTCGTTAAATTCAAACAGGTCGAAATCATCCCTTGAAAATCCCTGCTCGTAGATTTTCCTCACTGTCGGAATCGGGGTAAGCATGACCCATTCCGGATCCAGACCGCCTATACCTGTCGCGAGGATTTTCGCGAGAGGTTTCAGACCATTTTTCTTGACGACTTTTTCGGTCGCCAGGACAACTGCCGCGCCGCCATCATTTGTCGATGGAGCATTCCCGGCTGTTACAGTCCCGTCTTTCTTGAATGCGGGTCTGAGCTTAGCGAGCGCTGCGACCGTTGTGTCGCGGCGCGGACCTTCATCGACCTTGAACTCAATCGGATCGCCCTTGCGCTGCGGAATCAACACAGGCGCGATCTCGTCGACAAAAAGCCCTTCATCTATAGCCTTGATTGCTTTCATGTGTGAATTGTACGCCCACTCGTCCTGCTCTTCCCGTGTGATTCCATACTTCTCAGCGACAAGCTCGCCGGTTATACCCATATGCATATCGCCGTAGGGATCCCATAACCCGTCAATGACCATGCCGTCTATTACCTGCTGATGTCCCATTTTGTATCCGGTTCGGACTTTCGGCATGTAATAAGGCACCATGCTCATCGACTCCATCCCGCCGGCAACGATGACATCCGCCATCCCGGCTTTCATAGTGATGTAGCCAAGATTTACGGCCTGTAAACCCGACCCGCATACCATCCCAACCTGGAATGCGTTCCTGTCAGTCGGGACTCCCATACCAATCTGGACCTGACGTGCCGGATTCTGCCCCAGATTCGCGGTGCAGACATTCCCCATAATTACCTGATTGACATCCTCCGGTTTGAGCCCGGATTGCTCGAGCGCAGCTTTCGCAGCTACAGTTCCAAGTTTCGTGGCGGAAACATCCTGAAGAGCGCCGAGGAAACGTCCAACCGCAGTTCTTTTCGCGCCAACAATGTAGATATTTTCGGTCATAATTTTCGATCCTTCCCAAAAGGAATACATTAAAATATTGTTGTGAAATTATTCACAAGGTTTTCTGAATTCTGAACATAGATATCCTATCTCGACTAAAATTGCAAGCAGATAAAGAAAAAATAATAGTAATGGGGAAATTATTATACGGTAAGGCAGTCGGGTCAACAATTCCTTACTTGATATTTTATTACCTTAAATATTAATCAGGGGGGACTCGTGCTACAACTCCGATTCAAACTCCCTCGCCCCATCTCCCGATTGTTTCCTTTTTCCAGCTTGTAAAATTCTTATCTTTTATCGCCATCCTCGCTTCCGACACCAGTTTCCGATAATACGCAAGATTATGAAGCGACAAAAGCCCCAGCACTCCCGGCTCCCCCACTTTATGGAGGTGCGATAAATACGCCCGCGAATATTTCCGACACGTCGCGCATGAACATTCAATATCGAGCGGTTCATGCTCTGAAATAAATCTCGAATTTCTGAGATTCAGCCGACCTCTCGATGTAAACAGCGTTCCATTCCTCGCCATACGTGTCGGAAGCACGCAGTCGAAAAGATCGATTCCGCTTTCGATCCCATCAAGTATCTGCCCCGGAAGTCCGACTCCCATAAGATATCGCGGCTTATCATGTGGCATGAGCGGAGTAATCTCGTGGACAATCTGATCCCCTTCGTCCCGATCCTCCCCTACACTGATCCCCCCAAGCGCGTAACCATCAAGGTTGAGCTCCGCGGATTTATTGACATACTCTTGTCTGAGATCGATGTGAGTCCCTCCCTGGATAATCCCAAAAAGCGCTTGTGAATCACGGACGGAATCCCGGTACCGGGACGCCGCTTTAAAAAGCCAGTTTAACGTACGTTCGCCGGCTTCAACGACCACATCGCGCGACGCGTCCCCCGGCGCGCAGTGGTCGAGAGGCATGATGATATCCGATCCAAGGCCGATCTGAAGCTCCACGACAGACTCAGGCGTAAATCTGTGCCTTGAGCCATCATAAGGCGACTGAAAACTCACCCCTTCATCGTCGATATCATATAACCCCTTCAAACTGAAAAACTGATAGCCCCCTGAATCGGTGAGAATCGATCTTCGCCACGTGGAAAATGCATGTATCTGTCCAAGTTCCCTGACAACATCGGCACCAGGACGCAAATACAGATGCAACGAGTTCATAAGGACAATCCGGAAATCAAGCTCCTCAAGTTCCGACCACCTGACCCCCTTCACCGCGCCGATAGTCGCGCATGGCATATACGCAGGCGTCTCGATTTTCGACCGCGATGTTTCCAGTATCCCAGCCCTGGCATTGCCGTCTTTTTTTTCAACTTCAAAACGCATCGACAACCTCCCTGTCCGGCATTTCATGGAGTAAAGCAAGGACGTCTGTGAATTTTTTGTGCGGCGGAACCTTGAATGACAGCGGTTCCCTTGTCAGAGGATGCGGGAAGCTAAGTTTCGCGGCATGCAGCAGATGGACGTCGTCGCTTGATATCAGCCCCGATACTTTGTGCAATATCTGCTCCGTTTCCTGATATCCCGCTTTTTTCTTCGACATATCTTTCAGTTTATTTTCAATTCGATCCTGCGCCTTCCGTCCGCCGTAAAGAAGATCGCCAGCTACCGGATATCCGATATGCGACATATGTACACGAATCTGGTGTGTCCTCCCTGTATCAAGTTTGCACGCGATATATGTAAATCCCGGATACCTTTCCAGTACACGATAATGCGTACGGGCTGCGCGGCTCCGATGTTCCGCGACCTGTACGGCCATTTTTTTTCGATCGGTGTCATGCCTTCCGATCCTCGCCTCGATTGTCCCCGAATCAGTCGGTATTTCCCCGAAAACAATCGCGATATAAATCCGCTCGACCTCTCGCCTCTTAATCATCTCCATAAGAGTCGCCATCGACCGCGACGTTTTCGCGACCACCATCAGCCCCGAAGTATTTTTGTCGAGACGGTGCACAATTCCGGGCCTCAAGGGATGCGCCCCGATCGGGATCCGGACATTTTTGTAATATAAAAAATTAACCACCGAGCCGGTCAATGCGTTGTACGACGGATGGCTGTTGATTCCCGGCGGTTTGTTCAGGACGATAATTTCTTCATCCTCATAGACAATCTCAATATCCAGATTTTCCGGCGGCGGAGTCTCAAGTTCTCTTTTTATCACAACATCGAGCGCGACATTGTCTCCGACTTTCATTTTACGGGATTTATTTGTCGCGACCATGTCGTTGACCATCACAAAACCGTCCGCAATCCATTTCTGAATCTGGCTTCTCGACGGAGCGAGGAACTCATCGAATTTTGTATACGGGAATGAAGTCAGAAACGTGTCGAGACGTTCCCCCGACCATGGTTCGGTTACCGGTTCAACATGATGGATAACACAGTCCATACCGGTATTATAGCAGTAATTATTTATCCTGTTCCGGACGGCGTGACAGATCATGCAGCTTTTCATCATCACTATCCGTCGCTGTCTTTGCGTCAGGATTCTCTACATCCTCATTATATCTGGCCGTACTTCCAAGGTCGCCCACGATTTCCTCGGGATGATGTTTGTCCGCATCCTCTAACGGAATAAGTTTCTCGGCATCCTCGTCCACAGTTATTTCCACGAGCGCTTCATCCTTATCCACATTTCCCGGATAAGTAATTTCGATTTCATCGCTTTCAGATGCGTTGCGCTCCGGGAAAATCTTCAGATGCCCTTCGCCTGCCCCAGTCCCCGTAGCGACCGCAACGGGCGTTGGATCCTCCCGCGCAAATATCAGTACGATAACAAGCACGACCGTCCCGACAACCACAAAACTGTCTGCAAGGTTGAAAATCGGCCAATCATAAGGCAAATTAAAATTAAATGGCCTGCCGAACAGGGACCATGCATAATGAACATTCGCGTGCGGGAACAACGTTCCATTGCGGAAGCATCCCCCACGCGATCCCCTTGTTGAAATTGAGAGTCAGGTAGAGAAAATCGGGGATTATCACATTACGGACCGCCCCGATCTCGCCCGCCGACAGCCGTACAAGATCCTCAGGCGACACAAGCTGCTTAGCCAGAAATTTTGTCGTCTGGTCGAGCAGCGCGAGCAGGATAGAGAGGCTTATGAAATACCTTGTTGCCATTAAACTATATCTCCCCCGTTAACCGCGACCATGATTCGATAGTTTTCAAACCTGGGAAACAGTTAAGGGTGTTACGTATTAATTTCCCCCCGGCCTCTCCGACTGTCCACCCCTTAATATCCCTTAAAACATCCATTGTTTCAATAACATACATCGGCTCATTGCGCCTGACCTTACGATTTTTCGCTTTCTGAGGAATCAGAAACGGGCTGTCGGTTTCTATCAATACTTTATCGCCCGGGACTTTCGAGCATGCCCTTCTTAAATCCTCAGCGCCCGGATATGTCAGGTTGCCGGCAAACGATACATAAAAACCCAGATCGAGGACTGTCTCAAGTTCATCGGGACCGTATCCATAACAATGAAAAACACCTGGTTTTTCCGGTAAGGCGAATTCTCTCAAAATCGATATCGTATCGTCAAATGCCGCCCTTGAATGAACAATCAGCGGGTATCCCGTTTCGGACGATAATTTAACCTGCGCCTGGAAAAGTCCTTTCTGCCGATCCCTGTCGGCATAGTCGCGGAAGAAATCAAGCCCCGTCTCGCCTATCGCGATTATGGCATTGCGGTTCAATTCATCTCTGAAATATCCAATATCATCGGAAGTGTATTTATCGGCTTCATGAGGATGTATCCCGACCGAACCGGCAAGCGCCGGCAACGTTCCACCGCCGGTTCCGAAAGAATCGAGAATATTTTTCACTCCCTCGTAATGCAGAGGGTCGTATCCGACAAGAACCGCTCCATGAACTCCGGCATCGAGAGCGCGCGTCAATACCATCGAAATCTCTTGGATCTCAAACCTTAAAGTCAAATGGCAGTGGGTATCGACGGACATTTTCTTCCGATGGAGCGTATCAGGACCGCGAACGTTAGTGAGTGGTCTCTGGCTACACTTTAACAGACGATAGCGAGTATCAGAACCACCATCACCAAAAATATATAAATAATAGACCACCGGAGCACCGGCGGTCGATTTTTTTTTATTAAGCCTGTGCGACAGATCGCCATCTCCTTCACCATCACCCTCTCCGTTTGTCCCATCGCCAGTCACCGGCTCTTGCGTAAAGATACCATCTTCCCCGGTCGTATCCCCGGTCGACGTTTGTCCACTAACAGTTTCTTCGGATGGCGGAGGAGCCATCCCGCCGGTACTTCCAAACAGAATATTCAACTTGCTGACATCAAATAACATTATAATTTCGCTGAGTGTATGTATACTTCCCGACCCAAGCTCGGCTCCCGATGAATCGGCTGCGGTAAAAGCGGTTCCCATAAGCTCATTCACGGTTGCGTTTTCCAGTTGCGCGACTCCAGTTTCATCAGATGTCCCCGATGCTGAACCGACAGTTATTTTGACATTCGGGGCTTTCGCCATATCCTCCCCGTAAACTGTCAGTGTCATTTTTCCTGTTCGATTGAAAATATTCACATCTTCTATTTTTTGAGGATAGAATCCGCCCCATGTTGGATCGGCGCTCCATGCCCCGTTCTCGTCCGTTATCACATTTCCTGTGGATGCCTCAAACGATGGAAGGACATCTCGTATGTTCATGACCGGGTTATTGAACAGGGCGTCATACACAACGACTGTGTCATCAATAACGGCGCCGCTCTCAAGTTTAACGGTTACTCCGGATGACGATGCATTCCCGATATCCCTGATCAGGTTGTTCCATTCTTCGATGAGAACAAAATTCCTGTTAAAACTCGACAGGTAAAATATTTCCTTCTTTTCCGGATCTCCCGCCTGGACCGTTTTCGCTTCGTCCAGAAGGGGCTGCGTATCGGTATTAAGCTGATTCAGGACATTGGTAAATTCCGGCAGAAGCGCTGCAAGCGTCTCCCTGTCGGCATCCACAATTGTCCCGAAAGGCGCATTGGGAAGATATTCTTCCGGGGAGACGACGGAATTCTGATCGGTATCCGAAATTGATGCTGTCGGCAACTCGAAAGCAGCTACATGGTTATATGTCGAAACATATGAAAGCATGATGTCCAGAAGCTTGAAGTTGTCTAATAAGAGTTTGTAGTCATTATAATCAAAGACCATCGAGATTTTCTGAGCCCCGTCGATTACATTAAACGGAAGTATCAGGTTATACCCCTCTACCTCTACAGCCGACCTTACTAATTCAAGATTATTGATATGCTCCTTGATTTCTTCCTGCAGCGTTCCAATATTGCTATAGAACGGGCCTGACAGGAAAATATCAGCTCCGTCGCGACGCGCGCTGTCCCTGTACTCCGTAATAAGATTATCCCATTCATCTTCACTAAGAGGTAATTCGCGTTCCTGTATTACCGCCGGAGGAACGAACGGTTGCTCTGTCACCGTCAATCCCTGGGAGTCTCCTAACAGTCCCGGCCTGGAAGGTGCCTCTTTATCGAGTCCCTGTTTGCCCCAATCGCGCTTTTCGATACCATTGTCAACGCTGGCGCCCACCTGGCCACCGCCATCCGGCGTTGGATTCTCGCCTGTTGTCATATCCACTCCATCGCCTGTCTGATCTTCTTCCGGAGTCTCATCAGCGGGTGATCCAGCTGGTCCTGTAATATTTTCGGCATTCTCAGCTTCACCCGCGGGTGTTCCAATTTGAACAGGCTCAGTGACCATCATATTACCTTCACCAAACTGGGCTAGAAATTGGGGACTGAAAACCATCTCCGTATCTACCGGCGCTATTACCTGAAACTGCTCCGCGTGGAAAACCTTCCTGATCCGGTTACCCAGGGCTGCCAGCCTGAGAAAATAGGAGTCCTGACTGAGAAACGGGTTCGGAAAAACCTCAGATACCCCGATCAATGGTGTATTCATAAAGAGCTTGTCGATTCCCGGATGCATAAAGACTCCATATCGCCTGTGATCTCTCATGATATCGGTAATGGCATATGCCAGCGCCGCGTCCGCGGAATCGGGCTTCGTTGATAAGGCGCTCCTGAAATACTGAGCAGCCTGAACGATCTGCCCGTTTTCCATTGCTGTCAAACCTTGAGGCCATAGGGTTTCAAAGTTTCCCTGAATAATCTGCTCAACCTCAGGCGCGGCACCACCGGATAACTGTCCCTGAAGGTCCTCAAGCGAAAGCGGGTTGGTTGGCAATCCTTGTGCTCCAGGCTGGCCCGGAAGGCCTGTCTGACCCGGGACGCCTCCCTGGTTGAAATTCGGGCTGGTTGGATTATTCGCCACACCACCGCATGAGATCATTATCATCGCCATCGCTGTGAATGCGATCACCGTAATTACATGGCTCTTCATCTGGTTCACCATTTTTTGTTTATCGGGCGTAATTTTCTTGAACATATCGCCCTATATTAACCTTTGTACAGAATAAATCAAGCAGGGGAGTTGATAATAAGCCGAGTTCTGTATCCCGATCCTGCGACCCTTCGACTAGCTCAGGGCTTTTAAAGCTCAGGATTGGCGATCATCCATCTAGGACAGCCGTTACCGGCTGCCTCAAGCGTCTACCTTGGGAACTGGACGGGCAGCCCATACGTTCCCGTTTTGACTTGCACCAGACGGGGTTTACTAGGCGCGGATCTGTCGCCAGTCCGCCGGTGAGCTCTTACCTCACCCTCACACCCTTACCCGGATCACTCCGGGCGGTCTGGTTTCTTTGCACTTTCCATCGGCTCGCGCCGCCTGGGTATTACCCAGCGTCTTTGCCCTATGGTGCTCGGACTTTCCTCCCGCCTTCGCACTTCGTGCTACGGCGGGCTTGCCCGCCGAAGCTTTAGCGGAGGAGGGCGATCGCCTTATCAACTCCCCAGGTTATCAATGTATATTCTCAGCCTCGTTTTTTCAAGGCTAATTTGCTTAAACGGTCTGCTGCTTCATTCTCTTCACGCCCGACATACTTGACATCCCACGCCTTAAATCCTATCAATAAAGTCATTAATTCCCGATACAGATTTAATATCCCCGGATTCTTTACCTTATATGAACCCTTTAATTGTTTTTCCATCAGCTGGCTGTCCGTTACCAGCCTGATTTTTTCCACCCCCCAGCTCTTCGCGATCGTCGCCGCCATTATCGCAGCTTTATATTCTGCCTGATTATTTGTATTTTCCCCGATATACTCAGCAACCTTCCCGATTTCAATTCCATCCACCGTCTCGAATACTATCCCTATCCCGGACGGTCCCGGATTCGGATCGCTCGCCCCATCTGTCCGGGCAATTACATGTTTGTACTCACCCGGCTTTATTTTCGGGAGAGGCGGCGGCAATTCGGACTTCCTGGTTTTAGTCTTCCTGATTTTCTTATCTCTATTATCCGCCTCATCAAGTTCAATCGGATTTCTAAGGAGAACTACAGCCTGAGCCGCGATCCCCTCCCCGGTTCCGGTAAATCCAAGCCCCTCGGTGCTGGTCGCTTTGACCGATACACATTCTATTGGAACACGCAATGCCTCTCCAAGGTTCATTTTTATTTTTTCTACATACTTTCCAAGGCGCGGCTGATCGCAGATTACCATCGTATCCACATTGCATACTTCATACCCCAACTCCTCCATCAGAATTCGAACTCGCTCAAGGAGATCGATCGATCGGATGTCTTTGTATTGTGGATCGGTGTCGGGGAAATGGTCGCCGAGGCTTCCCGCCGCCATCGCGCCAAGGATCGCGCTCATTACTGCGTGCGTGAGTACATCCGCGTCGGAATGTCCCAGGAGCCCTGTTGGATGGTCGATTTTCTCGCCGCCAAGGATCAGCTTCCGACCCTTTACCAGGCGATGTACATCGTAACCGATCCCAACCCGAAATCCAAAGCCGGTGGAACTTCCGCCCATTTAATCCTCCCCCTCGTGAGCATCCAGCCAACCCCTATGGAAGAGTACTCCTTCCGCCATCCCGATATCTTCAGGATATGTAATTTTCATGTTACTTCCGTCATGGAAAATCAGTTTTACTTTCTCGTCTGCGCGTGTGAAAAGCGTGGTGTCATCGGTCGGACAATCCGATTCGCCGCACGTCTCATGAAGTTCAAGCAAGCGCCCATACGGAAAAATCTGCGGAGTTTCGACGCATGCGATCGACTCCCGGTCAACCTCGCCGGCAATATGGCCTTCCGAATCTATTCTCAGCGTATCGACCGACCGATGTGCAAGGGTAGCGCTCGATACGCCGGTCTCATTTGTTTCACTCGCAAACCGGAGCATTAGCTCAACCATCTCCGGCGTCACGCATACCCGCGCGCAGTCATGGACCATCACCATTTCCGGAGGATCATCGGTAATCATACTGAGCGCATTCCGTACACTATCCGCCCTTGTTTCTCCGCCTTCGACCAGCGTCACAGGCCTTGAAAAACCCCATGCCGAAATAATATCCTTGAATTTCCCTATCGAACCGGGCGGCACTGCAATTACAAACTGGTCGATTCCCTTTCCCTCGGAAAATTCACCCGCACTGTCGAATGCATTCATGGAGTAATAGAGCATCGGACGTCCGAGCACCGGTATAAGGGCTTTCCATGTGCCCTTATATTGTTTGCCAAGGCGGGCTCCCTGCCCCGCCGCAACTATGCAACATGAAATTTTCATACAAGCGAGATTGTATCACGAGGATTGGGTCGGTTGCACTACAGCATGCATAAAACAGACAACTATCAGCTTTACCAACAACAATTACCGACATATTAGAGGCACGAGCGTCAGGGGCTGTTGAAAAATTATCTGTTTGCTGTAATTATGTAGGACATGCTTTCCAGCTTGTTATTGAATGCCAGCAATCATCATGGTTTCAGTAACAAGCTGGAAAGCATGTCCTACATAAATTAAATTAAAATCTACTTTTTCAACAGCCCCGTCAGCGAGTGCTTTGATTATCAAATCATTTATGCCTATATGGACTTTTACGCGTCTTTAGACGGCTTCGCGAACACAAGACGCCCCGCGACGGTCTGCAATATACTAGTCACGGATACCTTAATATTATTACCGATATACCCGTCTCCGCCCTCGACAACGATCATTGTCCCGTCGTCGAGATACGCGACTCCCTGCCCCGATTCCTTACCGTGCTTGATAATCTGGACATTCATCTGCTCACCGGGAAGGAATATCGGCTTCAACGCGTTTGCAAGCTCGTTGATATTCAGTACGTCGACTCCCTGGAGTACCGCGACTTTAT
>JAPKYR010000132.1 GCA_026394215.1 bacterium
CGGATCAAAAACCGTGAGTTCCTTATGGTTTGGGAACGGATGAGTGATTCTGATTGCCAGATTGAAAGTGCCATCGATGTTTTTACTCGCGCCCGTAATCAGCACGCATTCATCGCACGATGTCTCGAAAAACTTCAGGACATTCAGGTGTACCCCCCCAAATCTCAGCGGAACCAACTCGACAGTATCATGGTCTGCATTGAAATACAGATTTCCCGCAGCCCATAATTTGTGCGGATTGTGAATGGAGATTTCGCCACCCACTGTGGTCTCCAAAGCCCCGGTATTGATTGAGGGGTCAACCGTCACTCCCGGCGCTACAGGGTCGTGCGTGCATCCGAATAGAAGGATTGCGACAAGAAAGAACAATGTGTATGTTCTCATAATCCACCTCCGAATCAGTTATACTAATTTTAACAGATTGCCATTACAAATGTGAACAAATATTTGTAGTTTTTTTTATGAAAGCCATCCCTCCTTCCCGGCACCGGATTAGATTATTAATTAAATCTAAACCTAAAAAAAACAATTGTCAAGTAAATAATATGATTTCAGTAATAATTCGCCCACAATTTGGAACGTGGGAAAAAGCCTATGGATCGGGTACATGCACCCCGATTTTGTCCGGCAATTAGATACGTGAGTGAACCATATATTCGGACAAAATCGAGTTGCCAGTCCCCGATCCTTTGGCTTGCACTCGATAAAACCAGATCGAAATCAATTCGCGGATGCACCGGGCTTTTTTATACATTGCTTTATTGAGTTTAAATTTATACAATGCAGGCATAAGAAGGTAAAAATCCTGATTTTATGCAACTGACTTGTACAGATGCAGTCGGGATTATTACATGATATTTTTATTTTCGGAGGAAATGATGAAAAAGTATTACCGCATTGTTTTTGTTCTGTTTATTTTTATTATCGCTTTAGGGCTATTGATCCTGGCCGGTTGCAACCGTCCGCGTGTCGGGACTCCCGAATACCAGAATCCCGCAGATGATACCAGCGCCTTCGAGCCTGCCGACGAATACTTATACCTTGTCGATCTGGACAAGGCCGAACAGGCTATGGGCGAGGGTATTGCGGGTATTAAGGAAGATATTGGGCAGCAGAGTACGGCTCCGGGCGCTGAAATGCCGGACTTCAACACCATGATGGATGATCTGGGTATTTCCGGGTTGCAGAAGGGAAATGTCACCGCGGAAGCCAACGCGAGTATGGTCCACCGAGCTGCAGAATATGAACGAAGAGATGGGCGGGGGAATGGGAATGGATATGAGCCTCGACTCGATGCTTCAAATATTCGGGTTTGAGAGTCGGGAAGAAGTGTACAACTGGATGGGTAACGAATTACTGGTCTTCAGTATTTTGAACACCAATTTCGATCCGGCAGGCGAGACGAACTACGAAAACGCGCCATTTTATAATTTACTCGCTATTTCCGTGACCAATAACGAGACCAGTCTGGATGCAATTGAGAAACTTCTGGGCAATCCGATGATGTCGATGATGGGAATGCTATCCGAGCGGACCGAATTAAACGGTCATGACGCGGTGGTGCTTCATCCGCCATCACCTGAAATGTTCCGCGATTATGTCGATGAAGCTCAGTTGGAGCAGCTTGCTACAATTCCCGCCTCTTATTTTGTCGTTGCCGGAAATTACGTTCTGATGGGCGATGAATTTTCCATAGCTGCCGCTCTCGGCGCGATGAAAGAAACCGGCGCCGGGACCGGCAGGATGGCGTCGATGGAGCTCGAATTTAACATTGATGGTTTCCTGACGCAATTCGATCCGTCGAACGCAGGTCCATGGGTTGAACTGGTCCAAAGCGATGAATTCCAGGATCTTTTATTAAGGTTTTACAATGCTACCCGCGAACTTGAAGAGCTTGGAACAAGCAGATATTCGATGCTTATGCAGGACGGGGAGAATATCGAGCTTGATGTAACAACCAGCAAAGAGAGCATTAAATTTTTCCAGGCTATCCAGGGCGTAATCGATGAGACTCCGCCGGAAACATGGCAGAAACTCGGAGAGATGGTTGGTGGAATATTAATGGAGCAGAGCGGCATGAACGGAGAGGGCATGGCTGATACCGGCATGGGTGGAGAATTTGCCCCCGACGGGGACCAGGATGAAGGAATCGGCGGGAATGATGGATCGGGCAAGCCGGACCCGGACAGCGGGTCATCGGAGAAACCCGAGGGCGATAATGGATCGGGTGAGGGGGGCGTCGGCGCCTGACCAGATTTAATCTTTTGCGTTTTCTTAAGTGCATTAAACTCCGTAATGGCCGATTTTAATAATAGGGATTATAAATATACTCCTCCCCTTTGGGGGGAGTATTTTTAGCGATCGGGAAAGGGGACACCTTATTTTTGCCTGTGATATTCATGACTATTACTTATCACTCGCCAGGCAAAAAAAGGTGTCCCCGTGATGTATAATAGCGTACTAAAGTGACTTTCAAATCCTTCCAACGCGTCCATCTTCTCGCCCTACTGGTGTGCGATCTCCTGACAGGTGTGTTTGCCTTTATCCTGGCGTTTAATCTTGCGTGGGCGATAAATCAGGCGAGGGACCCGTACGCCATCTGGCTCCCCTTTCTTCCATATGTAAAACTGGCGGTCATCTGGACCTTTCTGAACGCGTTGATTTTCAGCCTCGGCGGGCTTTATTCAAAGCGGCCATGGGGTGGATTTTCCGGCGAGATCGGCGGGATTCTCACAGGCGTATCGACATCGATGGTTTTCGCTATGGCGATCACATTCTTCTTCAGGAATATAGAATTTTCCAGGCTGTTTTTTATTACCGCGTGGGTGACCGCATTTATTATGTTCTGGTTTGTCAGGGGGATACTAAGGCTGATCCGTCGCGGAATGTTCAGCGCGGGAATGGGTATCAGGAGGCTGATGTTGTGGGGGTCAAACGATATCGCGATCAACCTCGCGAGTCTTTATTCCAAAGACCCGTGGCGTGGCAAGGTGCCGGTCGCGATTATTAATGACACTGCGCACGACGGGAGTGGAGCGGATATTCCGTTCTTAACTTCGGAGGAAGGAAGCAAATGGTTGAATGAAGGGAAGGTCGATGAGGTAATTGTCACGCGCCATGATCTTCCGAGGGAATCGCTATATCAGCTTGCACAAATTTGCAGGACAAATGAAATCGCTCTGAAACTGGTGCCGGATTTGATCGAAGTTGTCGCGGGGCAGTTGTCGGTGGAGGGAGTCGAGGGAATTCCGATGGTCGAGATGGGAAACAATCTCGGCAGGTATTATCCCCAGTTGGTGAAACGCATTTTCGATTTGATTATCGGAGGGCTGATTACGATTATCTTGCTTCCGGTCCTCGGAATCTGCGCGATAATGGTGCGAATGTCGGGGGTAGGGCCGATTCTTTTTCATCACATGCGATTGGGAAAAGGAAAAGCGGTTTTCGGGCAGTATAAATTCAGGACAATGGTTGATAATGCCGATGAAATCCTCCGTAATGACCCGGAGCTGATGCAAAAATTCCGGGAAGGATTTAAATTACAAGACGATCCGAGGGTGACACCGGTCGGGAAATTTCTGAGGCGTTATTCGCTCGATGAGCTTCCGCAATTATTCAATGTGTTGAAGGGTGAGATGAGCCTTGTGGGGCCTCGTCCGATTGTGGAAAGCGAAGTCGAGAAATACGGATTTTTCGCCGACGCCTTATTTTCTGTGACGCCGGGAATGACGGGATTATGGCAGGTCAGCGGTCGAAGCGATGTCGGGTATGAAGAAAGGGTCAAGCTGGACCTGATTTATATTGAAAGATGGACGCTTCTTGAGGATTTGAGGATTTTGTTGCTTACACCGGGAGCGGTTTTCGGTGGCAGGGGAAGTTATTGATATGGGACATAACCATAGCCTGATTTTTATTTCAATTTTTATCGGATATAATCGCAGTCTGATTTAGTAAAAAAGTTCATTTCGAAATTCTTACTAAGCCGCGCATTATAAATGCATTTTGTAACAAGTTACATTCGAGAGCAAAGGGGACTGTTAACCGGCTTCCGGCGCTATATAGTTTATGATTTCTGATATGGCTTATTCCGGAAGCCGTGTGACTGTCCCCGTTCACAGTAAATTACGGTCAGCGGGAATCAGGGGGTTCCGACTTGCAGCACCCGGAAATTCAGGAACAGACAGTCGCAGAAATGATCAACGGCCTGATTATGAAGGACGATGGTTCATGGCGCGCATTCCTGTACAGCATCGGGCCGATGATGAAGGGTGTATGTTTCAGAGCCGGACTCAATGACGATGATGTCGATGATATCGTTCAGAATCTCGCGCTGAGGCTTCTCGAAAATAACTTAAGGACGCTTCGGTCATTCGAGTTCAAGGACAAGGATTCATTCTTCAGATGGTTCAAGGTAGTGATATCAAGGATGGTGCTCGATTTTGTGCGCCTCAGGAATTTGAGGGGTGATCGTGAGATGGAATCGGGTGAAATTCAATGGCAGGAGACCAGTAACAAATCGCTGGAAGGTGACTGGAATCATGCCAGGCTTATGCTGGAGGATGTATCGGAACAGTTGAGCGGTGACGAGAGGGTTCTTTTCTGGCTTGAATACAGCGATCTTGAGAACTCGGAGGTCGCGGCTATACTTGGAATTTCACTGGAAGCGGTGCAGAAGAGGCTATCGAGGTTAAGGGTAAAGATTAAGGCGTTATTGGAGGGGAAAAAATAGATGTCGGGATCATCGAATATAAATATTATAAAAATCACTAAAAAAATGTCAGGTTTTGGGCTTGCTGAACGTTATATAAATGAGTGCCGGCTGAACCATAAGGGGGGATATACGTTATGAACGCCGAGCATGGGCATAATTATGTGCCATTAAACGATGAGGAGATCAGCCGTCTGATGGATCCCGGCCTCGATCCTGAAGAACGCAGGGATCTTATCGAACGTCTGGAAAACGATCCGCATTCGGCTGAGATTCTTGCTCTCGCCGGATCGAAACCATCTGCCGATAGTTTGCATACAAGTGTAGTTGAGAAGGTGCTGAAAAAGGTCAGGGAAAGCGCTGCGGAAACGGGACTCTGTTCATTTTGCGCCGGAGATTTAATGCCGGGAGCGCCGTACTGTCCTCACTGCGGAGCGCAGGTAATCGGAAATCCGCTGAAATGCATGACATGCGGGAGCCCTGTCAGAGAGGGAAGCGCATATTGCCCGAGGTGCGGAAGTTTTTTTCAGTCAACTGACAAAGGCAGGGCTGATCCGTTGCAGAATCAGTGGTTCCTACCGGTTCTGGGGATAGTATCTATTTTTGTTGCGATATTGGTCAGGTCAATGAATGTGGTCTTCCTTGTGTTTCTGGCAATCGGATTAATTTCTCTTGGTGCATGGGGAGGGGAGGTCTGGGAGAATTGGAGAAGGAAAAAACTTCAAGACGTAAGTGCAAAGGAAGTGGAAAAAGAGGAGGAAAGGACGCATCGGAAGTCGGGATGAAAAAATTCTTCATCATGCGCCGGAGTCGCATGCCACGAATTTTCCAATGCGCCGGAGTCGCATTTCACGTTGATTTGACACGTAACCCGTTAAATCGGTAAACTCCCCTCTTGTACAATTGAATTTGAAGGAGAAAAAGATATGTCATTTCCAGCGCCAAAATTGACTGCCGAAATCGGAGTATTTGGAGGGTCGGGATTTTACTCGCTTCTCGATAAAGCCGAGGAATTCTGGGTGGAGACGCCCTACGGGCTTCCGAGCGATAAGGTAACGGTTGGAAATATTGCGGGGAGATCGGTCGCGTTCCTTGCGCGGCATGGCAGCGGACATACGCTTCCTCCCCATATGATAAATTATCGCGCGAACGCATGGGCGATGAAAGCGTTGGGTGTGAAAAATATCATCGGACCATGCGCGTCGGGAAGCCTTCAGGCAGATGTGATGCCGGGCGATTTTGTCGTATGCGACCAGTTTGTAGATCGTACTACTTGCAGGAAGGACACATTCTACGATGGCCCGGTGACGACACATGTCGGGATGGCGGAACCTTATTGTCCGGTATTACGGAAAATTCTCATAGACACAGCCAGGGAGATCAATCTGACTGTACATGAAACCGGGACGGTCGTGGTCATACAGGGTCCAAGGTTCTCGACTAAAGCCGAGAGCCGGTGGTTTACCTCGCTGGGCTGGGAAGTTATCAACATGACCCAGTACCCGGAAGCGTATCTCGCGCGCGAACTTGGGATGAGTTACGCGATGATAGCTCTGATTACAGATTACGATGTCGGACTTGAAGGCGACCCGAACATCCAGCCTGTAACGCATGAGGAAGTCGTCAAAGTATTTCTGGCAAATAATGACAAGTTGAAGAAATTGATTTATGCCATGGTCCCGAAAATCCCGAAGAAAGCCTCGAAGATGTGCGCCGATGTTCTAAAAGGCGCGAGGTTTTAAATAAGCCAATTTTTTAGAAATTATAGTTCAGGCGACTGCTCTAAGGTCATTCACGATCTTCTCAAATTTTAATGCTGTTGCTGATAGGGCAATAAACAGCAGGAAAATTACCACATCAGCAACTACAACGTATGGCCAGATAGACCCTTCAAAATCACTTATGCCGAAAGACAAATCTGATGGCAGATGAACGGTTAAGAATAGTGCAGCAAATTCCCAAGGGAAGCGATTGAACGGTAAGTGATCCCTTGTCTTAAGCCTTAAAATGAGTCTGACAAAGCTTAATATGTATACAATTAGCCATGTCCCCGGCACAGCCAATAAAATAATAAAACCCACATGTGTCTCTCTTCCGAAAAAATATGAGATTACGGTTATGGAAATAAGGATTATGGTGGTAATAAGAAAAAAAAGCCGGGTCCTTGGAATGAGAGTTTTCAATTTGTCTGACGCACTTGCCTGGGATTTAATTTTGAACAGGTTATGTAAGAAACTCCCTGGTCCCATAACCGTAAAATCGTACATAACGATCAGGTCGAAGATCCTGATTGCCTGCAGGACTTCGAGAGAGTCGACAGGTACATGTAATGGTGGAAGCCGTTTGAATATTTTGGAAGCATCAGAAATTTTAGCCCCACTGTTTTTCCATTCATCAGCCAACAGATTACATCCCTTATACATGTAACCCATCCCGGTAAACCAGGCTAAAGCCAATCCTCTGATGAATATGTCCCACAATTTTTTCATTGAGAACAATTTCCAGTTCTAATAGCAGGGGGATTCTGTGTCACTCATTAAAAATTGACTATCTCCTTGCGCGTTGCTTTATCTGCTCGATTTCCTCTTCGCTGACCACTTTATTAAACGCCATTACCGGTGCTAACTTAAATCCATGCTTTCGGCCGATCTCTCCTATTTTCTTGACCTTTTCGATATCTATCTCCCGACCTAATGTGTAATTCTCGTTCATACCTTCAAGGGCGAGAAGTATAGTCTCTGCAAGACATGCGAAGCCGACATTTTTTGGTAAGCCAAGATGAACTCCCCAATGGACGTCGCCGGGGATTAGGATTTCACCGGACGCGATCACTAGGATATCGTCGCGCTTCCCCGCTTCTTCTTCAGATACATCGGGCGGCATTGCGACATCGCATACCAGCGCTCCCGATTTCAGCTTCATTACGTCGATGATCCCGCCGTACGCGGAAGATGCCGCGACCACGATATCGGTAGTAGGCAGGTACTCATCGGGATTCGTAGAGACGTCGATTTTTAATACCCGCCCTTCATTTTCCGCCTGCGATTCAAGCTGGCGCGCGAGTTCCATCAGCCGTTCCGGTTTAGTGGCGACAAGAACGAGTTGTGTAAACGCCTCCGCCATCAGTTTTGTGGCAGCCTTGCCGATTGAGCCTGTTGCTCCGATCACCATTGCCCGCGCGGTCGGAATATTAATACCGAGTTTTTCTGCTCCGTATTTGACAGTCTCGAAGGTCGCCCATGTCGTATAGGAATTTCCCGACGTAACAGCGATTGGGCTGCCTTTTGCGACAGTGACCCCCGCGTCGCCGATAACGCTCGTGAACGCGCCAAGTCCCATAATTGTCGCGCCTTTTTTTTGTGCCTGTTTCGCGATCGTCTGCATCTGGCGGTAAAAATGCTCCGCCGGATGTTTCATCATCATTTTCGGAGTCGCGCCAAGACCGTAGAAATATCCAACCGCTTCCTTGCCCTCAGGGGTTTTAATGCCAGTCGCTTTCGATATAAAGAACGGAGGCGCGATCGCGGCCGATTCCTCGACAAGCCCCTGCGGTAGTGCTTTCAGGAACTGGAACTCTTTTTTTCGGTATAGATAATCTACTGTGATCGGGTGGATTACGAATGAGAATTTCGGGATATCCGGTTTATGCTCGGGCGCGAGGTCGATCAGCCTCGGTTCGATCCCGGACTTCAGAATCAAATTAATATATCGGTCGTGAAGCTGGGAATCGGACAGGTTCTCGATATGTTCGCCATCGGCTTTAAGATGGGCAACAAAAATCGCTTCAAGCACATTTGTGCCGAAGCTTCGTCCCCCCATTTCCGGAGTAGTGGTGATCAGTGTTGTGACGCCGCGTCCTTTCAAATCCTCGACATCATCTTCAGTGACTGTATTCGTAACAACAATCTTGCCCTCAAGGTCATTCGGGGCATATCGGCGGATATAATGAAAATCCCCGACAATTACATCGGCCCATCCGAAAGGTTTCTGGAAAATGGGGCGGACAGTTTCCTGTCGTTTGCCGGTCGGGTAGATTGCTTCGAATGGCAGGTTAGTCAGTATCGGCATCATCCATCTGGCGGTTGTCGCGACCGATTTCAGGGTTCTCAACTGGATCGGGATTTTCAGCGCGTACATGAAATCGCCGAAAATAAAATTCTTCGTGTATTCCCCAAGGACATCGGCGATCCCCCATCGGTCGAGCCCGGACATGACGAGGATTTTCTTATTATTGAATAGTCCCGGGCGTTTTTCAAGTACCCATTTAATAGCCCATCGTTCGAGTGTTTGTTTAAGCCCGGCGCCATCGACAACGGGGGTATTTTTCGACGCGTCGATAAACCGCTTCGTGTCCTGATGGACATACATCCGGCCGCCGACCCGGAAAAACACGTCCGCGCCGCCAAGCCCGATCACAGCGGCTTTCCTGTTCTCATCGATGTCTTTAATGAGCTGGATGGCCTGCCACTTGTCGCCATCGGTTCCGATACGACGGACGTGGTAGTCGCGTCCGAGAAGCGAAGTCATGAATTCGTGATCGCGTTTCGACGATCCGATAGAAATTGATAGTATTTCGATCTTGTCAGGCATGTGATTATTGCCGTGTATTATACAGAATTAATTGGAATATTATTCATTTTTTCCATGAACGACATCCTTACCCGTAGAACAGCACGGCAGTGCGTCCTGTTTTTTTACTGACTGTTTGACGCACTGCCGTGCTGTTCTACGTTCAAGAAATCAAGGTTAATTGGCCCTGCTATCCATCACCCATTTATCATATCTTCCAGCATCTTAAATAATTCGTCTCTCTGGAGTTTTTTAGCAATTACTGCCTTATTTAATTCGCCTGCTTTCTCGAAGTCCATGTAAATTTCCGGTTGACAGAGTTCCTCTTCAAGCGACTTGATCTGGGCTTCGAGAAGTTCTATCTGGTTCATTATTTTATCCGGCGACATCTTGCGAACATTTGCGGCTGATGGCTTAATACCGGATTTTTTTGATTTCCCCGATTTTTTTATTCGCTTCTGGCGCGACCGTTCGCGCTTTTCGGACTCAAGTTCCAGTTGCCGTCGATATTTTCCCGCTTCCTCGCGCGCGTTTTTTTCCTGCTGCTTACGGTAGATAACGTCGGTGTAGCTTCCGATGTACATTCGCGCTCTGCCAGTTTCAAGTTCAAGGGTATGTGTCGCCAGACGGTCGATGAACGCTCGGTCGTGGCTTACGAAAATCAATGTCCCGTCGTATTCCTCAAGCGCTTCCTCAAGTATCTCACGGCTGGGAAGGTCGAGATGGTTCGTAGGCTCATCGAGAATCAGACAGTTGGGTTTGCGGGTCAGGAGGATCGCGAACATGAGCTTTGATCGCTCGCCGCCGGAAATATCGCCGACACGTTTCTCGATATCGTCGCCTGAGAATAGAAATCTGGCGAGAAGGTCGCGGCAGTCCTGCATGCCAATCCCGCGTCCAAGCCGGAGTAATTCGTCGAGGACATTATTTTCGAGATCGAGTTCCTCCATTGTCTGCGAAAAATATCCCCAGACAGTCCGGTCTCCCAGCCAGATTTCCCCCGAATCCTGCTCAAGTTCGCCGATGATCATTTTTAGAAGCGTGGTCTTTCCGGAACCGTTACGGCCTATAATCGCGAGCCGCTCTCCCAGTCGAACTGAGAAGCTGACATCATTCAAAAGGCAGTTGTCGCCGAAACTTTTTTTGACGTTGTTAAGTGTAAGGACTTCGTCGAAGGACTTAACCGATGATTCGAACGCGATATGCATCCCGGCTTTTTCGCGAATTGAGGATTCGATTTTGCTCGCTTCGATTTTATCAAGTTTTTTCTTGCGGCTCATCGCCATGCTGGCCCTGATCTTGTCCTTCGACCATCGCGATATGAATTTTTTAAGCTGCCTGATTTCCTTTTCCTGCGACTCGATCATCTTTCGCTCGCGTTCGAGTTTCTCGGCTTTCTGCGTGAGGAAACCCTCGTAGCCGCCGGTGTAGCGCGAGATTTTTCCGCGCTCGATTTCGAAAAGCACGGGGCATGATGAGTCGAGAAAACGCCTGTCGTGGCTGATGATCAGGTAGCCGCCGTCGAAATTTTTCAATGTCGATTCGAGCCATTCGATCGCGGGAAGGTCGAGATGATTTGTAGGTTCGTCGAGAAGGATGAAGTCGGGTTTGTCGGCGAGAAGCCGTGCGAGCGCGAGACGTGTGCGTTCTCCGCCGGAAAGTCCTTCGGCGGGTTTTATCCAGTCGGGTTCGCGAAATCCAAGGCCGGTGAGGATAGATTTAACTTCTGTCTCAAATGTGTAACCTCCTGCATGCTCGAATTTGTGCAGGAGGTCCGAATATTCGATTCCCGCGATTCTGACAGCGTCCGGATTATCGCATGCCATGCGGTTTTCAAGGTCGCGAAGTCTTTTTTCGATTGTGCGAAGTTTTTCGGCGCCTCGCATGGCTTCGGTCAGAAGTGTTCCGCCGGGCTCGATCTCTGTGAATTGTTCGAGATGGCCCAGGTTGAAATTTTCGCGCGGGATGGAGATCGAGCCGGAATCTTTTTCAATCTGCCCGGCGATAATTCTTATCAGTGTGGTTTTCCCGCAGCCGTTGGGACCGATAAGGCCGGCACGGTCGTTGGTGGTGAGGTAAAGGTCTATGCCGTTAAGGACGGTGTAGTCGCCGAAGGATTTCGAAATATTTTTCAGTTGTATGGCCATGAAGGTCAACGAAATTTCATCAATCGATTGTGTTCTATGATAGCATAGCGGCGGAATTTGAATCGATTGATCCTATGATAAAAAAGGTCCTGATAATATCGGTTATCTTGTTTGCCCTGATCTTATTCGGATTCTGGGTGAAAAAACAGCTAACCACGCACGATATCAGGATGCATTGGGCGGAATCGGTTGAAAGTCGCGGACTTGTTCCTCCTGAGCTTGTTGGGAGACGATTGACATTAGTATCGAACGCGAATGTCCCCTTGAAAGTTGAGCAGGGTGGCGAAGGTTATGACCTTCTTGGGTTACTGGGAATTCCGGAAAAATACAGGCCGTTTCATATCTGGATTGGGCGGACGCCGGAACGTGATGAATGTGAATTTGAAGCAAGTCACTGCATATGGTCCGATAGTAGCTACTCATCAGGTTGGGAATGACCAGGACATAGTAATCCTCCACGGGAATAATCGTGTTGAGACTATTTCTCCGTCACCATCTCTTGATCGCTGGCCAAGCATAGAAAGAATGGGCGATATTTTGTTTCAATCTTACAGGGACGGAAATCCTGGCGGCGATCTATACCTTGCTGAATCAAACGATAGTAATGGTTGGGATACGTATCGCCTTACGGATAATCCCGATGTCGAGTACATCCTCCCGATGATCGATCCGCGGGGAAATTTTGTTGTGGCTATCGAGCGCGAGTTGATGGTGGAGGATGGAAGGATAATCCTCTGGGAGCTTGAAGATCGGCAATTGACGAACGCAAGATATATTACAGAGCAGCCGGAAAGAATTAACCAAACGTCGATTTCCGAAAATGCCGGCGTCATCTGCTGGGAGAAACATGTCGATGGGGTTTACTATGTTTGCGTATGGACCGAGCAGGATGGTGTGCGCATCCTTGGTCCGCCGGATACCGGGCAGCTGCAGGGCAAGGGCTGGGCTCAGCCGTCGGTTTCCCCTGATGGTGTGTATGTAACTTTCGTAGATTCTGTCTCGAATCCGGGAAGTTACCTCCTTGCGATTTACAATCTGGAAACGGATAAAATAATCTGGTTCGAGGGATGTGGCGGGTACTTCATGTTTCCCTGCCTGTCGGGACTTTCCTGGTGGTAACTGCTTGGGTGTAAGGATTGGACGTATCAGAACCACGCGCGTAAGCAAGTGGCTCACCAACTGCACTCTAGAAATTTGATTGGACGTATCAGAACCACGCGCGTAAGCAAGTGGCTCACAAACTGCACTCTAGAAATTTGATTGGACGTATCAGAACCACGCGCGTAAGCAAGTGGCTCACCAACT
>JAPKYR010000146.1 GCA_026394215.1 bacterium
TCTGTTCGCGCATTCTGAGGATTATTTCCACGCCGGCAAGGTTAACCCCCATATCCTGAGTCAGGCAGATGATGCTCTTCAACCGCTCGATATCGTCTTCCGAATATAGCCTCGTATGCCGGCTGGTTCGTTGTGGTTTGAGCAAGCCTTCGCGCTCATACAGGCGAAGGGTCTGGGGATGGACGCCGACCATCTCCGCGACTACACTGATAGGGTACTTTGGACGATTTCGCTCCTTCTGAGGCATTTGTTTGTTGTTTCACTCTTCGGGTTATTATTCGGTTCGGCAGGGATGTCAAAGAAAACATCGCATGCCTTACCGCTTATCCTGTTCACTATCGCGGTGTACCGCGACATATCGTTTCCCGACAGTATCTCCGATTCTTTCTCGCTCCCGATTAAAAATAAATCTCTTGCGTACAACTTTGCTACTTCATCGCTGAGATGCCCAATGGAATATTTCTCAGCGTCGAATTTCCGGGTTGCGAAATGACTTTTTGCTTCTTTCAGGGTATTCATCAAAAACCCTCCCTTCGTTAAATCCCCTGATCTCAACCCTTACAGGTTGATGATATCACAACTGTAAATAGTTTCCAGACTTCCGTTAATTTCAGGAAGCGGTTCTCAGGGATTTTCACCTCCTTTTGAGACGGAATTTCCGACATGAGGTTCATCCGGGTTTACTGCGACGATAACCTGCGATGGCCTAAGTACACGATCATGATACATCCAGCCCTCGCGAAGGACTTTTACGATAGTCCCGGTTTGGTAATCGGACGTGGTTTGTCTCTCGGATGCTTCCATCAAAGATGATAAAAACTCGTCACCCTGTTTAATAATAATCGGCGTGACGCCATGCGCCGACAAAATTCCTTTTAATTCCTTCAATGTATATTCTACACCAAGAATCACGTTTTGGGCGTCGGGAGGAAGATTTTCCGCAAAAGTAACTGAACTTTCGAAATAGTCGATAACCCTCAGAAGATCGTAAACAAGGTCGTAACTGGCATATTTCCTGATCTCCCGCTTCTCTTCCTCGATCCTTCGCTTGAAGTTCAGAAAATTCGCACGCTCGCGCTGCCAGTTATCGGTAAGCTCGGCAATTTTATCAAGGAGATCCTCGCCTGAAGATTCTGCTTTCGCGCGATTTGATTCTTCAGATGCTTGGGTAGTTGATTCAGGCGCCTCCGGAACAGGTACTTCCGCAATGCCCATCGATGCTTTTGATTCTTCTGCTGCATCATTGTCAGATGTTTCAGGATCAGGATCTTCCAGATTTTTCATCTCAACTTTTTTCACTTTTTTCTTCTTGTCGATCATTATCATTAATGAAATAAGAATAAATTCCCGCCTGATCCAGCTGATCCACAAATCAATCAGATTTGGATCAGGCGGGTAAATATTTTCGGTAAAGGACTTAATTCATGGATCCCTCGCCGGGGGTCCACTGAGGATCGGGACCCGGAGGAGCGTCGGTAAATGGTCCACCCTGGCCTGGTGCGCCTTGTCCGCCGGTCGGAGCGCCGGTTGTCGCCTGCCGGTCCTTGTTAATAGCCTCGTAAATCGCGGCTCCGATTTTCTGAGCCGCATTTCCGAGCGATTCAGCGGCGCGGTTGTAATTGTCGGCATTATTCGACTCAAGCGCCTGCCTTGCATTGGCAAGTTCTTTCTCGACTTCCTGTTTTATTCCGGCGGTTACTTTATCGCCATGCTCATGGAGATTTTTCTCCGTCTGATATATCAGGCTTTCAAGCTTGTTGCGGGATTCCGCTTCCTCACGCTTGCGCTTGTCATCGTCGGCATGCACCTCAGCGTCCTTGACCATGCGGTTAACCTCGTCGTCGGTAAGATTTGTCGACGATGTGATAGTAATCGCCTGCTGTTTGCTTGTGCCGAGGTCTTTCGCGGTTACGTTTACGATACCGTTTGCGTCGATGTCGAACGTGACTTCGATCTGCGGAATGCCGCGCGGGGCAGGGGGAAGTCCTGTCAATGCAAATCGTCCAAGAATTTTGTTCTGCGGCGCGATCTGCCGCTCGCCCTGGTACACGACTATCTCAACCTGCGACTGATTGTCGGCAGCAGTCGTGAATATCTCCGATTTCTTCGTCGGAATCGTAGTGTTCTTATGAATTAAAACGGTCATGACCTGGCCGAGCGTTTCAATACCAAGCGATAGCGGGGTGACATCGAGCAGTACCACGTCTGAAACCTCGCCGCCAAGTACGCCAGCCTGAATCGCGGCGCCGATAGCGACAACCTCGTCGGGGTTGACGGATTTGTTCGGCTCCTTGCCCGTCAATTCCTTCAGCAATGTTTGTACGGCCGGGGTACGAGTCGATCCGCCGACCAGAAGTACCTGATCGATTTTTCCGTAGGTAATGCCCGCGTCTCTCATCGCGATCTCGGTCGGGCCTTTTGTCATCTGAACAAGGTCGTAGGTCAGTTTGTCGAATTCGGCACGAGAGAGATCCCGGACAAGATGCTTGGGCCCGGTCTTATCGGCTGTGATGAAAGGAAGGTTGATCGTTGTCGAAGTTTTACTCGACAATTCGATCTTGGCCTTTTCGGCAGCCTCTTTCAGACGCTGATGGGCCTGGGGATCGGCTGTAAGATCGATTCCCGTGTCCTTTTTAAAGCCATCGGCAAGCCAGTTAACAATTTTCAGGTCGAAATCGTCGCCGCCGAGAAGCGTGTTCCCATTTGTCGCCTTGACTTCAAAAACACCGTCGGCGATTTCAAGGATGCTAACGTCGAATGTACCGCCGCCAAGGTCGAAGACCATGACAGTCTGCTCGCCCTTTTTATCAAGACCATAAGCAAGCGCTGCGGCGGTCGGTTCATTGATGACACGCTTGACATTAAATCCCGCGATTTTTCCTGCATCCTTTGTCGCCTGACGCTGAGTGTCGGTAAAATATGCCGGACATGTGATTACAACGTCGGTGATTTTCTCGCCGAGTTTTGCCTCCGCATCGGCCTTCAGCTTCTGAAGAATAAACGCGCTGATTTCCTGCGGGGGGTAGTCCTTATTATCTATAGTAACTTTGTAATCGCGCCCCATCTGGCGTTTAATAGAACTGATCGTCCTGTCGGGATTCATGACAGCCTGATTTTTGGCTACCTTGCCGACCAGACGTTCGCCTTCCTTGGTGAATGCAACGACGGATGGGGTGGTGCGGTCGCCTTCCGCATTTTCGAGAACGGTTGCCTCGCCGCCTTCCATAACGGCGATTACAGAGTTAGTAGTTCCAAGATCGATACCAGCTATTTTAGGCATAACAGTCCTCCAAAGACCGAGATACTTTCTATTTGATATTAGTAACAATATAAAACCTGAGTCTTATATTGTCAAGCATAAATTCGGTTTTTTTGCGATTTTTAGGAAAATAACCGCCAATTGATCAGTTATCAGTCAATGAACATTAGTTTGTGGACGGTCAGGGGATAATCGAGGATTTCATTTCTATTAAAGAAAATTCCAATCTCCCTCTCTGCACTTTCGGGTTTGTCAGACGCATGGATTATGTTCCGCGACACATCCTGCGCCCATGTCTGGCGAATAGTCCCGACGTCGGCGTTCTGGGGATTGGTGGCGCCAACTATCCTCCGAACCTGTTTAATAGCATCAGGCGCCTCTATAACCATGACCACAACTGGCCCGCTCATAATATATTCCATAAGTAAATTATAGAATGGTTTCCCAACATGCTCTTCGTATTGCAGTTCCGCAATTTGTTTCGAGACCTGGATGAGTTTCATCGCGACAATTTTCATCCCGCGATCCTCAAACCTCTGAATGATCTTCCCGATCAGGCCGCGCTGGACGCCATCGGGTTTCACCATTATAAAAGTTCTTTCCATATTTATTCTCCCTTTATCGCTCAGTAATTAAAAGCCTAATCCAATTCATTTTCCTTCACTTCAGCCCTTTGTTTTTTCTGCGCCCTCCATTCAACTACCTGCCTGTAAATAAACGCAATAATCATGACAAGAATAATGACTGCGATTACACGATCTATCCAGTGGAAATAACCGCGCAACTCCTCCCAGTTCTCTTTCAGTTTATATCCAGCCCACGCGAGGAATGTGTTCCATAGAAAAGCCCCGATCAAAGTCATCGGCAGGAATTTCATCATCGGCATTTTCCCAAGGCCGGCGGGGATGCTAATAAAATGCCTTATGACCGGCACAAATCGGCAGATAAATACGGTGACCGGTCCGAATTTGTTGAAATATCTCTCTGTAGCGTCCAGGTGATGGACATTCAAAAAAAGGTATTTTCCGACTTTCAATACCAGCGGACGCCCACCATACATCCCCATCCAGTATGAAATAAGGCTTCCAGTCATCGAGCCGAGAGTGGACCAAAGGGCAACCCCGAACCATGTCATTTCACCCATGAAAATTAGAAATCCCGCGAACGGCATTACAGCTTCGGACGGTATCGGGACGACCATCGACTCCAGTGCCATCAGTAAAAAAACGCCGGGATAGTAAGTCACCTGGATAACATGCGTGCACCAGTCGGAGATTCGCTCGAAAATACTAATATTCTCCGCTGCGGTCTCTGCGGTATTTATTAACAATAAAAAAAATATCGATGGCATGTTCAATCCTGGGTGAAATTACTATTCGAAATGAGCGCTGATGCTCTTGCCCGTGTAGATAGATTGAATTGCTTTCGCGAACAGGGGACCGACCGACAGCACCCTTAATTTATTTTTCTTACCGTAATCGAAAATCGGCACTGTGTTTGTCACCACGATTTCCTTAACATCTGTATTTTCAAGCTTCTCAACCGCGCCCGGCGCAAAAACAGGATGCGTGCAGCCCGCGTAAACATCTCGCGCACCGGCTTCCTTGACGGTTTCAATCGCCTTGACAATGCTACCGCCGGAGTTTATTTCATCGTCGAGAATTATCGCGTTGTATCCTTTCACATCGCCGACAACCCCATGGATTTTTACGATACCGGAAACCTTATCTCTGCGTTTATCTATAATGGCAAGCGGCACCCTGAGCCTTTCGGCATATGCTCCCGACCGTCTCGCGCTCCCTGCGTCCGGAGCCACAATTACCGGTTTCCTGATATTCATTTTTCGTAAGTATCTAACGATGATCGGCTTAGCCAGAAGCTGATCGACCGGCACGGAAAACGGACGGACGTCTGTACCAGGAACACGTCGCATTCGCGGACATTTTCCTCGATTGCGCAGAAGGTATTGTCATTCGTGAATTTCTCGAAGTGGACTTTCCCAGGTACAATCTTCATCGACTTGCATATTTCGGCAGTCAAATCGATCGATGCCGATCCTGAAAAAACCTTCATGTTGGTTACTGGAGTTCTGTGACCGTGGGTGCTATGTCTCTGACCGATAGGGCGGGGCATATCGCGCCTCCTTAAATTGTTAGATCGACTGCGCGAGTATAGCGTGATTTTGGAAATAGGGTCAAGGAGAGGGCAGGCACTATCCAAATTTGCCGGGAATAATGTACTTAATACAGATTTGCTTCGAGGTCCATTGTCTGGATAATGCCTTCACGAAGGATTTTCGGGGGTTGTGAGACCAGGTCGATTACGGCGGACGGGACTCTCGGGGCGGTGGATTTTCCAAGGACTATCAATTCAACCTCATTTTTCCACCAGCTCAGGAGTTTCTGATGTACTGCGGATGGCCCGACATTGTGAGGATTCGCGCTTGTGAGAGCGAGAGGTTTTTTGATCGTCCTGATTAAACCTCGAATCAGAGGGCTGTCGGGGATACGGAAGCCAAGAGTATCTTTCCCCCCGCCGACTTTTTTATCAATCACGCCATTTGATTTCAAAATTACTGTCAGAGGTCCGGGCCAGTAGCGATCGGTCAGTTTATAAAATGTCGAAGGGATATATTCAACATAGGCCTCTACATCCTTGGAATCGGCGATAATCACAGGCAGAGCGAGGTTCAACGGTCGGTCCTTAAGTTCAAACAGCCTGGAAACAGCATCCTGATTGTCCGCTATGCATCCGATCCCGGGTATAGTATCTGTGGGTATCACAATTATCCCGCCATTGATAAGAATCCCCCTGGCCAATTCGATAATCTGCTCTTCAGCAAGTTTCCGTTCGAAAATTATCTCCGTCATTTTGTTAGTCCCGCATATGGTCCTTCAAAGTAAAAGCATGTGGAAAAATTTCCGACAGTGTAAACTCATTATAACCCGACTCGCCGTCGGCGATGAAAATACGCGATTCAGGTTTCATAAACTCGCTTAAAAACTGAAGGCACATCCCGCATGGCTGGATTTTCCCGTCGGGAGGTTCGTTCTTATACCCACCTGCCAGCGCGAGCATCTCGATCCGGCTCTCGCCATGCGCGATCGCGCACGCGACCGCCACACGTTCGGCGCAAACTCCGACAGGATAGCTCGAATTTTCCACGTTGCACCCGAAATAGACTTTACCGCTCCCGCCGCGAACAGCGGCTCCGACAGTGAAGAAGGAATATTTCGCGTATGCGGTAGACCTTTTGTCGCGAGCGAGCTGCAGGAGCATTTTTTCGCTGAACTTAACTTCCGGTTTTTTTTCCTGTTCCGTCATGGTATCGCGCGAAGCACCCTCGGAATCCCGTTAAGGTCGTCTATAAATTGTACACCAGTCCACCCGGAGAATAAATCCGAAATGGGCTCTTTCTGGTCGATCCCGATCTCTGATAGCAATATTCCATCAGAACCGAGGCCCTTCTTTGCATTTAAAGCAAGAATGCGGAAATGATCCAGCCCGTCCCGACCGCCATCGAGCGCTCTCGGATTTTCAAATAGAGATATCTCAGGTTGCAGGCTGGAAATATCGAGGGTAGGGATGTAGGGCGGATTCGCAGTGATAAGGTCAAACGTAATGGAGATACTGTTAAGGAATTCCGCAGTATCTATGCACCTGAAATCAATTGAATTAATTCTGAGAGCCGTACGATTTTTTTCCGCGCATGAAATTGCGCCCTTATCCGAATCGACGCCGGTGCCGATTATCGCTTCGCATTCATCTGTGATTGACAAAATAACGTTACCTGATCCGGTATACAGGTCCAGGACTTTTATTTCGACACTGTTATGTTTTTTATGGCTTTTTATGAATCTGACAGCTTCATCGACCAGAATTTCTGTCTCGGGACGGGGCACTAGAACCCCATCAGTCACAAAAAAGCTGTTGTTGTAGAACCATGTATTTCCGAGAATATATGCAAGAGGTTTTCGCCTTTTTCTTTCATCCACAATTTCCCGGATTTTATCTATCTGTTCAGGGGAGGGATTTCCGACAAGATCGGCTAAAATTTTCACAACGTCGGTTTTCAGAACGTGTTCGAGTATGGCGCGAGCTTCCTGAGCGGCAGAACGCGACTCGCCAAGGATTTCTTCCAGGGCTTCGTCGACGTCAAATAATAATTTTTTTGCAGTACAGGGGGTGTTCATGTCGCCCCTTTATTTTTTCTCAACTGACGTTGGCAAGCTGTTCGGCTTCGTGAGCAAGCTGCAACTGATCGATAATCGGGTCGATATCGCCTTCGATGACTTTCAGGAGCGACCTGTCCATGCCTATTCGGTGGTCGGTTACCCGGTTCTGGGGCCAGTTATAGGTGCGGATTTTCGCTGAACGGTCGCCGCTTGAAACCTGGCTGCGTCGATCATCGCGAATTTTATCAGCCCGTTCCTCTTCCATCCGCTCAAGAAGATACGCTCTCATGAGCATCATCGCTTTTTCCTTGTTCTGGTGCTGCGATCGTTGATCCTGCGATGTCACGACGAGTCCGGACGGGAGATGCGTAATTCTTATGGCGGAATCGGTCTTGTTGACATGCTGGCCGCCAGCGGATGACGCCCTGTAAGTATCGATCCTCAAGTCATTTTCATCGATCTGGAGATCTACGGGGTCAGGTTCCACCATTACTGCGACAGTCGCGGCGGATGTATGTATCCGGCCCGATGACTCGGTCAGTGGGACCCTCTGAACGCGATGTGTCCCGCCCTCGAATTTCAACCGGGAGTATGCGCCTTCGCCCCTGATCTCGATAATTATTTCCTTGTAACCATGCCCTATTGGAAGGGGGCTCTCGCTGATGATGGTTGTTTTCCAGTTCCTGGCTTCCGCATAACGCGAATACATTCTGAAAAGGTCGCCCGCGAATATCGCGGCCTCATCGCCGCCCGTGCCTGCCCGAATCTCTATTATTACGTCCTTTTTGTCCCTGTGGTCTTTTGGAAGAAGCTCCCTTCGCAATTCCTGAAGCTTATCTTCAAGATTAATCCGGGCTTCATCAAGCTCGACACCAGCCATCTTCCTTAACTCGTCATCGATGCCATGGTCATAAAGCATGCTATCGAGATCGTCAATATCCTTCTCGATTTTTCTGAGTTGATTTATAAGCTCCACGACATGGCTGAGTTCCTTGTGCTCGATACCAAGTTCCTTCATCCTTGCGGGAGTGCTAAGGATGGAAGGGTCCTGGAGACTGCGCTCGACCTCTGCGAATCGGGCAAGAATCCCATCAAGTTTTTCGTCTAAATCGGACATATAGTTTTCAATATGTTTCCTGTTTGGGCAAGATTATATCATGCGCCTGACCGGACACACGATTCTCATGCTAAAATACCAGCACTATGAAAGAAAAATTAGAAATTCCGCGTACCGGGCAGAAGGTCGAGTGGTGCGATGACGGATGCTTTGTTTGCGGACGTAATAATCAGATCGGGCTTCACATTAAATTCGATTTTGACCGGGAAAATCACCGCGCGATGGCTTCTCATGTATTCAGCCCCGAACATCAGGGATGGGATCGCGTCGTGCACGGCGGGATTATCGCGGCTGTACTCGACGATGTCATGGCGTATGCGATTATGACCACAAATAATCTTGCGATCACAACGAGGATGTCGGTTACATACAGAAAAGAGGTAAGGGTCGGGGAGACTGTATATCTTGATGGATGGATCGAGAAGCTGACATCGAGAGCGGCGAAAACGAAGGGAGTTCTCTATACTCTGGAGAACGGGGAAAAAATTGTCAAAGCTGAAGCCGATGGAACATACTTTCTAGACCGTCCGGAAGGAGTTGAAAGGAAATGACTCACAACGCGCCAACCCCCTCAAATATTCGCACGCCAATCGTACTGATGACCGATTTCGGGGACGAAGATCCGTATCTTGGCCAGATGAAGGGCGTCATATCCGGGATTGCACCCAATGCCAATATCATCGACCTATGTAACAATGTCCCGAAGCACAATATTTTCATCGCTTCCTCATTTTTAAAATCCTCGGTCAGGTTTTTTCCAAAGGGAAGTATATTTGTGGTTGTAGTGGACCCGCAGGTAGGTACCGACAGGAAACCGATTATCGTGAAAGCCTATGACCGGTATTACATCGGGCCGGACAACGGTTTCGCCACGGAAATAGTCGAGGGAAATGTCAGATGGGAAGCTGTGCAGATTCATAATCCGAAATACATGCTTCTGGATGTCAGCGCCACATTTCACGGGAGAGATATTTTCGCGCCGGTAGCGGCTCATATGGCAAACGGGGTTCAGCTGAATTCATTCGGACCGAAGCTTGAGACTCTTACTCGTCTCATTATTAAGAAGCCGGACCACAAAGGCGATACCGTAACCGGAATTATTACGCATATAGATCATTTCGGGAATGCATGGACAAATATAACGAAAGAATTCCTTGAACGCCTCGGCTGGCTTGAAGATTCAAAAGGGATTCTGACCACGGTATCTACAATCAGGATTAGGGGTATACGCCGGACATATCAAGATGGAGAATCCGGGAAGCCGATGGTCCTTATCAATTCGCTCAATCTTCTTGAGATAGCATTACCCGGCGATTCGGCAAGTGAAAAGATGCGTCTGATGGAAGGCGCCCAGGTCGAAATTCGTCGGATAATCTGATTATTTGGAAATGTATGTGGCATGCGACTCCGGCGCATGAAAATTATCCGGGGACACCTTTTTGCCAATGGAGTGTGTTTGGGGCTTCCCTTGCCCGATTCAGCATGTCCAGCCGCTGTGTGGCTATCTACTAATTTTCGACTACTCCGAGCATTATCTGTAAGATACAAGGTGTCCCCGGAATATTATTTTTTCACCTTCTCAAATATTAATACTCCGGTTATCGGGGACACCTTGTTTTTGCCAGCAAAATTCTTGAATTACAGATAATCCTCGGCAGGCAAAAAAAGGTGTCCCCGTATTTTTATCTTTTTTTCTAAAATTCCTCTTTTTTCATGTCAGTTTTTCTCCTTCCCAAGCGTTATATAGGTAACGTAGGGGGGGTGGATAACAAGTCCGGATTTGATCAGCGAGGGGACTTTGAGTGGAGATCCTTCAACGTATTCAACTGCTGTCTGAAATCGCCGCCGGCGCGTTAAACCTGGTATTTCCGACGAGGTGCCCCGGATGCGAAAGAATCGACACGGTCGGATTCTGTCAGGATTGCAGACGGATGCTTGAGTGGATCGAAAGGAAAAGCGCCTGCCAGCGATGTGGAGCGTCGGGAATGTCATCACAGAGGATAAGAGGGAACGCATGTCCTGCATGCCATAACCGAAATTATAAAACCACACAGGCAGCGGCTGTCCTGAAATACTCGGGTCCCCTCGTACCCGCAATAATCCGTTGGAAATACCGGAACCAGGAGAAACTCACCGCTGTTTTCGCCGAGCTGATGGTTGATTGGATCACCATGCAGGCTCCCGACTGGTGGGAGAAAATTGACTATATCGTCCCTGCGCCGCATCATCCATCGACAGTCAGAAATCGCGGGTTCAATCCGCCCGAAGAAATCGCGGGGATAATCGCGTCGCGTTTTGCGATCCCGTTTCTGCCCAGAATCTTGTTCAAGATCCGGATGACCGCTCCGCAGGTGAGGTTGAAGGGTGATGAGAGATTCGCAAACCTACACGAATCGATGCATGTGTTCGATAAATCCATGCTGGAAGGGAAGAGGGTCCTGATTATCGACGATGTAATGACAACCGGCGCTACGATGAACGAGTGCGCAAGAGCGATACTTTGCGGTGGGGCGGAGAAAGTATATGGGCTGGTATTAGCGAGGCAGTCGGATTCGCATTGATATGGGCTGGCACACTTATCTTATCCAATGCAGTATGCATGAAACACCATGAGTATGGCTGTAAGGTAAAGAAGGTATTTACGAGTTCGCAATTTACTCTTATTAAATCCCCTTCATATCGTTTGAATCTGTAGCCTGGGAATCCAGCGATACTATTTCTGGAACGAGATGCAACCTTCCGGACGGAGGCTTATTTAATGGTTGATACGGATTATCATTTCGAAAAGGATGCTGTCAGTATGGACGACACCGCTGAAATGGATTCTGAAATTTCATGCAAGACAACAAAAATAGCGCCTGTGGGTGTGGATCAGGTCACGCTGGAGCTTGCCACCGATACGGATACGAGCATCGAGGAATTTCCGCGCCTTGTGCATGCGATGCGGGATTTTCATGTCCGGGAGAAATTCCGCAGCACGATGGAAATGGCGCTCGGAATGACGAAAGACCACTCGCGCGATCCTCAGACTATAATTAATTTCGTAAACGAGGAACTCGCGCATGCGGTAATTCATGGCGGCGAGGAGCGTGCGCAGTCAGTCTCCGAAATCCTGCATCAAATTCATCTCGAAACCGAACGCGGCGATAAATCGGCATTTAAAACATATGAGACAGGATTCGATGTTCTCGACAAAACCATCAACGGCGCGAGTGCGAAGGAGCTGATCCTTATCGGGGGCGCGCAGGGCGTCGGCAAAACCATCATGGCGACTCAGATGGCGAGAAACATCGCGTGCACAAAGCAGGCACATTGTCTTTATGTCTGCTATGAACACGACCCGACTTACCTTTTCAAACGGCTTGTACCGCTTGAAAGTATCAATCCTATCGGGGCGACGCCGTTCGACCAGGGTCTGACTGAGCGCGATGTGCTTGAAGGTATCGATAAGGCAAGCGAGGGAAAGGTTGGATTTGTCGACCTTTTGAAAAATTCCCATCGCGGGAAGATGGTCCTTGAAAAACTTGAAGTTTATAAGGACTACCTGCATTTCGTGAAGGGAAATTCTATCAAGACGACAATCCAGGCGATCAGGAGCATGGTTCTCGAAGCCAAGGCAAAGTACGGGGACGTTGTCCTGTTTGTGGACTACCTCCAGAAAGTGCCGGTTTTCCCCGAACCGCCGACGGAGGATGAGAAGGTCACCTATATCACGCAGGGCTTGAAGGATCTGGCGCTGGACACCGACCTTCCGATATTTGCGGTAGTAGCCGCCGACCGCGAAGGCCTTAAAGCCAAACGCATGCATATTTACCACCTGAGAGGATCATCGGCGATCGACTATGAGGCGGATATATGTCTGATCCTGAACGACAAGTCGAAAATTATCACGAAGACGAACGTTATTTATAACCCGACGAAAATGACGGAATTCAATCGATGGGTAGTATGCACGGTTGAAAAAAACCGCACCGGCCAGAAAATGGTCGATCTCGAATTCCAGAAATTATTCAAATATTTCTGCTTCGATCCCCGCGGCCGTCTGGTCCAGGAAACCCTTATTGACGAGAAGATTTATAAGGAATAACAGCTCCGAATCCCACTCTGTACTATGCGATATGTGGCATGTGCATCCTGGGACTGTTGAAAATTATCTGATTACTGTAATTATGTAGGACATGCTTTCCAGCTTGTTATTGAATGCCAGCAATCATCATTGTTTTAGTAACAAGCTGGAAAGCATGTCCTACATAATTTGAGTCGAAATCTCATTTTTCAACAGCCCTATCTTGCACATGTAAAAATGTGGCATGCGACTCCGGCGCATGAATCCGACCTATCTTCTCAAATAATAATAATCCGGATTTAAACCCCACTGGTTATCGAAAAATCCCGCAGCCTTGACACCGGCGTAGCCCATCATGCGGACATCATCGTCGTAGATAAGGAAGTCGGGCAGATTGCTTCCGGAGTAAAGGCATGTCAGGCCTCCGGAGAGTCGCATACCTTCGAGCGAGTTGCCCCAGATGCAGTGGACGAGGGAACCTTCCTGGAAATTTGGTCTAGGATAAACGAACTGGCAGGCGAGATTTCCGCCCTCGATCCATTGGTCGCCAAGCCAGATGCCATCGTCTTCCATTCTTATAGGGAAACTGTCGGCAAATTGTGCGCTTAATAGATTGGAATCAGGTCCACCGATCAAAATCAAATTATTTGATAAATTTTTACCTGGCTCTAAAATATTGATATCCGTAAAAACCTGAGTTAACCCATTTGCCCTGTACCACCATCTGTTGGCAAGGTCTCTCGCGATTTCCATATTCAATTCATTCTGTTCAAGAGTGCCGCTCTGTCCGGCGATTATGAAGAATGGTTGATAATATGCACGTTTGATTGGACCCATTGATAATATTGATTTCCCGAATTTTGGAACATCGTAGATACATGGTATCCACCCGGAATCTGTGATCGCCAATTGCATCACTTCCGGATATTCCCAGGATGATGTGTCAACTACCTGATTATCGACTATGATATTTCGAGGTACCTGGAGGTCAGGATTATCTGAGAAATCAATAGCGAATCGACTCACATTTTCTGTTATTATCTCTAATGAACCATCGTCTTTTAGTTCTGCATCGAC
>JAPKYR010000155.1 GCA_026394215.1 bacterium
TCCCCAAGAAGGAGGGAGATGCTTCTGAGAAGAGTATCCGATGTGAGTGGACCGGATGCGATCAATGTCGGTGGAGTCCCGGGTCTGGGATCGACTCCTTCGATTTCCTTTCTGACCAATTCGATATTCGGGTCTGATTCTATCAAGGATGTCACGGCAGAAGAAAATTTAACACGGTCGACCGCGAGGGCATGTCCGGCGGGGACTTTATTATTGAAGGCGACCTGAATCAATGGGCTTCCGAGCGCAGTAAGTTCCATTTTCAGGCATCCGGATGCGGTCGTGGGTTTCATGCTCCCAAGAGAATTCGAGCAGACAATTTCTGCAAGGTTATCGGCCGTATGGACAGGAGTCGATTTTACCGGGCGCATTTCGGACAGGCGGACCCTGATACCATTCCGGGATGCGACAAGAGCCGCTTCGCATCCGGCAAGCCCCGCTCCGATTATGTGGATGTCCGATGTCATTATATATTGCCTCACCCCCTGTCCCCCTCTCCACTTGTGGAAAGGGGGTGAGGTGTTCCGATTTTTATCCTCTCTCATAATCGGAAATTTTATTTATCCGACGTTCGTGACGTCCGCCGTCAAATCCTTCCTTCAAAAACACATTGATAATTTCAGTCATCATTCCCCAGCCGGTGGCTTCTGCTGAGATTACCAGGATATTCGCGTTATTATGCCATCGGGCATATGCTGCCTGGATTGGGCTTGTACATAGGGCGGCACGTGCTCCCTTAACTTTATTGGCCGCGATAGCCATACCGTTTCCCCAGCCGCAGATCAAAATGCCGACAGATTCGCCATTCGATTCGACGACCTTTTCCGCGCATGGGAAAGCAAAATCGGGATAATCCACGCTTTCAGATGTCGAAGGACCCATATTGACCGGATCATGGCCGTTCTCTTTACACCAGTAAACTATTCGGTCCATCGTTTCAATGCCGCGATGGTCGCAGGCGATAAGTATTCGGGTCATATATTTTCTCCAACTGCACTTTAATTATTTATTTATTTTACCAAGAACAAGCCCGGTAAATTTCCATAGTTCAGGTATTCTTCCGATTCGCGACGTTGGCTGGGCCAGTGTGCGATACAGCCATTCGGTCCCGGTCTTCCGGAAAAATGTCGGGGCGCGTTTCACAGTCCCGGACCATATATCAAAACTTCCGCCAACCCCAATCGCTACATTACATTTCAGTTTTGTAATATTATTCGCGATGAAGTAATCCTGTTTCGGCGATCCCATACCGACAAGAAGAAGATGCGGCTCTAATGATGCAATTTCATTTACGACCAAAGCCTCTTCATCATCCCGGAAATAACCGTCTCGATAGCCGATAGAAGCAAGATCAGGATATTTTTTCCCGATAAAATCCGCACCTTTTTCAACGACATCCCGTTTGGAGCCAAGAAGGTAAATCCGCCCTCGAATTTTTTCAACTTCTTCAATCGTCCATGAAGCGAGGTCGATTCCTGGAATTTTGTCGACGCGTTTACCGGTTAATTTAGATTCGCCCCAGACAACCCCGACCCCATCCGCAACAACAATCGCGGCATTTTTTATTATATTTGAAAATTCTTTATCCGATTCCGCGCGCACGCACATTTCGGGAGTCAAAGTGATAACCTGGCACTGCGTGCGCGATACGAAACATTCGAGAATCGCAGTTTGCGCGTCTTTCCAAAGGTGATGGGTGACTCCAAGCCCGATATGTTCTGGTGGAATTTTTGGGGTCATTGTTTTCAGCGGTTGCGTTCCCATCTGATTTTACGGCCAAGAGCGACCCTGATTATACTCATCAGACTCGCCAGGTTGACCATTGTAAAGTATAGCGGAATCTGGAGGAATTTAGGTGGACGACTGCCGGTTTTTTCAATCAGCAGTCCTAATGCCGCAAGGATGTAGAACATCACCTGCAGGATAAAAACTGTTGTATAAAAAGCCGAGTGAAACCATAAAAGCCCTGCGGATACAAGGAGGAAAATCTGGTAGAAAGGCACGAAATACCTAAGTAATTTATGCGAGAAAAGCTGGAACGCGATCAAGCCGCGTCCTTTGGCAAGAGCTTTCCAGCATAGCATCGTTGTCGAGGGCAGCATCTGTCCGGTGATACGCATTTTTCTACGGTACTCGGCTGTGAAATCGCTGCTCGGGGGTTCGAATGATTTGGCATCTTCAACAAGGATCGACCTGTATCCGTTGATTATTGCCATCACCGGAAGCTCATAGTCATCGCCGCGATTTGGATTTAACGGTTGATATGCATCGAGCCTGACCGCGAAAATGCTCCCGTTCGCGCCGGGAAGGGTACCGAGCCTCGACGAGAGCTTCTTTATGAAGGTTTCATATTTCCAATACAGTCCTTCCATCTGACCCGCGCTGCCATTTTCAGGATTTATATATCTTAAAAGCCCGGAGACACTTCCAATTTCCGGATTTGAAAACGGCACAATTAATTTTTTTAACGCCCCTGTTTCCCAATGCGCGTTTGCGTCTGTGAACGCAAGGATTTCTATTTCCGGATGATTAATCCCGACCCATTCTACGCCATCGACGAGGGTCCTGCTTTTCCCACGGTTTTCGGTAAAATCGAGCTGTTTTATATTTGATCCGGGATGATCATTAATGAAATCGGAAATCAGTTCACTGGTTGAATCGCTGGAACCGTCGTTAAGCACGACTATCTGCAACTTGTCCGGTGGATAGTCTATTATAAGGGTGTTCTCAAGTTTCTTCAGGATCTCCTTTTCTTCGTTGAAGCATGCGATCATCAATGCCACGGGGGGCAGGTCTTTATCAAATTCGAATCCTGAAAATTGGTTTCGCTTTCCCCAAATGGCTGTGACAATGCCGAGCACAAGGGGATAGATAAAATACACATAAAATCCAAGTGCGAATGAAATCCAGAAAACCCAGATTATAATCAGGTCGCCCATTTTTATTATATATTTATTTATATTAAAGCAGCTTCATGATTTCGTCAATGAAGCCTGCCGCAACTGTTTTCCATGAATATTTTTTCTCGACAAGGGTCCGGGCGTTTCTGCCGAGTTCCCTGCGGAGATTTTCGTAGCGAAGGACAGCCGTGATCCCGTCGGCGAATGATTCGGGATCGTCGCGTATCAGAATATCACTCCCGTCGGTAATTTCAATCCCCTCTGCGCCAAGGGAGGTGGAAACAACGGCTTTCCCGAGCGCGAATGCTTCGAGTATCTTAAATCTCATCCCGCTTCCGACCCACAGCGGAACGACACAACAGGCAGCCGGAATTATGTAATCGGTCACCGACTCGACAAATCCCGTAATTTTCACTGAATCGGACGCTAATTTTTCAAGATAGGGAGGCGGTTTTTTCCCAACTAAAGTACAGTGGGCAGCAGGATATTTTTTTAATAATATTGGCCAGACTTCGTTTATCAGCCAGACAGCCGCGTCGACATTCGGCTGCCAGTCGAAAGCTCCGACATAAACCACCTCGCCAGCAACAGGAATTGAGTCCGGTGGTTTTAACTCATCGATATCGACCCCTCCAGTCACAGTGATGATATTTACTTTCCCGCCGGTCAGCTTCATAAATTCGCCGGTATCTACAGGGCTGATTGACGCTACAAGGTCGAATTCAGTAAGTATTCTGGATTCATAAGCCTTCATTTTTTCCGCTTCATTACCGGCGAATGCCTTGACCAGCGGGTTATCCACTCTCTCGGAATATTTCTTAACAATGGTCGATTCTACGTTCGGGGTTCTTAAAATAACCGGAGGGATATTAATTCCCTTTTTCGATAGTTCAGATTTTACGTCCAGAACAAGCGGGGCGAGGTGAAGGTGATCGACAATTATGCAGTCAAATCCGGAATTGTTTTTTAAGATTTCAACAAGCCTTGAGATCGCAATTTTGGAATAGTATTTCCGGAATTTGAACGGTACATCATCGGAAAGGCTCGCGAACAGCCTCGTATGTAGTTTCCCCCGGTTGCCCGGAAGGAAAAAATTCGATTTAATTATTTCCGAAAATCCATCGGGGATTTCCGGTGGCGATTCGCCATGAAAAATAATCCCGGATGTTATTTCATGCCCCGACCTGGAAAACTCCCGCATCATGAAAAATGTATCCTGTTTGCCGCCCGAATCGGGCGGGTAGGGTAAAACAGTGTGCAACCAGAGTATTCGCATGGTTTTAGTTCCTGTCAGCAGCTTTCGATGAATATTTCGCCCATGTTATAGCTGCAAGCCCTCCAAGTCCGAGATGAAACCATGTGCTTACCCAGAAAAGGCTGCCTAGCATATGGAAATAAATCATTTCAATGAGCACAAGGTAGAATATCATCCTGCCGCACAGTTTGAACATATCCGGATCGCCGGAATCTGCGGATATTGTCTTGGATTTTCTGAATGCCCACCTTAGCCCCGTCAGGCTTGAGATGGCAATACCCAGAAGGCAGACAACTCCAAGTAATCCGGTTTCTGAAAGAGTAGAGATCAGAGTGGAATCGGAAAATGCCCTGGGATACGGGTTGCCGTAATTCTGCGATACAAGGGTGTACTGCCCAAGTCCAACGCCGAGAAGAGGGTGATCCAGCCAGATTTTATATCCAATTTTAAATGTTTCTAACCTGTTTAAAAGACTCTCGCCAGCGACTGTGAAGTTGGGATCGCCGAAGATAAGATATCTGTAAATGCCGTTGATTCGTGCGAGTATGTCGGCAATAAATGGATAGCCGCTCACAAACTGCATTAATAGAGTAACAAAGAATCCAATTACGAAAACCCAGATAATCGCGCCCCAGATTTTATATCGTTGAATCCCTTTTTCGAAAATAAGCATCATCATAATAAGCAGCACAAACGCGAAATAGGCTCCTACCGACCTACTAAATACAAGAGAGATGACTTGGATAGTAATAAAAGTGTACAGGACCCACTTTCGTCCGAAATATCGCGGATTATGAAGCCATGCAGTCAGGGACAGGGCAAGCATGGTGACCATATAATGGCCGAAGAATGAGGGTTCGGAAAATATCGATGCCGCTCGTGAAAAAACATTGAAAAGGTCCAGCCGCGCAACCGCGGGAGCCATAGTCGGATTCGTAATTGAAATCAAACCTCCCGGCAATCCGAAAAACCTCGCGGGAAGCTGGTAAATCCCATACAGCCCGACAAAAACGCTGATGATGATCATTAACTTTAGAATATTATTCAGATGCCTGGTTTCAATTTTCACGTTAGTGACTGCGACGAATATCGTAAAATTAAGAAGTAACTGCACCTCGGATTTCCAGAACTCCGTCACGTGGTAGTCCGGCAGCTGGACAATCGATATCGTTGAAATCATGCTTACGCCAAGAAAAGCAATAAGCCATGCAGTTGCCGACGCGAAAACAATACGTCTGCCAAGAAACGCGTTCACAATCAAATGAACTATCAAAACCATGCCGAACAAATGCGCCCACTGGATTCCCTGTCCTCCCAGGACATAAACGGCACAACTTGCGAACGGTACACTTGCGGTCAGACAGAAGAATGCCAGGTAACTTGTATTCTTCTGCGGGACCATGAAGAAAATAAGGATAATCGCGAAGCCAAGAAGGGGGAGGATTTGCAGAAATAGCTCTGTCTTGCCAAGGAAGAAGTAGAAAACAATGAACGAGATAACGGCAAGCAGAAATAAGGAGACCACCATCGGATCCCTCATTCGGGCATACAAATTTTCCCTGAAGCCAGAAAGCATTCTTATTTTTTTATCGGCACTATTATAGATAACCCCAGCCGATTTTTAAGAGGATAGCAGAGTGAAATTCGCGTTGGAAGAGAGCATTCGTGAAAATCATGCAAAATTTGCCGGATTATTCTTTATCGGAATCGGGAAGACCGGTAAGCGGAAGAAACATTGTCTCGCTCGCTGGTTGTATCTTTCTTGTTCTTGTTTCGAAATCCACCCTCAGTTTCTGCTGCTCAAGTATGGCGAGAATTTCATTGGACCGTTCGATTACCGGTTTCGGAAGTCCTGCGAGTTTCGCAACCTCGATTCCGTAGCTTCTTCCCGCTTTACCTTCGACAACCCTTCTGAGGAAAATAATATCCCCACCGCGCTCCTGAAGTGTAATCCGCCAGTTTTTCCCGCGAGGGAGATCGTCGGCAAGCCTGGTAAGTTCATGATAATGTGTCGCGAAAAGCGTTACCGGGCTGAGATCGGGACGGTTCGCGAGATATTCCGCGACCGACCACGCAATCGCCAGACCGTCGAATGTGCTCGTCCCGCGTCCGATTTCATCGAGGATTACAAGGGACCTCGGAGTGCATGAGTGAAGGATATGCGCGGTCTCAAGCATCTCGACCATGAATGTCGATTGCCCGAGCGCGAGATCGTCGGTCGCTCCGACCCTTGAAAATAGCCTGTCGAAAATCCCGAGCCTGGCGTATTCGCACGGAACAAACGATCCGATCTGGTTAAGTAACACAATCAGTGCAACCTGCCGCATATAGGTCGATTTCCCTGCCATATTCGGGCCGGTGATTATATTGAGCTGGTTTTTTTCCGCCGAAAGATCGGCATCGTTAGGAATAAACGGTTCTGCAAGAGTCTGTTCAAGAACCGGATGTCTCGACGCTTTTAACTGAATCTCAATTTTGTCCGACAATTCCGCCTGAACCCATCCTTCATCGAGCGCGAGCCTCGCGAAGGATAGAAGTACATCGAGCATCGCGAGCGCTTTCGCGGTCTCGCCGATCAGTCCGGCTTCGGCACGGATTTTCTCGACAATATTATTGAACAGTTCTTCTTCGAGGGACTTCGCGCGCTCCTCCGCTCCGAGTACCTTGCTCTCAAGCTCCTTGAGTTCCTCGGTGATATAGCGTTCCGAATTCGCGAGGGTCTGTTTCCGTATGTAATTTGAAGGGGCTGATTTTATATTTGATTGTGAAATTTCAAGGTAGTAGCCGAAAACTCTGTTGAACCCGACTTTCAGGTTTTTGATTCCGGTACGCTCGCGTTCAGCGGCCTGGAGAGCGAGGATGCGGTCGCGTCCGCCGGTCATGAGGCCGCGGAGTTCGTCGAGTTCAGCGTTGTATCCGGACCGCATATATCCTGCTTCTTTACCTGATAAGGCCCCATCGGAATCAAGAGCGATCGAAAGAGTCCCGGCAAGTTCGCGATGCTCCTGTATTTCGGTTCCAGTACGGATAAGCAGGGGCGATTCAAACCGGCTTAATGCGATTCTGACAGCAGGGAGGTTTGCGATAGATTTTCCCAGCGCGACAGCGTCGACTGGCCTGGATTTCGATGCGACCAGCCGCCTTGTGAGTCGCGCGATATCCCTGACGCCCTTAAGTGAATCCGCGACATCCTCCCGTGCCAACCCGCCGTTCAAAAGTTCTCTTACAGCATTGTGCCGTTCAATGATTTTTCCTTTATCGAGAAGCGGGAAAGAGAGTAATTCGGCTAGAAGTCGTTTTCCGCCCGGCGTCAGGGTCCGGTCGATTGCCCATAACAGGCTTCCTTTTCTCTCCCCGGTTCGTAAAGTACGAAAAATCTCAAGATTTCTGATTGTTGTTGGATCGACAATAAGGTTTCCATGCGGATCGTATGGCGTGATACGGTCGAGCCCGTCGAGCGCCCTTGGATTGGTCTGATCGATATATTCGAGCGCAAGAGCTGTCGCGCGGATTTTCATCGCAGCTTCACGGCTGGCTTCTTCATTGGGAGTCAGGAATGGGTAGGGGATATCGCTACCTAGTTTCAGATGCGACCTGAGCCTTTCATCGAGACGCCAGAAATCGTCCGGGCTGTGACGCCGCGACGCTATTGTAGTCCCAGGATGATCTTTCGCCCATTGTCGCAGTACGGCATAATTACGGATCGATTCCTCAACAAGCAACTCTCTTACGGGGAATCGTTCGCACTCAGTCAAAGCTGCAAAAATAGCGTCCTGGGCAGGATCTTCTTCCGCCCCCTCGTTTTCATCCCCTGAAACTCTTCCCCCGGTTACTACAAAAGTTCCTTGAGAGATATCTACAATGGCAAGTCCCCAGAAACTGTCGATCCCTCCCGACGCCTCATCGACAGAAAGCGCCGCAAGGGCATTTCCACGATCGCTTATGAGGAGTTCATCCTCAAGTACAGTACCCGGAGTGATAACGCGGGTCACTTCACGCTTTACGATGCCTTTAGCCTGCTTCGGATCCTCCATTTGGTCGACAATAACCGCGGTATGCCCAAGATCGATCAATTTCTTGATATACACCATCACCGAGTGATGAGGAACCCCAGCCATAGGGACAGCCCCGGGACCCTTATCCCTAGATGTGAGGACGATTTCAAGTATAGATGAAGCTTTGACGGCATCTTCACCGAAAAGCTCGTAGAAATCCCCCAGACGCATGAAGACGAATGCGTCGGGATATTTCACCTTCACCCGGCTGTACTGGTGCATAAGGGGTGTATCGCGTCCGGAAGAATTTTGGCCTCTTGGAGTCATTAGTGCGTGGATTATAGCATGATTAGGTAAGGCGCCGGGATCAAAAGGAACCTGTTTCATGCATTTAATGAACCATGTGGGTATTCGATCCGTCTGATAAATGTGTATGGTTTCCTGCCGCATGGAGCTTAAGGTTCCATGTAAATCGGTCGATTTTAGATAATGTCATGCTTTTTAAGTATGTAACTTTATGGTAGAATTTATTATATGAGGGGGATGGTGAGATTTCGCCGGACGGGCTGGTGTTTTAGCGTATGGAGCGCAAGGTAAAAACAATTAAGCTCTGCGTGAACTGCAGTCACCTCTGGGTGATCGGTGAAGGGCAGGAAATTGAAGGTCTTGCCGATACGCAATACATCGAGACCTCCTGCAATGTTTTCAACACGACTGTGAAAGAGCATTATCAGTTCCCGGTCGAGCAGGGACCGCTGATACTCGATGCGGAAAAGTGCGGTAACACCGACTGCCCGTTCTGGGAACCGTGGGATTTAAGCCAGAAGGTGCTTGAGGAGAAGAAGGTCGCGCATCATCCGGAAAGCGATAAGACAAAATTGAAGTAGTGAACTAGCGGGATTCTGCTAATTATTGAGGCTGCCTGTTTATTAGACGGCATTTTTTTTCGTCCGGATAAAACCAGCCTATAATACAGGCAGGTACTCATCTATCTCGTACTGGCTGACGTGAATCCTGAATCTGTCCCACTCAATCTTCTTGTTCTCGATAAATTTCTTGAAGATATGATCCCCAAGTACATCCTTCACTAATTTGCTTTTTTCGACCTCAAGTATCGCTGAGTACAGGCTGTCGGGGAGTTCCTTGATGCCGAGTGCTTCACGTTCAGACGCGTTCATTTCATAAATATCTTCCTCAATCGGGGCAGCCAACTCCATTTTGTTCTTTATTCCCTCAAGCCCGGCGCCGAGCATGACTGCGAAAGCGAGATATGGATTGCAAGCCGGGTCCGGAGAACGATACTCAATCAACCCGGAACCAGGCGTTTGTAAGAATTGACCCACTGGTTGCAGATCGCCGTGATTTCCGGGGCGTAACGCATCAGCCCGGCTATATAATGCCTTGCCATTTCGGATAATAAATATTCATTACTCGCATCGAAAAACTCATTTTTGTCGCCTCTAAACAGTGACTGGTGTACGTGCATGCCGCTTCCGTTCTGTCCGATTATCGGCTTCGGCATAAATGTGGCATAGCAACCGTTTCTACGCGCGACTTCCTTGACAACCATGCGATAGGTCATTGCAGTATCGGCCATTTTCAGGGCCTGGTCGTAGCGAAGGTCGATCTCATGCTGGCTGTGGCCGACCTCGTGGTGCTCATACTCGACCCTGATTCCAAGCGACTGTAAAGCTGAGACAGTTTCGCGCCGGTATGTATGCCCATGGTCGATAGTGACAGAGTCGAAATATCCCGCGACATCGAGTGCCTGGATAGATTTGTCGTCCTTGAAATAAAAATACTCGAGTTCCGGACCGACATAATAAGTCAATCCCTCGGCCTCAAGTTTTTTGATGAGTTTTTTGAGGACATAACGGGGATCGCCCTCGTACGGAGCGCCGCCCGGCTCAAGGATGTCGCAGATTACGCGTGCTTCCAGAGTGCCGTTATTTTTCCATGGAAGGATCTGGAAAGTGGCAATGTCGGGTTTCGCAATAAGATCGCTTTCCTCGATCCTCGCGAATCCATGAATGGATGATCCGTCGAAGCCCATACCCTCATACAGGGCTTCTTCAAGTTCTGACGGGGTAATAGCAAATCCTTTCAGAATCCCAAGGACATCGGTGAACCACATCTGGATTATTCCGATGTTCTTTTCCTTTACGGTTTTAAGAATGGAGTCATTAGTGATGTCGGCCATCGCAACCCTCTTCGCTCATTTATATATTTACCACCCTGTCGCTATCCCTGACAGGATGAGTCTACCATAGAAAAAATTGGATTTTCAAACTCCGCAATTCATTTAGATAAAATTACAGCAAGATAACCCTTTTGCAGACTGTTACCTGAATTAACGTTCAATTTCGTGACGATTCCGGTCGAAAAATAGGATATATAATAGATAGGAAGAACAACCTTTCCGGGATATATAATTTGTTAATATTTTTTAATGTTAGATAATCTGAATCCCGTGGCGGGAGTACTGTGCCTTCCTGGAGAAATTGAGATGCTCGGATTTAAATCGCTGAACGAATGCCAGGATTTCATGCAGGAAAACGATATCCGTCAGTTCGATATCAAATTCTGCGACCTGACCGGAAGCTGGCATCATGTGACCCTGCTCAAAAATTCGCTCGATGAGAGGATTGTCGAGAAAGGGGTGGGTTTCGATTCATCAAGCGTGCCGAGATTTCGAGATTCAAAAAAAGGAGATATGGCTGCTCGTCCCGATCTAAGTTCATGCTTTATGGATGACACTTTCGGCGAACCGACTCTCAGCGCGATTGGGGATATTGTCGAGGCTGGAACAGGCGAAGAGAGCATTTTCGATCCAAGGAGCGTCCTTAAAAGGGCTTTGAGGCACCTGAGGGAAACCGGTATTGGCGATGATTTTGTATGCGCACCGGAACTTGAGTTTTACCTGTTTTCTGCAGCGGGATTTAAGAACGATCCTTATGGATCGAGTTTCTTTATCGACGCCCCCGGTGTAGGGAAATCATCTGCGACATTTGAAACCGGGGCAAGCGAGAGACTTATCGAAGGCCGCGGTTATATGGCGGCACATCCTCAGGACTGGTGGCAGAAGGAACGGACAATAATGGCCGCGAAAATGGCGGAATCGGGTTTGCCTGTGCGGTATCACCATGTCGAAGTCGGCGCGGCGGGTCAGCAGGAGATTGAGCTTGGTTTCAGCAATGCCCTGACGGCGGCGGACGGGATTCTCCTCGGGAAATATATCGTACGTTCTGTTGCCGTGCAGAATGGGATAGAAGCATGCTTCATGCCGAAACCGATCGCGGGTGCTGCGGGAAACGGCCTGCATATACATTTCAGACTGCTAAAAGAAAAGGAGAATTTATCAGCTGGTGACGAATACGGGGGGCTTAGCGAAATTGGTAAATATTTTGTCGGCGGGATATTAAAACATGGACGTTCGCTTCTCGCACTGTTTTGTCCAACCACAAATTCCTACAAAAGGCTTCGTCCGGGACATGAGACCGCGACAAGATTTTTCTATTCTGTCGCGAACCGTGAATCGGCTATAAGAATTCCGAAATACTCCACTGGGAAAAATACCAGATGCGAATTCCGTCCGGGTGACGCGATGATGAATCCATATCTTGCGCTTGCCGCGATGTTGCAGGCCGGAATCGATGGAATTCAGAAGAAAATCGACCCGACTCCGCTGAAATTCGGGCCGTATAACGACGAGCCTGAGCCGGTCGATCGCGATAAATATCCCGACTGCTTCCTTCCTGTTGACCTTCCCCAAGCTTTGGATTTGTTAGAAGAGGACCATGATTATCTTCTAAAAAATAGTGTCTTCAGCGAAATTCTCCTGAATAATTTCATAAGCTATAAACGGACTGAGGAAGTCGAGCGGATACTTGCAGCTCCCCATCCGCTTGAATTCGAAATGTACTGGGGAATATAGAAGAAATACCTACCCGGTGATATTTTCGTTATAATTGACACACAACCGTGTCCCGAGAATCAAAAACATTCATATTGTTATTTGTCCTGGTTCTGATAATCGGGGCCGCGATTCGGGTATGGGGAATCGCATGGGGGCTTCCGCAGGAGTTTCATCCCGATGAGCCGTTGCTTGTGCCGCGTGCGATTGGGACAGTGACCACTGGCGACTGGAATCCGCATTATTTTCTGGTGCCGTCGCTCCAGACTGAGGTTACGTCGGTTGTTTTCAATTTAGTTTATTTTGGCGGACGGATTTCGGGGACTTTCCGCAATGCATCCGATTTCGGTGAATGGTCGGCATGGCATTACGGGACTTTGTATCTTATCGGGAGAAGCATATCGCTTATTTTCGGGCTTCTGGTGATAGCGGGGACAATGCTCCTGACAATGGAAGTCCTGACTAAGCATAAGTATGAGGAACGGTTTTCTCCGATTTCGACATGGGTGTCAATTTTTTCAGGCTGCATGGTTGCAATAAGCCCCTTGATAGTGACGGCAAGCAGATTTATCGCGCCCGATATCCCGATGCTCGCGTTTTATGTGTGGGCAGTTTATTTGATGCTGAGGGCTGTCAATACTGGCAGGTCACGGACACTAGCGCTGGCTGGTTTTGTCGCTGGACTGGCGATATCGTCTAAATATTCCGCTGCGGTGCTGATAATCCCGATTTATATCAGCGCGTGGCAGATCGGACGGACTGAAAGTAAATCCAATATCTGGCAATTATATTTCGTGCCGACTTTTACGTTATTTTGCGGATTTTTAATTGGGACGCCATGGGCGATTCTGGATTCATCGACATTTCTTGAACATCTTTTTATCCAGTACAGACAACAGCACGAAGGGCATCTCGGGATGGAGCAGTTCGGCCTTACTGGTTTGAATATGCTGCGGGATTTCGTGACGAACGAGGGATTCGGATTTCTTATAATGGCGCTGGTCGGGATTTTTGCGGCCTTCAAACATAGAAGGCGCGAGTGGTGGATTATCGCTTCACTTCTGATTGTTTATCTGGGAGAAGTTTCGCGATGGCAGGTTTACGCGGACCGGTATCTTCTGCCCGCGATCCCATTATTGGCTGTCATGGCGGGATTTGGGTTGAATTATATACTCGGGCTTTCCCGAAACCGAAAATTGAGAAACACTGTCGCAGTTGCAATTGCGATTCTGGTGCTTGTTCCTCCGTCGATTGTGAGTATTACCAATGCCCAGAGGCTGTTTCTTCCGGATACAAGGACACTTGCGCTCGAATGGGTCGAGAAGAATATCCCAGCAGAATCGTCGATTCTTCTTGAAATTGGAGGGCCTCAGCCTGCGGATTCGAATGCTGAATTCCATCGCGAGCCGTCATACGATGTCGTCATCCTGCCCCCGTCATTTTCGAATATTTCCCGCGCAACCGATCCGGGAATTATTCTTGCCGGAGTGAATCCCGAATATATCATCACTTCGTCGAATTACAGGTCGAGGTATGAAAGTGAGCTTGCGAAGGAAAGGTATCCGGAGATCGCGGAAGCGTGGAGGCAGTATTACGCCATGCTCGATTTGTTCGCGGAGATTGTTTATCAGGCGGAACCTTATACTGATGATTCCTCAGAGGTTGTCGGCCCGGAAATTGTAATTTACAGGAATAAAGCAATTCAGGCAAATTGAAAATAATCCGGTGGTTATGCGGACAGAATACGTAAAAAAAACCGCTTCTTTCGAGGCGGTTGTTGATTTTGAAACCTGTATAAATTCTTAAAAATCGAATTCGCGACCTTCCGACTGACTGAATGCTGTCTGGGCGCTGAGATCTTCTTCCTCCGCGAACCTTGTAATATCCTCGTCGGCTGACGGGATGTACAGGTCGCCGGGGATACATGCGGGCAGCGGGAACTTGAAGAACAGCGCCTGTGTGAATTTCGCGTGTTTCATAAGAATAGTCCCGCGAGGCATTGTCCCAAGCCTTGCTTTCAGCTCAGGAGACAACCAGCCATAGATTTCGTCCTTCAACTCCGCGTAACCGGTACGACCGTACATGATTGTAGCGGAGTTGTCGACGATCTGCTTGTCGACTTCGGACGCGAACTGTTCGACGCCGAACAGGGTGAGTCCAAGAGATCGACCGCGCGCTGCGATGTCAATCAAGTCGGCACGCATGTGCTCTTTTCCGCCCTCTCTGGCCCTCGGTGCGAACTTATTCAACTCGTCGACAAAGACGATGATATTATCGAAATCGGAGCCCGTGCGTTTTTCCTCAAGCAGCCTCTGTAATTTCTTCAGCGTCTTGTTGAAAACCATCCTCTGACCGCGTTCGTTCATATGCTGGAGGTCGATAACGAAAATCGAGCCGTTTTTGATTTCGTTGATTGGAAGGTCGATTGGCTTGGTGCCATCAACCGCGACCAGTCCATCGTAGAATCCCTTGAGAGATGCGAGGTTCTTAACGCATTTGTAGAATATATGCTTCTGATGGCCATGCCAGTTGGTGTGTCGAGGGTCGTAGGTTGCGCGACGTTCCTCTGCAAGCCATGACATCAGGCTGTCGTAATCCCTGATGTCCTGTTTTTCGAGAACCGCCTGGATATCGACCCAGACCGCCTCGATCGAGTCGTCCCAGCTCGAAGTGTCGAACAACTGGTCGATATCGTCCTGAATTTCGCCGATATCCCAGACAAACGGCTCGACTTTACCGTCTTTTCGGATCGACTTGACCCTTGCGGGATTTCTGCGGTCGTATGGCGCAAAAATCCTGACATCATGGAACGGTTCAGGATCGATTCCGAGAAGGTCGTACATCTGACGGGATTTGATCGCCAGAGGAGTGTCTTCCCAGAGGAAGGGATTTGGTTTATCGAAATATAGAAGGTCTTTACCTTTAACATTGAAAACGACGATTGAGATTTTTCGACCGCGCTGATCCGAGCAGTATTCGAATATCGATTTTATCGCGAACTCGACCATCGAGGTTTTAGTAGCGAGACCGGAAATACCGGAGATATTGAGGTGCGCGCCTTCGGGACCGAGAAGGAAGCTCTCGTCGATCTGCAGCGGCGTCATCTCGCCGTCGCCGTTCTCGAATACGCCGATCGGGATACCCTTGTCGGCGCCCATATATTGATCCATACCCAGGGCGTACTCGATACCCGGACGGCTGGCGAAATAAACGTCCGATCTTTCAACAGGTCTGACCTTTTCACTCGTACTAATGATGATCTGGACCTTGCAGATAATGATTTCGTTGATTTCCGTAGGAGGCTGAACTTCCGGAGATCCGAAGTCGTGGCTGATATAGTCGGTGTGAAAACTATCCATGTCAAGGATAGCGTTCATCGCGATGATGGTGCCGAATGTGACGATCCCATCGGGGGCGACTGCCGCTACCAGGTTAGCCAGCTCTACATTCTTAGCCTGCTTGCTTATCCAGAAATAAAACTCGCTGGTTGTGTTGGGACACGATTCTGTCGAAACGGTTCTCCCAAGGACACCTTCCAGAAGATTCAGGAATTTGCCATTCTTCTCGTTAATCATGGTCAGGTGGTGCTCCTTCCGAAATAGGTGGTAACAAGGCGTGGTGTAGGTATTAGTGTGTCAATATATTTACCTGCATGAAGCAGGGCAAAGATCGATTTATCCCAACCCTTTACACCTCTATCAACTGGAAATCTTTCCTTTATCAGGAGGCTTGAAACATCGGATGCCCAGACCTCGTCGGCGGGATTGCCGTCCGGATTCAGTCCAAGTTCGACCCGAACCAGGCCGAAATCGGGATTCAGGTTTCCCGCATCCCTCAACCTTAGATAAAAAGCAGGCACTCCGCCTGATTCATCGAGCGCGCTTCGCGCCCCGAACGGGCACCCGAGAACCGCACTTCCCTCGCCAAGGAGTTCCGCTTCCGCCGGGACAAGGCCGATAAGTCCGGGCATATTCGCGGCCCCTTCGATTTCCGACAGGCTTCCATCGACAACTATCACCACGCCGGCTTCGCGGTCTTCCTTAAGCGCGATAAGCCCTTCCTCCATCATTTCGCGCTGGACGCCGACCGCTTTCGACATGGCCGCCATGCGACGGGTTTTGTAACCCTTGTCCGATGGGGCGGTGTTGATTATCTCGATTCCCTCAGAGTATCGCTCGATAACCTCGTCCTCGTCCAGCCCATCGGTATCGAGAAGAAGAAGGTGCGCTACCAGCGGACGTGTATAAGGTGAAAGCGCGCCCTCATTGCGGCTGAGCACGACGCTTGCCACGCTCGCGTAATGAACCGGGCGGACGTCATTCTCAGTCACAATTTTCCCTATTAGGAACGTGCGGCTTCTGCCGGTTTGAAAAAGCTGCAATGCCATCGAACGGCTTGGGGTTTTCGGGACTTCGTAAAACTGACCCGTGATAACCCTCGGCTTTGCGGTGATGAACTGATAGCGTTCCTCTTCGATAGTGGCTTCCGGTGCAATATCGCCACCAACCTCACTGAGGAACCCTCTTATGAGCGATAGGACATTCTGCATATGCTTGATTCCTTTATCAGGGAATCCTTAAGAGCAACCATACCATGTTACAGGAAATAAGGGGTGTTTAGCAATAGGGAACAGCCCGGGCATCCATAGAAATCGGTAATATTGGTTAATTATTGGACAAGATAGCGATTTATCTATCCTTTTACCCCTTCTTCGCGTTCTTGCGAATCTTCGCGAACTCAACTTCCAGCTTGTATCGCGTGACCTTCCCTTTGCTGAGGTTGTCGATATACTCGCGCATCTGGTCGAGCGTGATGATATCCTCATGATAAAGGGTCAGGGCTTCCTCGACCAGTGGCTTGAAAATCGGTCGCTTCATTTTGTGGGTGCCGTCATCGATGATCACTAATCCTATATCGTACAGAATATGGAACGTGACATGATCTCTAAGTTCTCCGAACTGGGCGTAGAATTCATTTGAGAAAAGTTCAGGCTTGGGTCCGGAAGGCTGAGGCTGTTCCAGGATTTCCTCTGATGTGTCTGCCATTGCTAAAGCAACTCCTTTTATAATCGTTGAAGTATAATTTTCAGGGATGGGTATTATACATCAGGACTAAGCAGCTTCTTAACATATTTAATGGTTAACGGCAATAAAATCAAACCAAGAAGTGCGAGGGCCCATCCGATTTTCCATGAGATCGGGTCGTAGAGAAATCTGACTTCATGATTTCCAGCCAAAATCCAGACACCCTTAATGATTCCATCTGTTCGCTTCACAGTACCCGGTTTTCCGTCCACCCAAACTTTCCAGCCGGGGTAATACGTATCAGAGAATACAAGGAATGTCGAGTCTTCAGCTTCAACGTTCAGGACAACTTCATCTGCTGAATAACTGATTAACTCCACTTTTCCCGGCTCATAGGAATCCCAGAGAGGCAACTGGGGTTGGTTAATCGCTGCGTCGCCTTCCACATCAATGACTACACTGGTGGATGGATCGATGTTCCTACTGAATTCAAATGAAGGTCCGACTCCTCCGGCTGGTATGAAATCATTGACGCAGTACCATCTCGGTAGCCAGTCGGGATTCTCGTATATCACCATCTCGTTTTCGTACACAATCTCCCAATCGGGGGGAAGATAATTGACCCTTTCAGGCGACACGAAATACCTTACTCCTAAAAAATCCCAGAATGGCAGGTTGTAAACGTCGGGGTTAGACGGAACATCCAGAAGTCTCGGATTAGCCGCCATATTCGAATCGATAGCGCGAAAATAATCCACATAATCGCCCACAAGCATAGAGTCGAACCCTCCGATTTCCTGAAGCCCAAGGAGAATCGGGCTGTTGGGGGGAAGCATATGCTGCCTGCGGTCTCGGAAAATCCGGAAAGGATTATTCGGGTCCATCCTTTCCTGCAGGTATTCAATACCCGGAGTTGTGAAAATCGCCCTGTCGCGAGGGACCTCGACCATAATATGAGTATGGTAGGGAAGAAGATCGATTATGGCAATAAATATTATCAAGGCATAGGTAAGGTTCAGGCTAATGCGTCCCGATCTGAACAACATCAGTCCGTATGTCGAGGCAATAATGAAAATGAAACCCTTCAGCATCTGGAAATTGCGATTCTGATCCTGCTCGGTAATAATGGATGGATTGAAAACGCAGATCACAATCAACGTTACGATTCCAAGAATCGATGCGAGCATCCAGAAATTAACTCTCGCAAGTTTTTTGAAAAGAATTTCGCTTGTCCTCAAATTTGCGGTGAGGTAATTCAGGACATAACAAGCGGTGATTATCATCGCGACATTGGTCATAAAATGCGGCTTGACCTGGCTGATCCTGAATCCGGGCAGTATCGCAACGGCAAACATGAAAAATTTATTCCACGCAACAAACAGAGAACCAAGAATAAAAATGATCGCCCAGATTCTCGCCCGCCTGTTTCGCCAGATGAGGGGGAGGAAAAGCGCTCCGAATGCGAACAGGATCCCGGCATATCCGTGAAGATACGTTTTCATAACCGACTCTTCGTACAGGTTCTCTTTATCCGTTAAATAGTCGCCCCAGAATTTCGGAAAGAAAAGTCGGAGAAGCGTAACCGGCGAATCGACCTGCTCTAATGGATTTATGGTCGCAAGATGCTGCTCGAAGGCATGGCCTATTCTCGGGGATTGTTCAAAGAATTCTGCGGTCGGGAGAAGTTGCATAGCTCCCATTAAAACGGCAATTATAATAATAATTGAAAGTGCGGAAAGCCGTTTTACAATAGGCTTCAGCTTTAAACTTCCGGAAAAAATTACCCATGCAAAAAATACATAGACCGAATATACAAGGAACTGCGGGTATCCTGTGACAGCGAAAAACCAGAACGAAATAATAAACCCGATTATTCCCGTTTTGTCTCTGCGATTCAGCATGCGTTCGAGGAAATACATGCACATCGGGAAATATGCGCCGTCGGTGCAGGATATCCCGTCCCATGGAATGTATGCTCCCTGCAGAAGGTATGCGATTGTGCCAAGCATTGCGACCGGGGAATCGAGCTTTAATTCCCTGAGAAAAAGAAAAAGGAAAAATCCTGCAAGAAGATAATGTATGAAATAGATAAAAACCTGTGCATTTATAGGATCGAAAAAGTATACCGGGATGAGCACCAGCGGATTGAGGAGACCGGTCAGACGGTTCGCGAGAAACGGCATACCGGAGAACTGGTCGGTATTCCAGAGCGGAAAATCTCCTTTGTGAAGCTGTTCATGGGCGTACTTGAGCCATGGCCATGTCTGGAGAATGGGGTCCTTGATGAAACTTTCGATTCGGCTTGCTTCACGGGGTGAAATTACTTCGGACCAGGGATGATCGTTTTTGTACGAAATCCCGAACGGCGCGTTCATTCCGGACAAAATATCCTTGAAAACGTATAGCGAGAGCAGAAGCAAGATAGCAAACGCGAGTATCGGCGGGATAGAAGGCTTATTTCCATTGCCGGGAATCATTATGGTAATTGTATGCGAACGGGGACGCGCACTCAATTAAGAATCTTTTTTTCCTGTGCGAATTTTACCTTCCAGTGCTACAATACGTGCCCTGAAATAATAAATTACGCTTAAAACAGCGTGAGGTGTCGCACATGCCGTTCGTACCGCATACTGAAGCCGATATTCGCGAAATGCTCGCGGAGATCGGGATCGGGAAAATTGAAGACCTTTTCGATGATACAGACAATTCTCGGACGGTCGGAATTCATCACTGCCTACACCCCATACCAGGCTGAAATCAGTCAGGGGCTTCTACAGGCGATTTACGAATATCAGACGATGGTTTCCGAGCTTCTGGGGATGGACCTCGCAAATGCATCATCGTACGATGCCGGCTCTGCCGCTTCCGACGCGCTTGGAGTCATTCACGAAAATTCCAAAGGGAAGCGTAATAAGATATTGGTTGCGAAATCGCTTCATCCCGAAATTCGCGATGTGATGAAAACTTACAACACCGGCCTTGGGATGGAGTGGGTCGATATCCCGTCGCTTGAAAATGGAAGGATTGATTCCAAAGCCATTTCCAAAATGCTTGATGAAACAGTCGCAGGACTATTTATCCAGTATCCGACAGCGTATGGGGTAATTGAGGATCTTTCTAAAAATGGGCTCCCGAAAATAATCGATGAAGCGCATAAAAATAAATCAATAGCGGTCGCTGTGACAAATCCGGTCGCATGTGCAGCATTGAAACCACCGGGCGACGTTGGATTCGACATCGCGGTTGCAGAGGGTCAGCCACTCGGTATGCCTTTAAGTTATGGCGGCCCGAACCTTGGTATCTTCGCCGCGAAAAATGCACTGCTTCGAAAAGTCCCCGGACGCCTGAGCGGTAAAACTGTAGATATAGAAGGTCGAACCGGATATGTGCTTACGCTTCAGGCAAGGGAGCAGCATATAAGGCGAGAAAGGGCGACATCGAATATTTGCTCCAATCAGGCGTTATGCGCGCTTGCGGCAGGCGTATATCTCGCTTATTACGGAAAAGTCGGGTTGCCGGATCTGGCGCGGAAAATTATGGGCCTGACCCAGTACGCAAAAAAGCAGATCGGGCAAAAGACAAAGTTCGAGATCGTTCATAAGGGCGTCCCGCATTTTAATGAATTTGCGATAAGCGGTCCGGTTTCTGCGATTGAAGCAAATGACAGGCTTCTGGAAGAGGGGATAATTGGTGGGCTACCGTTGGAGCGATGGAGTGGTCCGGATAATCAAATGCTCCTCGGATTTGGCGATGAAAACACGGTTGATCAGATCGATGCGTTGGTCGATGCGTTGGCGACTATCGAATGATGAATATATAAATAATTAATATTGATTTAGGGTAAAAGAAATGACTACTGAAAATATCGAAACAAGGGCAGAACTTCAAAATCTCCATCAGGAATTTCCGACTGTGTTCGAGAAATCCAAAGCGGGCAGGTCATGTCTGAAACCGCCCGATGATTCCCTCTTCGACCCGTCTGAAATGACAGGTATGTTGAGGGAAAGTCCCGCTCAGTTGCCGGAAATAAGCGAGGTCGATCTTGTCAGGCATTTTATAGGCTTGTCTAACAGGAATTTCGGAGTTGATAACGGATTGTATCCGCTCGGAAGCTGTACGATGAAATACAATCCGAAAATCAACGATGTAACGTCGAATCTGCCCGGCTTCACCGACCTGCATCCGTATCAGGACGCTGAAGACTGTCAGGGATCCTTGCAGTTGATGTTTGAGCTTGAAAGAATGCTATCTAAGATATTTGGAATGGCGGCATTTACTCTTCAACCTGCCGCTGGAGCGCACGGGGAATTTACGGGATTATTAATAATTAAAAAATATCTCGCATCGATAGGGCAGGGGAATCGGAACGAGATGATCATCCCCGACAGCGCGCATGGAACGAATCCGGCATCGGCTGTCATGGCTGGATTTAAAACGGTAGAGACAAAATCGAATGAACGCGGACTAGTCGATCTCAAAGCGTTAAAAACCCATCTGAGCGAGAAAACCGCAGGGATTATGATGACCAATCCTAATACACTCGGATTGTTCGAGGAGGATGTTCTCAATATTGCCGAACTGGTTCATAATGCGGGCGGACAGCTTTACTACGATGGCGCGAATGCGAACGCGATCGCGGAGATCGCGCGTCCGGGAGATATGGGATTCGACGTGCTTCATCTGAATCTGCATAAGACTTTTTCGACTCCACATGGTGGTGGCGGACCGGGCGCAGGACCCGTTGGTGTAAAAAAACACCTGGTGCAATTCCTTCCAAATCCGAGAATTGTCGTGCGTGAAGATGGGTTATTCGACCGGACCGACAATCCCGACTCGATCGGGCGCATGAAAATGTTTTACGGAAATTTCCTTGTCCTTGTCAGGGCATATACATACATCCGTATGCTCGGAGCAAGTGGAGTCAGAAGAATGAGCGAAATTGCGGTCCTGAACGCGAATTATCTCAGGACGAAAATCTCGAAATTCCTCGACGTCCCATACAACCGGACCTGCATGCATGAATTTGTCGCGAGCGGTGAAAATTTCGCGAAGGAAACAGGTTGCCATACTCTCGATATTGCAAAGACTCTTCTGGATTATCGAGTTCATCCGCCGACAATCTATTTCCCGCTGATAGTTAAGGAAGCCATTATGGTCGAGCCTACGGAAACCGAAAACCGCGAAACCCTCGATCACTTTGTGGAAGTCCTGAAAACTATTGTCGAGCGCGCAAAAATCGATCCCGACTGGCTTCATGGAGCGCCTCATTTCACGCCAGTACGACGTCTGGACGATGTTCTCGCCGCCCGTCAACCAAATGTCAAATATTCAAGTCACAATACTCCTATGTGTGAGTAATAAAATTTCTTAAATATTCATTAAGTGCGATCCCGTGGCATGCGACTCCGGCGCATGATTACTTCGTTCCTATCCTGCGCCACTTGCTAAAGTTACCCACAATTCCTGTCGATATATATGGTAGAATATAAATAAGCTTGAAGAAAGGAATGGTTTTGGCGGTTCTTCAGGCATCTGTCGACTTCCAGGGGAAGAGTGGTGGTTGGAGGTGCATTATGGGTATTAACGAGATTCATGACGGTCGCGATTCACTTCTCACTCATAGATTGGAAAAACTCCAACGCGTTCAGAAGCGTGAAGGCGATGGCGGAGGAGGGGGCGCGAGCGAGTTTCAGCAAATTTTCGATTATAACGAGAAAGAGGAAAAGGACCAGGAAAAGGATAAGGATGCGAAATCCGATGATTTTGAACATTCCGAAGCGCTTCCTTTTGCTACTCCGCCACGTGTGATAATTCCGGAGGATAACAAACCCAATCATAAGAAGGATAAGCTCGCACCGGGCGCGCTTATCGATGTGGAAGGATAAAGGTCAATAAAATTATTTCTGAAAATTCATTCCCCACCGGATAAGAGTGGGGATTTTTTTTATTTATTTTATTAATAATGTGTTCTTTTCCTGGGGGTTTTATATTGACACCCGGAAGGTAATATCGTACAATTTCCGATTGCGCTATTATTTTTTCGGGGCGCATATCTTTTGTATGGGTAAATGATGATTATGAAAGCTGTAGTAGAACTTGTCGGAAAGCAGTATCTTGTCGAACCGGGAACAATCTTCCTGGTGGATAAGCTTGCGGCGGAAAAAGGCGAAACTTACACATCTGATCACGTTTTGATGATTCTGGATGGCGACGATGTCGTCCTTGGCAAGCCTTATATCGATGGTGGAAAAGTAACCTTCTCGGTACTCGACCAGACAAAGCGAAGGAAAATCGTCGTTCAGAAATACCGCGCGAAGAAGGGATACCTGAATACCCGCGGTCACAGGCAGCACGCAACCCAGATACAGGTCGAGCTGATAGAGGGCGGCGGCAAGCGCGTAGAACGGATTATCGAGAAGAAACCGTCCGATAAAAAATCAATGAAAGAAGAATCCGAGGATTAGTCCGGATTCGAATTATTCGTTTCAGAGAAAAAGTAATTTCGGGGTAATAAACAATGGCTCATAAAAAAGGACAAGGATCGACTTCAAACGGAAGGGACTCTGCTGGTAAGAGGCTTGGCCTTAAAGCCGGAGACGGTCAGGAAGTTACCGCTGGAAATATTATCGCACGTCAGCGCGGTTACAGAATCAAGGCTGGGGACGGAGTCGGAGTCGGAAAAGATTACACATTATATGCGAAACGCGATGGAATTTTGAAGTTCAGGGATCGCGGCTCGCTTGGCAAGGTCGCGAATATTGTTGATGCGTAATAGTTGAAGAAGTAACTGAATTTGCCTCTCTTTTTGACCTCGTCTGGAAACAGCCGGGGATTTTTTTTATAGAAATCTTAGAGTACTTATTTTTCAGCAGTTTTGTCTTTTTCTAATGTTTGGGCATTTGAAGTAATCCAGTCGAAAAATTTTAAAGTATTTGTGAATTTTCCTACGATATCAGGCCCAATGGGTCCTAAATTTTTAAATGCATCTTGGAGCTTTCTCCTCCTCTCCGGGATTGGTTCATCTGGATACAAACCATATGCCCAATCGACGCATGGAGTATTCCAAATTGGTCCTTTCTTGAATGGTGGTGCATATTCAACCCAGTATCCAGGATCACTTAAGGTGAATGCAGCAGTAGGGGTCATATGGACGCCAATCCAATCAGCTGCTTCAAACCATTCAGCCGCTTCATCCACAGCCTCTCCAATAAAATTTTGATTGTCGAACATAAACCGACCAATACATGTTGCTCCCCTTATTGGAATACCAAGCTCTATCGATTACTGAATACCAAGTTTACAAAGAAAACCATGCAGCTCGATAGAATCAGTATAATCTGAAATTTTTCCTAATGAGTCAGGAATTAGTTCTCCTATTGCTCTTTCTAACTTACTTGGGAGTATCGTAAAAAGAGCAATAGTGTCTGAAATACTTACAATCTTGGTTTTAGAACCAATAGCAGAATTTGTTTCATTCCAATGGGTTAATCCATCATCAAACCATGATAGTAGTTGTTTTAACTGATCTAACGCATTCGCTTTGCGCGTCCAAATACCTTTCCACCCAAGGATATCTAGAAATGTTACAACTCCATCTCCCCATTCGTGCTGAGAATCACTGGTTTCCATTAAGCCCCTACCTCTTCCCAAACTTTACCTTGCGGCTTTTCCCTGTTCACCTTTTTCAACCATTCTGAAAGGTTGTCAAAGCCATTTTGAATTTCATCCTTATCTATTTTCTGGTTGATCGCGAGAGTCCATAAATGTTCGATAAAAGAATGGAGTTTGTAAGGGACTTCGATCCATGAATGTTCCAAAATCCTGAATAAATATGGTATCCCAGATTTACCACAATTGCCGTCTATCCTCCCAAACGTCACATACCAACCATTTGTCCTCAGCTCCATCTCGACTTTCCAGTCCTCAGCTTCCTTCGTATGCGCCGGGACCTTGAAGTAGAATTTCTGCCCCACCAGCGGATTATCGGATTCTTTATTATTAAAAAGTTTGTCGAGCATGGCCATTTCTCCCTCTTGCATAATATGAGGTTATTTACACGATAATTATACAGCCTTTACGATGTTTTTACCTCATTATTTTCCTACTCCTTTGAGCATTTCCAGCCTTTATGGTTAAATACCACCGATGTTTGTAGACGAAGTTGACATAATCGTCCGGGCTGGACGCGGCGGCGATGGCTGCATGACCTTCCTCAGGGAGAAATATCGTCCCATGGGCGGACCCTCGGGCGGCAACGGCGGTCACGGCGGAAGTGTCGTGTTCCAGGCGCATCCCGGACTTCGGACGCTCGCAGATTTCAGGGGCAGACGTATTCTTGTCGCGAAAAATGGCCAGCCGGGCGAAGGGAAGAATCGCCACGGTAAAAGTGCGAAGAACCTTCTTATAAAAGTACCGATCGGGACGATTTTCAAAGATCGTGAATCCGGAAAAATCATTGGCGATCTCACAAAACCCGGCCAGAAAATTACTATTGTGAATGGCGGCAAGGGCGGGCGCGGTAACGCGATGTTCTCAACCCCGACAAACCGTGCTCCACGGGTATTTGAGAAGGGAGAGCCGGGGGAAGAGCGCAATCTGACGCTTGAATTAAGGCTTCTTGCAGATGTCGGGCTTGTCGGCCTTCCCAGTGTCGGAAAAAGCACCCTGATCGGCGTTGTATCGACCGTTCATCCAAAGGTCGCTGAATATCATTTCACAACTTTGCAGCCATCGGTAGGAGTTGTACGCCTTGGCGATTTCGCAAGTTTCACTATGGCCGATCTTCCTGGGCTTATCGAGATGGCGCATGAGGGAAAGGGGCTTGGGCATCTGTTCCTCAGGCATATCAGAAGGACAAGTGTAATATGCCACCTTGTAGAGATTCCTGTATATTCGGATGATGCGGAAGACCGTTATGAGATCATGGTGAAAGCTTACGGGACTATCCGTGCTGAATTAATGGCATACGATGAGGAGCTTGCCTTAAAACCCGAAGTTGTAGTGTGGACGAAAAGCGACATCCTCCCTCAAGATGAACTTGAGGAATTTAAAAAAAATTATTTATCGAAGTTCATTATGGAAACCGGTTGCAGCGAGCCGGTGATAATAATTTCATCGGTAACAGGCTATGGTACCGGGAGCCTGCTGGGCGAATTATCGAAAAGACTCGATATCGATCCCCTTGGAGTGGAATCCGATGGGGATGAAATTCCTCAGTATCTCGACGGGGAACCCCCTGAGCAGGTTTCACTCGGGGAATTATCAATGGAAACTCTGGATGGTAATAATGACGATGAAAAATAGAAATTTAAAAGGTGGGATAGGGATACTCGGTGGGACTTTCGACCCCATTCATCTCGGACATTTCGAAGTCGCCCGTGCTGTGAAGGAACATTATGAACTTGGATCGGTTTTTATAATTCCGACCTATATGAACCCGCTCCGTATCGATCAGAAAATCTCCGCAGGACTCGACGACAGGCTGATTATGGCGCATCTGGCTACACTTGATGAATCATGGCTATGGGTCGATTCCATCGAGATCGATCGCGGACGTGAGCATGGCGAGGTCAGCTACACAATCGAAACTCTTCAGGATTTCAAACAGAAATATCCTGAATACCCTCTTATCCAGATTGTAGGTTCCGATAATGTCGCGTTTCATAAATGGGCAAGAATCGGGGAATTTCCAAGATACCTCGACAGAATCGCGGTTGTATCTAGACCGGAATATGGGGAAAAGATGGAAGCGGAGCTTGCGCAGGTCAGTGAGATGTATCCTGAAGTGGCTGAATTAATCGAGTTTTTGCCGCTTGTGGATAATCCGGCATCCTCAACATATATCCGTGAATCTTTCCAGGATGGGTTCATTCCATCGAATTCGCTCTACCCCGAAGTTGAACGTTTTATCAGAAAATACGGTCTTTATGGTACAAAGGCAGAACCGTTTTGAAAGCGCTTATTAAATCGAAACAGGTTGCGCGTGTACTCGACTATATAGCGAACAACATTCCAGAAATGGAGAAACACCTTGTCGGGACATGTAATTTCGCACTTGAGGTGAAGAGGTCGCAAGCTATCGATTATTCCGAAGAGCAGGTCGCGCTTGCGGCTCTGTGCCATGATCTTGCGAGGCTCTATTCCGGGGAAGACCTGATAAAAACGCTTCATTCACGGGGAATCGATCCCGACTCATTCGGTTTTAAACACTCCATTCTTCTCCACGGTTATGTCTCAGAAATTCTTGCCCTGGAAGAAATCGGGATTACGGATGAAAGCATTTTATCGGCGATAAGGAAGCACACTACCGGCGAAAAGGAGATGAGTGTGCTGGACAAACTCATCTATGTCGCCGACAAGCTTGAACCTCGCAGGGATTTTCAGGGGATTGATGAGCTTAGAGACCTTGCAGGAAAGGATATTATCATGGCGTTTCCATCTGTAATCGCCGCGGTAATATGTATGGTCGTTGCCCACAAGTGGCCTTTGTACTATAATTCCGTGGCGGCATATAATCAGGCTATCCTTGAACTGGAAAGGCCTGATAAATTGCACCAGTAAGCAGATCAGAACATAAGTGACTGAAAAAATAGCGCAAAATTTCTCTTTCTTCAAAATCCGGACCCTTAAGGATCAGAGGTTTCTTATAACGTGGACTATCGTCAGTTTTATTGTCAGTCTGATGGTCTCAGCGGGTTTCGCCGCAAAATATGTTCTTGAAGAAATATCAAGAGTATGGCCTCCTTCTCCGTCACCAGGTCAAAGTGCAAATCCATTAGCTAACAGGACCCCGCCCTAGCAGGTTTTCGGGACTGATGATTTTTACGCAAAAGAAGTGAGAGTGTTGTCGATTCCACGAGACACACTGATTCACGTACCGCGATACAGTTTCATGAAGGTGAATGCAGCGTATGCACTCGGTGGGGACGATCTTGTTCGCAGGACGGTCGAAGAATTTACCGGGGTTCAAATTGATTATGTAATTACAGTGAATTATCAGGGGTTTGTGGATGTTGTAAACGCGCTGGGCGGAGTCGATATAAATGTGGATCGAGCGATGAATTATGACGATCGCAGGGGAAATGTTCATATTCATATTGAGCCGGGCGAACATCATTTCGATGGCCAGACAGCCCTTGAATACGCGAGGTTCCGTCATGATGCTCGCGGCGACCTTGGCAGAATCGAGCGCCAGCAAAACCTCATCAAAGCTTTATTCGATCAGAAACTAAACCTTGAGCATTTATCAAGCGTTGATAATATCGCGGGGGCGGTGCTCAACAGTGTCGGGATATCCGTTAACGAAGACAGCCCGAGGAATCCGCCCGAAATAGGAATCAGAGAAATCGCGAGCCTTGTCGGATTTCTGTCGCTTTTAAACGACGATGAAATCCAGTTTTACCAGGTCCCGACAACCGACCTGTTTTATGATGGACTTTCATGTCTCAGGCCGATTTATTCCGAAACAAGCGAAGTTCTCAGCGTAGTATTTGCCGATAATGCCGATATTTCGTGGCAGGTACTCGAAGGTTCACCCCTTTCCGTGGTACCATTGGAGTCTGAAGTAATTAACAGCACATACGAACCCGATATGGATTGGGGTGTTGGTCCGGCAGGAGATTAAATGAGTTTACCGGTAATGGATAATAAAAAAGATGATG
>JAPKYR010000291.1 GCA_026394215.1 bacterium
CGAAAAGATCGAGCATGCCGTCCTTGTCGCAATCGAGAAATGCCGCCGCGCATGTGGTTGCCGGGTTCGAATCAACACCAGAGTCCTCAAGAATCTCGAATCTCCCAAGACCGTTATTGATGAATATTTCCGACCGCCAGCCCTGATCCGGGACCTCGAAAATAACATTGCCATTTTCATCGACCATGAAATCTCCCGTCACCGGATCGGCTTTCGGTTTGAGAAAATCGCAGTAGACCGCCGAATAGGCGTCCTGATCGCCGTCGTTATCCACATCGCCGAAAATCAGGACATTCACCGGACGTTCTTCCCGCCCATTTTCGCCATCCCGAAAAACCTGTAGTCCACCTGCGCCGGTTATGTCTTCGAACCTTCGCCCACCGGGCAGATCGGGATCGCTCATCGAACGGAAAACCATGTATTTTTCGAGAACGACGTCGGGATAGCCGTTACCGTCGATGTCTGTCCATACCGCGCGGCCTGCGGGAATTTCATGGATGCCGACTTCGGATGCGATATTGGAGAAGTAAGGTGTATTTGGGATGTCCTGGCTGAATCCTGAAACACCTCCCAAAACGAGAAGAAAAAACATTGTGGCTGAAAAGAAAGTTCGCCTTGCCATTTTATCCACCTTCAAAAATGAAATTGAGATAATTACTGAAAATGAATATCAGTATTGAGGATAACATACCTGAAGGGAAAAATGGAAATCCCGGGCTTTCTGAAAAAGCCCGGAAAATAATGCGGAAGCAGAGAAAATTCCCGTTCACATCTTATAAATCATTCTGATCCCAGTCGCCGTCGGGACTGCCGAAGCATCCCATTCTTGAGCGGTTATTGCGTAAAATACTGTCAAATGGCTAAGCTGTTTCTTATTTTATCTTTTTTTTTCTTTTGTACGACTCATGCTTTCGCGGTACACTTTCAAGGATGGAATACGAACCCGACCTTCCTCCCGCGCCGGAGTGTTTCCGATGCCTTTTTACAGGACAGGCACTGACTCACCTCGATGAGATCGTCCTTGCATGGCGAACGGGCGACCATCCGATCGCATGGCGCGATTCATCCGCAAGTTTTGAAATACGGCTCTCGTCAGGTCCGGCAATGCTTTTCAAACTTCACGCTCCGGACGAATTTCAGCCTGCTCGGATAGAGGTAGATATAAATGAATCCTCAAATGGCGGGATCCCGTACGAGCTTACTGAAAAACTCTGGTGCGAGCTTGCGACAATCGGACAGGAGACGGAAAATACCCATGCGCCTCTTGTCGTGCCGCTCGGGAACTTCTCGCGCGGCGACAGGAAGGTGTTTCTAGCGTACGCGCTCACAATCGCGCGAAATATCGCTGTAGCCCGCAAGGATTTTGAAAATTCGGATTCTGAATAATTCCCTATTATACGGGTAATCACAATGCAGGAAATAGAACTCGCATATGACCGCACTCAATTTACGTTCCCGATCCCGGATTCGAAAAAAGTACTTACCCTTCTTCCGAAACCGATGAGGGCACTCGGTAATCCTGAACAAACCTTCCTCAATAAACTCGAATCCCCTCTTGGAACCCCACCATTAAGCGACCTTGTCAAAAAAAATCCCACCCGCATCCTGATTATTATCCCCGACCACACGAGGATTGCGGGCGTCAATCGCGCGCTTCCATGGCTGCTGGATGCGTTGAACAGACACGGTATTCCCGATGAAAAAATCACCGCCCTTATGGCGCTCGGATCGCATAGCCACCCGGACGATAAGACCATCCGGAACGTTATCGGCGATGCATACGATAGAATCAAGCTTGAATTGCACGACCCGGAAGGTCCGTTTACCGACTACGGGACCACATCATGGGGTACGCCGGTTCAGATCAATGCGAGACTCGCGGAATCCGATCTGATCATTCTCTATTCCTCCTGCGTGCATCACTATTTCGCAGGATACGGGGGCGGTCGGAAATTAATCATGCCCGGCGTCGCGACTCTCGGCTCAACCGCCTCGAATCATGCACTGACTTTCTACGAGTCGGAAAAGCATGGCGGTGGACGGAATCCGGACGTTTATTCCGGAAGCCTGAACGGAAATCCGGTTCATGAGGATATGCTCGAAGCGGCAAAAATGGTGTTAAAAGGCAAGGCACACTTCGCGATTGTTACCGTGATGAATCCCGAAAAAGAATTCGGCTACTTTCTGACTGGCGGAATCGATGAGTCGCACCGTCTTGCCTGCGCCGTTGTGGACGAACATAACATGGTCGACCTTCCTTTCGGAAAGGCCGACCTCGTGCTCGCATCGGCGGGCGGATATCCCAAAGACCTGACTTTTGTGCAGGCGCACAAATCCATGGATAATGCGGCGAGGGCTTTGAATCCTGGCGGGACGATGCTTCTCATGATGGCTTGCTCCAATGGTTATGGAAATCCCGCCGTCAATGAATTCGCGTCGTACGATCTTGAAACAATCAAGCGGAAACTTCACGAACATTATGTCGTGAACGGCCAGACTGTGTATGCCCTCAAGGAAAAAACTGCGAAATTCAACATAATCGCGATGACGGAGCTGGACGGGGAATTTCTGGATAAGGTCAATATCACTCAGGCTGTGGATGTCAATCATGCGATGGAATTAATTTCCGATTCGGTTGATAAATCAGAAGTGATCTACCACATCCCGCATGGCGACACGACCGTCCCGCGGATATAAAATTTTTCTTAATTTTAATAAACGTTACAGAGGCACGACCGTCAGGGGCTGTTGAAAAATTATCTGTTTGCTGTAATTATGTAGGACATGCTTTCCAGCTTGTTATTGAATGCCAGCAATCATCATGGTTTCAGTAACAAGCTGGAAAGCATGTCCTACATAAATTAAATTAAAATCCACTTTTTCAACAGCCCCGTAAGGGAGTGCTTGTTGTCATGCACTCGCTGACGCTGGTGCCTCTTTATCTAGAAACAAAAATAATAAATTTTCTACATATCATCCGCGGCACTCATGATATATGAAAGCGCCGGGATCAGGTTTTCGAATAAATCGATCGAGAAATAGCATCGGGATTCGAAATATTCATCATTTCCGACAGATTCCGCGAACAGCCTCTCGTCCGGATCGGACATAAGCGCGAGACTTTCTAATATTCCGCCCGCAGCGGATACACCGTCGGGAAGAATGTACGCAACATCGGCTATCCCGCGAAGAAGGCGCTGGCGGTTGGCCCTGACTCGAAAGTTCGCTGGACCCAGCCCGTCCGGAGACAGCATCTCCCCGTTTGCCAAAGCGTCGCGAATCGCGAGAACATCGTCCTGGAACAACCCTTTGACGATCCAACCGTCTGCCAAAGCTATAGTCGGGGTTAAGGGAATTTCGGGATCGTCAAAAGCCCATGTAAAGACAGTGTCGTCGCCGGTTTCGACCTGGGATAACGGAAGATCGGGGATCGACATCATAATCGTATCGGCAAGATTGACAGCGGTGTAGAACAAGTCCTCGTCATTGGTTTCCAGCGCAGCGTTAAGTCCGGGAAGGTAAACCCCGTCGCCGCGATCCTCCGATTCCGTGACAAACACATACATGGAGTCGCCGAATTCCATGTCGTTTATATTATCAAGCCCGACCATTCCGAGCATCGCCTGAGGATCCACGCCGGCTTGATCGGCGATCATTGGGAATATATTTTCAAAGAGGAAATCAAGGTAGGAGTGAACGAATTCGTTGGGATTCGCCCACGCCATCTCGCCGATAATCCCGAGCGGACCGCCCTCCGCCGTCATCAGGGGTTCCGGTTCGGCGTTAAGAATCGACCCGACAAGAGAACCTTGAGCCTCGCCGGTAAGTTCAACCCGTCGAACCATCTCGATATCGCTGTTCCTGAGCCAGCAGGCTGTATGCTGCATTTTAACGGCTTCGATACCGACTTTGCCGATAATATCACCCATCATCGCCTCGACTTCCGGCGGAATTTCGCAATCACCGGAAGGGCAGAATGACATGAGCCCCTCGCCATTCAACATTCCGGCGGGATCAGCCTGGCATCTCATAAACGCGCCGGATGTATCGAAATCGGCGGGGGGATTAAACACGAATCCGTCGCCGCTATTAAAACGTTCCACCGCTCCGGCGAGCATTTCCGTATTCTCTGAGAAAAGAAGATATCTACCGCCCGAAGCGAATGAGTAATCGGCGTCTACGGGATGGTAGTAGGTCCAGTCTCCGTCAGTTTCGACTTCGAATCCAAGACTGGAAATATCGTAATCGGTGCTGAAATTGATAAGGCGGTCCGCGAAATCATCGCATGGGATAAAATTGTTCGTCCACCCGGGGCTGACATTCACGCCCCCGATACAGTATGCGAAAAGCCTGTACATGCTATATGTTTCGGGCTCGGTTGCCTCATCGGTTGAAGGTCCTTTGGTTTCCATCCCTTCCATGCCCTGCATTCCTTCCATCCCTTCCATATCCATACCGCACGATCCCATGCCGCCGCATGCGCCCATGCAGGTGCATGACTGGAAATCCCCCGCTTCGTACTTCATGTCGCCATAGGATGAATCTTCCCCTGCCCCGATGAATTTTATGGGTTCACCAGTGTAGGGATTTATCGGGATGCTGTCGAGGTAACCGAATTCGACAAGGTCGTTGATGTCGGTGGGATAGCCGTCGTGGATGTACGATTCGGTCTCCGCATCGTAGTCATAACGGTAACTCTCGAGCGCATTCATAATTGTCGATAACGATTCATAGAGTTTACGTTCAAGAATATAGGTGACAGTGTAATTCCCGATAATTTTCCCGTCGGTATCGTTCCCGGCGGAGAAAACCATGAGTGGGAACTTGCTGGCGGGATCGAAAGCAAAAGCCTGGACGCCCGACAGCCGTCCGAAAAAGGTCAGCACGTCGGGTTTGAGCACATCTCTGGACAAGAGGTATGAGACGGTCTGCAAGCCCTCGAAAAAGTGGGCTGTATCGGCGTCGCGCCATGACCTGCCGACCTGCGCGGCGTAAGTATCGAACTCGTCGATATCTACAGCCATCACGACAGGCGCGTCGGACGGTAAAAACTGCAATGAGTCGGAATCCTCATCGAGCGCGAACGCTCCGGTCGGCAGAACGAGCAGTATCAACAGTCCAAGTAAGGACATAGCAAATAAATTTTTTAACATTTTAAGTTCTCCTTCCCTCTGGGAATATCAGCAAATATATAGATAACGCGTGATTGTGTCAAATAGGTTTCAGAAAATGCAGACCGTGTCATGCGCATCTTGCGCATGAAAATCATTTGCTTTTTCCCATATGAATACCTATAATTCCATATCAAACTCTAATCCTGAAAGGTGGTAGTAAAATGGCTTCAATCATTCAAAAAATTACCCTTGCGGTACTGTTGGTAATCCTTATCACAGGTTGTTCAGGGAGCGGCAACGGTGTTGCCCCATCCATGACAGACTCGACATCCTCTACACAGTCGATCGACCCCAATCTGACTCCACAGTCAGAAAACGGTTCTGAGGGATCGGGAGCTAATCATTTTCTCCTCAGTTACAATCTCATTTATCTTGATGCGACTGATCCGGATAATATCAAGGCGGAAATAGTCCCGGTACGTGAAGGGGAAATACATCTCAATATACTAAAATTCCTCGAGGACGGTCCATGCACGAATTGTTTCAAGATCGTCGGATTTAATTTCCCTCAGCCGGGGTATCTTGATGTGGATATTCAGATCGACCATCCGTTTGACGACCTGCTTTTATCGGTGTTCGATGTGCGGGGCATTATTATGTTCCGGGGAAGTCATGAGTTCCCGGTCGCAGGGAAATCAATTTCCGATCCGACTCTTGGAGACGGCGAACTGCTCAATCCCGACGGTTACACGGCTTTGTACAACGGTTCGACAATCACAGCCCCGGTCGGTCCACTTCAGAAATATTACCCTGGGAATTTCGCAACTCCTATTGTCCCAAGCTCCGATATTAACGGTTACAGATATTACATATCCGATGATCCCGCCAATAACCGTAATGCATTTTACGCAGCTTCGTCCGATGTCCAGACCTTCTCCCTGAAACTCCCGACTGGCCCGTTTATTCTCGGTTATGCTGTCGATGCAAACTGGTGGACTCCAATTGAAACCCCAGTGGATAATCCACTAACAGATTTCGACCTTAACGCGAATTGCCCTGAACCGTGGAAGATTGTTGTCATGGAAGAACCAATTGGGGATGGCCTTACCGATCAGGGTGGTTCGACTAAATTGTTGATCGACGTCTACGACTGGCAGGGAAAATCAACCTACCATGAGCCAGTGGTGGAATGTCCCGAGCTTTTCAACGGTGCTTTGCCCAGTACATGGTTGAGTGATGGGTCTGATTACTCACGATACCAGGTCACCGTTTCAAACACAAAACTCGCATCTGAAGGGGACTATAAATGCCTGGTTGGTGTTGAAGCAAACGAAAATGATCCAATAGGAAAACCCTGGCTCGATTTAACCGCGTATCAGGTTGTCGATCTTGAGGTTCAACCTGGTACAGGACCTTCAATCAATCTAACCGCCCCAAATGGTGGAGAAACATGGTATGTAGGTACCCAGTACAACATCACATGGACATACTCGAATATCACTGGAAACGTAAAAATCGAATATGCAAAGAACGGTTCGAACTTCGATACTGTAATTGCCTACTCGACACCCTGTAGTAATGGAAGCTTCCAGTGGACTCCTTCAACGAGCGATATAACAGCAGGCGCGGCAGGCAAGATAAAGATAACGACCTTATCTATGACTCCAACGGTTTCTGATACATCGGACGCTGGTTTTACTGTGAATTCAGTTCCATTGATCAATATAATAGTAACTGCACCAAATGGTGGAGAAACATGGTATGTAGGCACCCAGTACAACATCATATGGACATACTCAAATATAACCGGAAATGTGAAGATCGAATATGCAAAGGATGGGACGAACTTCGGTACTGTAATTGCCTCAGATACTCTGTGTGATGGAAGCTTCCTGTGGACTCCTTCAGAGAGCGATATAACAGTAGGCTCGGCAGGCAAGATAAAGATAACGACCTTATCGATGACCCCAGCGGTTTCTGATACATCGGACGCTGGTTTTACTGTTAATTCAGCTCCATTGATCAATATAATAGTAACTGCACCAAATGGTGGGGAAACCTGGTGCGCTGGCACACAGTACAACATAACCTGGACATACTCAAATATCACCGGGAATGTAAAGATCGAGTATGCTAAAAATGGGACAGACTATTATGATACTATCTCATCCAGCACAGAATGTGATGGGGATTTCCTCTGGACCCCAACGGCAGATCAAGTTACTTCAGGCGCGGCTGGCAAAATTAAGATAACGACCTTATCGATGACTCCTACAGTTTCTGATACATCAGATAATGGATTTACTATTAGTTCTCCTCCATCAGCCCCGGATAGTCTAACTGCATCCCAGGGTACAGAATGTTTCAATATTATAATTAATTGGCCTATAAAACAAGATGAGAATTATAACCTCTACCGTTCTTCAGATGGCATAAATTATGCGTTGTATGTGAATGATGTTATGCCTCCATATTATGACCCAGTGGAATATGACTATAATCATTATTTTTATATTGTAAAAGCAAAAAATTACTGCGGGGAAAGTAACGAGTCAAACCATGGTGAGGGATGGAGGCGACCGCCTCTTTCTAAGCCAGAAAATGTTTCGGCGTCGGACGGAGACGGAACAGTCTGTAGTTATATAATAATAACCTGGGACCCTGTGTCCGGCGCAAAGGGATACAACCTTCACAGAGACAATACTATTACTATACCAAATGTTAACTCACCATATTACGATGGACCAATGGACTATAATACTCATACATACTGGATTGAAGCATACAATGAATGCGGGGATAACAGTCAGTCCAACCAGGATTCAGGCTATGCGAAGTTTCCTCCTAATGCGCCTACAGGTGTTACGGCGTCGCAAGGAACATATTCTGGCTATGTAAAAATAGACTGGAACCACCCCACCGCAGGCGCAGACTATTACTGGGTTTGCAGAACTGATATTGACGGTAATAATGGTCAACATTGGGTTGTTGATCAACCATCATACGACGATCACTCAGTAGTCGGTGAGACCCATTATGATTACTGGGTGCAAGCATGGAATGATTGCGGGGAAAGCTGTATGTCCATACATAATGAAGGCTGGGCCGACTGTGAAGGCCTCCAGATCACTCCAGATAATTTGACGATTCTCAAATGGTTCGAGTCACAGCCTGCCTATGATGGTCCAAGGTTGCTTTGGACTTACGGAGTGGCTCTAATTGTACCCCCGCCTTCTCCCTATTATTGGGAAGGAGAAGCCTGCAATCACTATACCCAGCATGCGCAGAATGGTTCATATTGGGGCGAATGTCCGAGCTTCATTGCGGCGCTCACGGGGAGTTATTTTAACTGGGGTAATTGTTCGAAGGGCACTTGCGTTAATATGGGTACAACTTGTCCAGGTGCGGTGATATATTACTGGCCGAATCAACCCAATTCAGGAGATCGCCATATTGCGGTTTTCAAGGATTACGTGTCTGGCGGATTTGAGGTTTGGGACGAGCATTGGTATAACTGCGATGGGACTTATCCTGTCGCAGGCGATGGAAAAGGAGTTACAGCCAAGCATACGATATATTATTCAGGATCCGGTCTTGCTGACGGAGATCAATACTACATCTGCCATTACTCAGGATGACCATTGCCATCCTTCATTAGTTCTATCTGTCGAAATCTATGATCAAGGAGGCTCATTATGAGCGTGCTGAAAATAACTTTATTCGATCAAATCATATCGCTACTATTGATTCCATTCTTTGTGTTTGTTTTCATGCTCTCATTTATTTTCCAGCCAGTCGTCGCTCAGGAATCATCCGAGCCTAACCAGACTGAATCATCTGTTTCCGATCAGGCGAATCAAGGCAACAGTTCTACTTCAACACCAGAGATATTGAGCGGCCGTCCTAAACTCGCAGTGTTTAGTTTTGTGAATCCGCCGGAATACGCTAATTCGAACATCGGCCTGGGTTTGACAGAAATGCTGGTAACGAAACTGGCACAGTCAGGCCGCTTTGATGTGATTCAGCGATTCGAGGATTTGGAGCTCATAATGGGCGAGATCGGTCTTGGCTCCGAGGGAATTATCCAACAGGATCAGGAAACGGAAATAGGGCATGTAGAAGGTGTCGACTATTACATGACCGGCATGGTTACTTATTTTGGCTATGAACAAAGGGGGTTTTTGGGATTATCGCCCACGATGGTAGTTCGGCTCGATTTCAAATTATTTAATGCATCCACCGGTCAAGTGATATTGGCAGAAACCGCCGAGGGCGATAAAGCGGAAAATTTTATAACGACCAGTGATCCAGACTGGAGCAGCCCGGAAGACGTCCAGCGCGGACTACAAAGCCGTGCCACGATAGAAGCTATTGATAACCTGATGGCCAAGATATTCCCCTTCTTTACTGTCCAGGCCTGCATCGCAAACGTTACTCCCGACTTTCTCATAATCGACCTCGGTAGTGCCGCTGGGATTGAGGAAGGAATCGAGTTTGACGTTTTCCAGGTATCAATCCTGTATGGGCCTTCTGGTGAAGAAACGTGGAGAGACGAATCGTTGATTGGTAGGATTCGGGTAACCGAGGTGCAACTTAACTCGTCCAAAGCTGTTATAGTGTCTGGCGAAAATCTCCAAGTGGGAGACATTTGCAAGCTTCCGGAAGTCGATGAGTCCCTGCAATCTGACTGATTAATAGCTTGCGAACAACTAATCTCCCTTAACCCATCTTTTTACCCACCCCTGGATATATCCCCGGAAATATCTATGGTACAATCCCCGCTTCAGTAAGCTGGCTTTATAATGCCGGTATGGTATTTCTATGCGTCGATTATCACTGCTTATTATTCTAATCCTGCTTGTCCTGCCATTCTCGTCAGGATGCCGAAAGCAGCAGGTTGGCCCGAGTTTCGTAAAACAGGAGGCCAACTGGTATTACGGACACCGCGGTATCAGCGCGTATATCGGAAGCTGTACCCCGACCGCCAGCTATGTGTATATCGCCGGACTTGACGGGAAGCTGCTGAGACTCACCCGCGACCGCGGCGAACTTGTAGAGCACTGGTCGGTACAACTCGGCGCAGGGGTAAGGGGCGCGCCGCTTGTATGGAATGGATTGATTTATGTCGCGGATTACACCGGAAAACTCACCGTGGTCGATCCCAACACTCCGTCGGGCGCGACAGTTCTCGCCGATTTCAAAACCCATATCGACGCGGCTCCAATCAATACTAACGATAACATTATTATCTGCGGCTGGGACGGGATTGTCAGGGCTGTCGATCCAATTACCGGCGTCGTTGGCTGGGAATTCGACTGCGGATCGATGGTCAGGTGCACACCGGTAATCACGGGAGATGTAATTCTCGTCGGCGACGTCAACGGATTTCTCCACGCAATTAGTTCGGACACCGGCGAAGAGCGATGGAAAGGCGATTTAAGGGGCGAAATCTACGGGACCCCGTGTCTTGATACCGAGGCGGTATTAAGAATCGAGGGTGAAACCGACCCCGCTTCAGTGCTCAGGCCTGCTCCCGGGATTTTCCCGTACGATGTGCTAGAACTGGATATATTAACGGAACGCGCGTCGGAGGGGCTTCGACAGATTATGCCCAGTTGGGATCAGAATGTGGCGTCGGAGCCGATGTCGATCGCGACTATGGTATATGTATCGAGTGTCGGGGGACAGATTGCGGCATTTTCGCTCACGGACGGAACTGAGGTTTGGCGGGTCGAGCCGGAAAACGCCGGTGAATTTTATGGCGGCCCGGTTTTTATGGGAGGAAGGCTGTATATCGGCAGCATGGGGGGAAGGATTTTTGAGCTGGATGCTTCCAATGGTGACATCCTTCAATCTATTGAGCTTCATCACCCGCATCCGGATTACTACGGTCCGTTGTCCACATCGAGGCAGATGCTGGAGGATGTCGAAGGAACAGCCGGGCCTGAGGAATCGGCGCGATCGGGTATTCTTGAAGAGATTTTCGCTCCTCTAGCGGCAGACAATGAGCGGATATATATCTGCACGTTGAGATACAGGGTACTTGCGCTTGATCGCGCAACGGGAGAGGAAGTGTGGTCGTTCGACACACAGGGACAGAACCACGGAAAGCCGCTTTTGCTAGATGATAAGATTTTATTCGGGTCGGATGATTTTTATTTCTACGGGCTGGATAAATTAACGGGACTTCCGATTAACGGACTGAAATAGTCACCTCACCCCCTTGCCCCCTCTCCAAAATTTGGAGAGGGGGTTAGGGGGTGAGGTAATCCAGGACTTTTTTAAAATCGTCCGGACCGAGGACATATTCCGCGGCATCCGCGACCTCGGGCATATTCGGATCGATCGCGATTCCGAAAGCGCAACTCCTAAATCCCGGCACGTCGCCCCATCCGTCCCCCACAAAAACAGTTTCACTTTTTGACAAGCCTTCCATACTCCGGATTTTTTCTGCCCAGGACCCTTTGTCCATGCCGAGTACATTATCGGTTACATGGACGATGACATCGCCGGTGCTTATGTCGTTCTCGTCGAAAATAAGCTCGTTGGCGCGATAGTAGTCCCATTCGATCCCTTTTTCCTTCCATACATCCTGCCAGAGAGAAAATCCGCTTGAAAGAACCGCAAGTTTAAACCCGAGCTCTTTGAGAGTGCGGATTACCTCGATAGCATCTTTTCTGATTTCGATAGTGCGAAGGCGTTCGAGGAATTTTGTCTTCGGAAAACCTTTCATCAGCCGTACACTCTGTCGGGCATACTCATCGTACGGAGTGCGATCTCTCATGAGCAAAGCTTCAAGAGGCTTCCCGCCCGATTCCCATGTGCCGAGATGCTTGTGCATGTATTCCCATGTCGAACGCTGGGTGTTGAGAGTACCGTCGTTGTCGAAAAAAATCAGCTTGTATGGAGAATTTGAAGACACGGGGATGAATCGTACAGGAAGAACGAATCGAGGTCAAAAAAAAACCTCACCCCCTAACCCCTCTCTACAATGTGGAGAGGGGGTTTGGGGGTGAGGTAAAAAAAATCACTGGAAAATCTTAAACGGGATTGTATCTTATAAACCCATCGGGGAAAATCGGTTATAATAAACGGACTGAAAACTGGGGTAGCAAATGAAAATAACATCGGCTGCAAAAGTCGGTTTTACCGCCGTAATAATTGTGCTCGTGATGATCGCGGTCTTTAAGGGCATGGGTAAGGGAATCCCGTGGCTCACATGGATCAGCGGACCGAAAGACACGTACTCTATCAACGCCAGCTTCACAAGTGTGAAGGGACTGAAACCCGGTGCGGAGGTCCAGCTCAACGGAAGCCGTATCGGCGAAGTCGGCGATATTACAAACGATGGATTCGGGGGCGTCAAGGTTGCTCTGCAGATCCGCAATACCCAGTATATTCATGAGCATGCAAAAATAACTATCTCGCGAGACAGTATTTTCGGTCAGTATTTAGTGTCCATTGATGAACTCCGATCGGGGCACCTTGAGGGGAGGATTGAAAATAACCAGTTCAGTATTTTAATCGAACCGGGTCTTGTTCAGGAAGGGCAGCTTGTTGTCCGGGACAACGAGACTGTTGGAAGTATTGTCACAGTCTCCCGTCACGACGCATTGTCCGATCGGGTCACGATAGAAATTTCGCCCGATTTCGTTGTCGATGAAACGATGGCATTTGTCCCGACACAGATCACCGCCGGATCGAACGGGTTGAGAATTTACAACAAACTCCCGCCGGATGTGGTGGTTGAAGGAACCCGCGAGCCGGGTCCGGAAGACCTTGTCGTGGACGCCGACAAGGCTCTAATGGAAATTACCGACCAGGCTACCCAGATAATGGAAAGGCTTGCTACCCTTCTCGATAATTTCAGCAATCTTGTTTCACCGGAAGATGTGAACAGCCTTCTCGATAACCTCTCCACCGACACTAAACTGATCTCATCAAATATTCTTGACCTGACAAATCGCCTGAATGTTATCCTTTCAAGTGCTCAGCCTAATATAGACAATACTTTCGCAAATATTGAAGGGGCTACATCCGACGCACGCGATCTGATTCAGGGATTTTCCGAGTACAACAACCCGGAGTTCAGGGCTTCGATCGAGCAGATCATCACGAACCTTGATACTGCCACAAATCACCTTGTTACAATCCTTGAGGATGTGGAAGGTTACACGGCGGATGAGGAACTCCGCACCAATATTACCGCAACAATTACCGAAGCCAGGTCGACTCTTGAAATGGCTCGGGGCACGCTAAACGATGCGTCGGGCGCTATCGATGAAGCAGCCCATACAATGGACACCGTGAGCAGTGTCGAAACCGGTGCGGAATTCAGAATTCGATATACTCCCGATCCGAACCGGTGGGCCGCCGACCTGAATATAAGGGTCGGCCTTGAGGGAAGCGACGCTTTCATCACGGGCGGAATCGAGGATCTCGGCGAGACCGACCGGACCAACGCCCGGATAGGATTCTGGATAAACGATACCTCTTCCGCCAGAGCCGGAATTTATCGCGGTAAGATCGGACTTGGAGTCGATTGGCGTGAAGACACGTACAGGTTCATATCTGAAGTTTACGACCCCAACGACCTGAAATGGGATTTATATGCCGGTTATGCGATTCTTCCGGAGCTTGACGTCCTCATCGGCGTCGAGGACATTATCGGCGATGAAAATGTGAACCTCGCGCTTGCATATTCTTTCTGATATTGGGAGCAAAGGGGAAAGAAAACGTTGAAATGCCGTCCAGGAAACAATCTAATGGAAATTCACCTGAAACCGCCGAACGACATCCTCGGGTTGGATTCATTTTCCTAAGGCTTTTCGCTGCACTATTCCTGTTGTTAATTCTGATCCTTTCCGCGGCGGTTGTTCTTCACAGAACCCTTCTAAACGCTTACGCTCCCGTGATTCTCTCTCAACTTTCCGAACAATTCCGCGTTTATGACGATCTCGATTTCACGTGGGACGGGTACAGCATCGATAATATCAGCAACTTCACAATAACCGGAATTAAAGTAAACGATATCAAGTCCGGACTGCCGCTTCTGACAACCGACTCCATGAGAATCAATACCAGCCTTCTCATTCTCGCGATCAAACGCACGGATCCGGTCAGCGCTGTCACATCCGTAACGCTTTACAATCCGGTGGTAACTCTCGGAAAGGAGGAAGGAAAGTGGAATGTCGGGACTCTGCTTGAACCCAGCGAGAGAGAGCCTTTCCACTTTCCCGGAAACCTTGGGGTCACCGTAAACAACGGTAAAATCGCGTGGCTTGGCGGTGAAATATCGGATGGCTATCCGCTCAGGCAATTGGATTTCTCGAATCTCAACGGCACATTCAGGCTTGGAACGCAGGGGGGGATGGGGATATCGCTTGAGGGGCAGATTGTGGGCGATGGGATCGAGCCATCGGATTTGTCGATCACCGGAAATTACGATAGCGACAAATTATCGATGCAGATAAACGCGAGTATCGATACTATGGACTTGGAATATGTTAAAGCTATTGCGGAAAATATAGGGCTTCACGATATCGTCGGGTATGCGGATAATTTCATGGTTTCCATACTGATCGGGCCGGAAGTCGGCGAAAGAGGTTACAGCATTCTCGGGCAGGGCACCATAAGAGACGGGGCGCTCAATACAAATATTCTAGACCTTTCACCGCATAACCTTTCAGGCGATATTTACTTCACGCATAAATCGTTATTTTCGCCTGGACTGACGGGCGTTGTCGATGGGGCGGACGCGACTGTCAGCGGACATATCGCCGATTTTTCCGCTCCGGTTAAAACCATCGATCTCTATGTCGATGCCGCGAATGTCAATCCGTCATTTATAAAAAAATTCATGCCCGATTTCGACACATCCTTTATAGGAGGCTCATTTGACGCCAAAGCCGCCATTTCAAATTCCGCAGATAAAAAGCTGGAGGTGGTTTTCTCCTTAAGCTCAATGAATATGTCGTTGAGGACGTCCCCGGTGCAGGTAACCGATTTTAACGGATGGTATTCGGACGGAAATTTTGTCTTAAGCAAAGCGGATTTCGGATTTTTCGACGGCGCCGCGATTGCATCGGGCACCATGGATACATCAACCGACAATAACGGGTACGATTTCAAAATCCAACTCGATAACATACCCGCTCAGAAACTCGCGGAATATTTCGGACCCCTTGCAGGCTCGGGATTTACCCCTTATGGTAATTTTTCCGGCGACATCTCTGTTACCAGCCAGAGCGGAAGCGCGCCAAGGGTCAGTGGTATCGTCAATTCGGAAAATTTCAGCCTCCCTCAACTAAGCGAGCTTGGAAATATTTCCGCGACAATACCGTTCGAATATAGCGTTGGACAAGTAAATGTGCAGGGCGCGACAGCTTTCGCCGACGGGATGGTCCTTATGAGCGAAGGCATATACGATTTTTCCGATGGATTCACCGGGAGCGTTGCGGTCACAGTCAACAGAAAGGACTTTTTCAGCTCGATCATCGGCATCCCGGTCGAGGGCGAATTCGCGATAGCCGGAGATATAAAAATACCTTTATCGTCCGCTATGGGATTTTCCGGCGAGGCATTTTTATCGAATGGCAGAATCATGAACCTGGTTGTCCCGAACCTGTCGTCGCGAATCGAGATCGATAGCGATGCAATAAGGATCGTCGACCTTGGCGGAATTATCGGCAACGGCACTCTGGATGGGGAATTTGTGATCCCGTTTGATCGAAATCAGTCTGCCGGCAGCGCAGGACATATCAGCGTTTCCGGCCTCGATATAAGCCCCTTGCTTCCGGCAAAATATTCATCGGTTATTTCGACTTCGATGAACCTCGCGGGCGACGTTAATTACGATGGGCTCCGGAATAAAATAATTCTTGATATGCTCCTTTCGGAGAATTCCGCGAGGATAGGTCCCAATGAATTTCTGACGCATGGCGACGGGATTTCAATCGTGGCGGATTTTCCACTTGGCAACATCAGCGAAGCTTCGGCGGTTATTTCCGGAGTGATGGAATTAAAGCAGCTGGAAGCGCCGATTTTTCAGGGCAGGGAGCTTACGGAATTTTCCGAGAGAATTGTCAGTAGAGTTACGAATCTCCTCGCCGGAAACGCATCTGACGAACCTCCGGGCGAGGTTGTAATATTTCCCAGGATCGCAGGGATTTTCAATATTGACGCTAACCTTTCCGATATACTCGGCGATACAAAAGGACATCTGGAGATAGTAGCCAATAATGTAGTGCTTCCGAAATTCAACCTTGCATCGGCCGATCTGCTTCTTGAAAGCGAAAATGGCTCGGACTGGACCGTTGATTTCAGCATTAACGCGGGTGACGCGGGGACTATCGAAATATCCGGCGGTATCACGCGCGCGCCGGTAATCGGCGACAGCGGCATTGCTCTGAATACGCTTGTCGAAAATTCCGGATTAAGCGGAATATTCGAGGCTGTCGGCCTGCCCGGATATGAACGGTCATCCGGGTCGATAAGCGGGTCGGGATCGATCGGCGGGACTCTTGGTAATCCGGTCGTGGATGAATTCGTGCTGAATGTCGGGGAATCGGAGGCATTCGGGATACAGATTACGAGCGGCCAGGCGATTTTCAGCCTGTCGCAGACTTCGTTGAATCTGACCTCCCTCAACCTCGAAGGCGCGTCCGGATTTCGCGCGCTCGGAGCCGGGAAAATAGATCTCCATTCCCCGTCCCTGACCACCGCGAATCTGGTCCTTCGCGTCGATGCGTTCGATTTACAGGTTATATCGACGGCGACCGGAAAGGATTTTCCCGTCTCGGGAACCGCATCCGCGACAGTGCAGTTAACGCAGGACGCGATGGGTCCGAAAGTTCTTTATGATGCGGGAATTGAAAACCTGTCTTATCTGGTTGGCGCGGAATATATACCGCTGGGGAACCTGTCTCTAAGCGCTGTCGGACGTCCCGGCGCGGATATTATCGACATTTCCGAGATGTCTCTGACTCGCGATAGTGAATCAATATTAGTAACCGGAACCATTCCATCGAAATTCGACATTCTGGATCAGTCCGGACTGAATCTTTCGCTCGATACCGATACCGGTTACACAATCCCTGTCCCGAAGTTAGCCTCCGACTCCGGAATCGGATGGTCGGGAGGATTCGGCCCGACTCACCTGACCCTCACGGGAGGAGTGCTCGGGTTTTCCGGCGAAATCGGGATGGATATCAGGGATCTGAAATATTATAACGAGACTGTCGCGCAGGCGATGAGCGGTACTATCGACGTCCAGAATTCTGTCATGGTATTTTCGCCGGACAAAGTCGGACTCGCCGGAACGGACTGGATGCTTGGATTCGACGGCAGGTTCGATCTGACAAAAATTATTCCTTATTTTATTCAGAGAAGTGCATCTTTCGGAAATATTTCATTCGTCCAGATGACACAGGCTCCGATCAGGTTAGCGGGACCGGGTTTTGAATTCAGCCTTGTTCCCGGAACGGGAGCGGACGCGATTAATGTCGATGTGACGGGAGATCGCGACGGAATCAATCTGACCGCATCGGGCTTTGTCTCGATCAATGGCGGGCAGGTCGATATTTCGCGGCTTCCAGCTTTTCAGGAATCGGATACATCGCCAGTCGACCAGTTTATCAAATTCCTGTTCAATATCCGCACATCGATTGCATCAAACCTTCGCGTCCAGCAGGGAAATATGCTGAACGTGATTTTCGGGCAGGGCGATCTTGTCCTCCAGGGTTCGATATTCAGGCCGGTGCTGACGGGAAAAATAATCGCGAACGAAGGCTGGATCGATATTCTCGGAAATCATTTCGTCCTAATAGAACCGCTGGAATTTACATTTACAAGTTTTAATTCCATCGCAGACCCCCGTGTAAAAGCCACGGCCCAGGCACAACTGAGGAATGTCCAGAGTCCGGGTTCTTATGGGGAGGACTTTGTAATCACAGCAAGTATCGACGGGCAATTGAGCCGCCTGCTCGATAACCTTCATCTCACCAGCGAACCGCCAATGAGCGAAGACTCATTAATCGCCGCCCTTGCGTACGAGGACGTGATTATCCGCACTATCGGGGACACAATACTCGGAAACGGTACAATCAGTCCGGGATTCAACAATATTGATATTACAGGGATGAGCCTGTCCTTCGCTACTTCGTACCTTTCAAGGCACATTCGCCAGAAAGCGGGACTTTCCGATTTCGAAATCAGCCTCGACGAGCGCCAGAACCGTTTTATTTATGTCGAAAAGGAAGTTTTCGATAATGTAGTGATGTATTACAGCCAGAGTTTCGGACCCGATCAACTTGATAATTACCTCTTTGGGGCACGATACCGCTGGCGTCCAAGGAGCTGGGTCGGGCTGGAGATCAATAACGACGAGGAAGTCACGTCTCGTGTACAGTACATTATTCCGTTAAGATAGCGGTCGGGATACTATCAAACCCGCAGGACAAAACCTCCGGGAGATTTTTTCCTTCGTCGATTTCCGAAAACCGCGAAAGCGTCACCCCGATTGCGTCTGGATTGCTATCGCAGACTATAAAGCGTCGGTTGAGTTTTCTGGAGGCGATAGCTGTCGTCCCGCTTCCGCAGAAAATATCGCAAACTATCGATTTTTCATCCGATAATGCGGCGATGATTCTTTCGAGGAGTTTCAGAGGTTTCTGGGTCGGGTAGGCTGACCTTTCATCCGACATCGGATTGACGATCGGGATGTCCCAGACGTCATCGACCGGGGTGCCGTCGGGATGCGGCATATATTTTTTGCCCTTCTTCGATACAATCCCGCCTTTCGCGTAGCCGGACGTCGGTTTGTACGGTTCGCGTATCGCGTCGATATTGAAAATCCGGTTGGGACCCTTTGAATACCATAGAAGGACGTCGTGTTTTCGCGAAAAACGATTTTTACTTCGTCCGCCGCCGGTGTAGTGCCAGATGATTTCATTCTCGAAATGCTCAATCCCGAGATTTTTGTCGCACCAGACTTTTACGTAGTGGATCGCGCGATTGTCGAGATGAACGACCAGATTTCCGCGATCGGAGAGTATCCGCCAGAGCCCCGCAAGCCGTGGCGCGAGCCATTCTACAAACTGTTCCGGGTCGGTTAATAAATCGTCATAACCGTCGACGCCGGAATCATCCTGAGGGCTTTCGCGGCGCTTGCCGGTCGCGAATGGGGGATCGATATAGACAAGGTCGACAGCGCCGTTATGAATGACGTTGAGGAGGTCGAGATTGTCGGCAAGGACAATGTAGTCACCGGATTCAAGATATTTTCTATCATATTTCATATCGCCTTGTCCGGACAGTCAATGCAATGGAAGGATAAATATCATATCACAACGACGGAATCATTTTGGGGGTCATAAATCACGCTTGTGTGCTATTATATTCCCCACCAAATCATGCAGATAGATTTATCGGGAATAGAGTGACGGACCAACGAAAAAACACGGGGAATAACTATCGGAAAATCCGGCTTACATTTGGATTGCTCGCAATTTTTCTGATTTTCGGCGAACTTGGCGTCCTTTTGTATGTCAGGCATTATCTGCCGAGTGGAATAGCTCCGGCGGTTTTCTACCATGAAGCTCCTGCCGGACTATTCAACGCCGACATGTATACCCCCCTCGACTCCGGTTATCCTGAAATCCGCGCGGCAATTGAGAAAGATCTTGGAGATATTTCAAATCTCCCCGCATACGATATTTCACGTCTTCTGAGGGACTGGACGCGCAAGCAGACGAATGGTTTTGCCGTGGAAATCAACAGCCGGAATCCGACCGAAATATATGAGTTGATTCAGTCCGGGTACAAGGCGCACTGCGAACCGCTTGCCATTCTTCTGGACGCCGCTCTTTCAATTTACGGAATTCCATCGAGGAGAATCGATTTATTCGCGGAGTTCGGAAATTTCCACAAGGCCCATACCAGTCTGGAGGCGTGGGACGGCTCGCAATGGTACCTCTGCGACCCGTCGTTCAATTCCATTGTCACCGATTCCGACGGGAACCTCCTGACAGCGGCGGAAATTCAGGATGCCTATGCGCTGGGAAAGGAAATTTTCTGGGTGCAGGACGCGACCCCGACAGATCCCGATATCGACGGATCGCTTCTTCCGGCCGATGAATTGTTCAAAAACGTTATTTACAGGGTAAGGGTGCAGTCCGATGATATCTCGCGACCCCATAGGATAATTCTCGCGTTTTTTGAAAGGCTTACGGGAAAGGTGGATTCGGTAATAATATCGAAGGAGGGACCGTTCATTCCGGTTTATATAATTGATGGGCGTATTGATCGAGTGCTGCTCGCCCTGGCAGTAATATTTCTACTCATTGCATCATTACCCATGGGCAGATCGGTTGAAAAGGGGTGAAAATCAATTACGCGAATATTTCAGAGGCGCGAACGTAAGTGAGCGCTTGCCCCGAATCTGCGACTCACTTACGTTCGCGCCTCTGAAATGTTCGGTTCTTGTCTGTGGTTTTATGGCGGGATAGCTAATTGTTGATTTCTATTCATCTATTTATCAATATCGGATTAATTCATAAAATAGTATTGTTATTAATTTATTTCAATAGGTAGCTGTCCCCTTTGTTAAAAGCGAATGTTGCTGGTATATAATTCAGAACCGGGTATCTAATAAGATGATGAGCAGAACTTTACCAACCGGAATTCATTTATTACTGACCTATAAATGCCTCATGGAATGCGACCATTGCTTTCTGTGCTGCGGTCCGCGTGCTGAAGGCACTTTTACACTGGATAAAATAAAAGCGGTACTCGATGAGTTGGTAAAAATCGGTACGATCGAATGGGTGTATTTTGAAGGGGGTGAGCCGTTTCTGTTTTACCCATTAATGCTGGAGGGAATCAAACTTGCCCGGGAAATGGGATTCAAAACCGGAATTGTTACCAATGCGTACTGGGCAACGACAGAGGAAGATGCAAAATTATGGTTGACCCCCCTGTGTGAACTTGGAATATCAGATTTAAGTATAAGTGATGACACGTATCATTCCGGGGATGAGGAAGAACCCCCGGCAAAAATTGCTTTAGCAACCGCTGAAAAACTTGGTTTGCCGGTCGGTTCGATCTGCATTGAAAAACCGGAGATTAAGACAGAAGCGAATGAAAACAAGGGGAAGCCTGTAGTCGGAGGAGGCCCCCTTCTTAAGGGAAGGGCGGTGGAAAAACTGACGGATGGACTCCCAAGAAGGAAATATGATGAGTTCACAGAATGCACTGAAGAGGAACTCAGGAATCCCGGCAGAATTCATATTGACCCTTACGGAAATATTCATGTCTGTCAGGGACTTGTGATTGGGAATATGTTCAAGACACCCCTGTCTGATCTGATTGTGAATTACAATGCCGAATCGCACCCGATCTGTGGTCCGTTGCTTCAAGGTGGGCCGGCGCTTCTTGCCAGAAAATACGGTGTAAAGCACAATAAAAGTTATGTCAGCGCCTGCCATCTCTGTTATGAGATCCGATTAGCCCTGCTTGATAAATTCCCGGAATACCTGGCACCCAGGCAGGTGTATGGATTGGATTAATAAAGGGATGGCTATCGGCGAACTCTTAAAAGGGGACTGCTACCTATTGATTTCTATTCATCCATTTACCAATATCAGGTAAATCTATAAATTAGTATAGTTATTAATTAAAATCAATAGGTAGCTGTCCCAATTTCTTATATTTTTATAACTTTTAGTTTGCCTACTTTTTCCCATTTACCACTTGCTTGTGAATAAGCCAAAATGTGCAATTCGTTTCCGTCTGCTGTCCAGGAA
>JAPKYR010000279.1 GCA_026394215.1 bacterium
ATCTGGAAAGAGAGTATTTCATCTTCGCGACTCGACCATCTTTTTCAAAATCGAAAATTTTCTCCCGGTGCCACGGGAAAGAATCATTTGTTATTGTCAGTTTTTTCGCCTTTGCTTCTTTTATTTCCCAGAATCCCGATGCCGGACCTGCTTCCTCATCGTAAGCGACTTTCGCTAGCTGATCGAGGGTAGGGGGGAATTTGACCACACGGTCTGCGAAACATCCCCGCTGGGACTTGTCGTATCCATGCCCGTCGCTCCATCCGACAGGAGCTACCTCGACCATATCATGAATACTCTCGGGATGTATGCCGGCGCGGGGATCGGATGCTTCTACCATCGTGCTGTGATACGCCTCGGGACGCCTCGCCAGCACATCGATCACATCGATCTTATTTTTCATCGAACCCGCCGAAATTATCTGTCCCGATGTCAGGCAGGTCGTCCACTGTCCATATTGCCCGGTTATTAATATCGGACTCTCAGGATCGGGTATCGGTTTCTCGGATTGTAAACCGTAATGAACAGTCCCGATTCTGCGAATTTTAAGCCGCTTCAATTCCGATTTCTGTCCGATGGCTCTACGCCCGGATCATGGTCGAGAATGAGATCGATCAGCTCATGTGCTCGTTCGTGCATAAACCTGCTTTCCGGGTATCGCGCGAGGAAAGTCCGGAAAAGCCCATGCGCGTGCGGCGGCTCAATATTTTTTATGCGGGGATTAGATTCAACCCAGTGATGTATTTCTTCAGCCGCGAGATTTCGTTTCGGATACAGGTTCCAGATTCCCATCTCCCGATAACTCGATGTCGGGATATACACTCTCTGCCTTGGATGCGGCATGATTTCAATGTATTTCGACGGGTGCGTGGTCGTGATGATTTTCGATTCCTCAATTAATCCGAGAAATCTGTCCAGCCAGCCTTTTTCATAGACCCACTTATTTGTCTCAGGCCACATTCCGAATTTTTCGCCATCGTCCCCGTATGTAATGGACGCATTGTCGGGAAGATCTTGCGCAAGGTTTTCAAGGAACCGCAGTACTTCGTCAGCAACTTTGAAAGGAATCAGATATCGGAGTTTTTCATTGATTGGAAAAATCGCGACAGACTTCCCGTTGTATTCGGTGCGATAGTAACCCCAGACCTGGTGCTCATCGGGCGATGGCAACCCGGCACGAAGCTGGCTGTCGTCGAGAAATGTGTACCGGACTCCCTCGTCGGAAAGTTTCCCCGCGAGCGATGGTTCCCATACGCGTTCGGTCGTCCAGCTTCCTTGTGGCTTTACCCCGAAACGGCTGTCAAGATATTTTTTCATCAATCTGAACTGGTGCTTGAAAGCCCTTGTGCCGATAAGGGGCTGAATCGGTTCCCACATGCCTCCGGTTATAAATTCCAGTCGGCCTTCCGCATGTTCCTGCCGTAGTATATCCAGATAACCGGGTTCTTCTTTCTCAAACCATTCCCAGAGGCAGGATGATGAATGCAGCGCCCATTTAATCCCCGGATGTTTTCTGACGACATCGAGAAACGGTTTATAAGCTATTTCATAGGCCTTGCGAAAAACGTCCGGGAGATTCCCAAGCGGTTGATGATTGTGTATTACCAGAAGAAGATGAAGCATCTATCTTATTTTCACTCCCGCCATAAACTCGCAATGTATCTGTCATCGGGCACTGTAACCGATATCGTCCCGAATAACGGACACCGATCGACCATCTCTTTTTCTCTCATAATAAATGCAGCGAAGCTGATGGTCGATTTCTGCGAAGCGCCAAGCGACGCAATCGGCAGGCACATCTCAACAATCTCTCCCACTGCTCCCGACGTAAAAGTTTCGAGGTGATAACGTTTCGCTTCCGGGTCAAGCTGGTAATACCTTAGTTCAGCTTGCGGGTTTTTAAATAAATCGACCGCGACATTGATTTCCTTCGGTTTGAGCACCCTGAGAATCAGCACGTCGCCGGTCATGATTCCATCCCAGTCGATATCAATCCTTAAAAATAAATTCTCCGTGTCGGCGCTGAAAAATATATCGGAGATCGGACCGGGTTTCTCACGAGCCATCAGCCCTTCAAGGTCGCTTGCGTGAAGATGTCCGGAGCCCGACCACTCGTAGAAATTCGTATTCTTTCCGTCGATTTTCGGATGGATCACATCCAGGGGGTTCTGAACGTGAATATTATCCACCGGAAGCTTGGGATCAATCGGCACAAGAAGTTCGAACGGGACGTCCAGTTGCATAAGTTCGTACGCCCTTCGAATATGCCTTCGGAAAATCGTATCGAAAACATAGTCCAACGGCGTGTGAAACGGTTCGCCGTACCACCAGAACCAGTCGGAACCCTCAGCCACCCATAAATGCTCCAGAACCTTCCGTCTTTCTTCGGTTCCGATTTCATCTTTTGCGTCTGCGGGAAGAGGATATACCTCATCGAGCTTCGCGCGCGCTTCCGCAAGGACACCCCACGCGTCGCGATCCTCCTGGCATCCGTTCCAGATATCGAAATTCCCGCCAATCCATGACCCCGCTCCGAGTCTAGTGATTCGCTTCTCCGCCGGGAATTCTTTCAGATATTCCGATGGGGTTGTTGTCTTGATCAGCTTATTATTTTCCAGCGCTTCGGCAAGCCCCTTTAGGAATCCTTCGCCCCCATCCGGAAAATGCTCCCACGGATTTTCTCCGTCGCATACAATAGTCACAAGCGCCGGCGGACTGTCTTTATCGTAACCCTTCGCGATATTTTCAAGGTTCGTAACCAGTTGATGCACTGCCTCATCCGGTTTTTTCCATGAGAATTGGAATCCGATATCATCCGACAGACCCCTGTCGCGAAAACAGCATGTGAGCGATTGTCCGGTTTCCTTCCCGATAAACCATGGGCGCCGGTTTGTCGCGCCGTCGGGGACAACCGTTCCGGTCGATCGCTCATATAGAAGTGCTTCATCCGCCGCGATCCATCTGATCCCTGCATCCTGGATAAATTCCACCGCCTCCTGGCTGACAGACCCTTCGCTTGGCCACATGCCTTGAGGCTGGAATCCGAATGTCCCCTGGAATTTCTCCATCGCCATCGATAAATGGCGCCTTGCGTCGGCTGGATACTTAAAATCGGGCATCGCCGGATTTGTATCCGCCCGTACCCGGCTGTCGATAATGAGCGGAAGAATCGGGTGATAATATGGGCTGCAGCTTAGTTCAACCGAACCGCTTTTCTGAACTCCCGAATTGATGGATATTACCTGCGATAGCACAGCCTGGGATTTTTCTACTATCAGGAGTTTATCCTCATGAGTATAGTCCTGCTCTTTTTCGATCAGCGCGGCGATTTCAGGATCATCCCTGAGCGTAAAACCGCACCATGCGAACAGGAAGAGAACGATAAGGTCGCGGAAATCCGACCGCCTGAATCGTGCGCGAACGTATTGAAGGTCCGAACCTGAAATTTCCGTTCCGCGTTTCATCAGAAGCTGGTTATATCTCTGGTTCGGTTTAACATGGACATTCCAGTTAATGAAAAAGCAGTGTCTTAGGAGAAAATCCTTTTCGCTGTCGGTCAGGTCAGTCGTATGTTTACGCGCCAGGGCGTAAAAATGGTCTTTCTCCGGATTCCGGGACAGGTTGATAATCTGATCCAGAAGGACAGGGCTGAAATTAATCGTCTGCTTGAAGTACGGGTAGATCTCGGAAATTCTGGGGATATCGCGATATCCGCGCATAGCATGAAGGCGCGTCCAGGGAAGCATATGCATTCCGGTGTCGGGATCGCGGTAATCCGGTTGATGCATGTGCCATATCAGGGCCAGTCTTACTTCTTTAGCCATCGAGTTGTCGTCCTCTCAGATATGGAATTATGCCATAGACAATTCGGGATGGATACCCCCCCGGATTTTATACAACCTCGCGAAGGTACCTGGCCGCGTCCTCCGGCGGTGTGGGATTGATGTAAAAGCCGGTGCCCCATTCGAATCCGGCTGTCTTTGTAAGTCTGGGGAACATTTCGATATGCCAGTGATAATGCGCGTGGCTGTAGGGAAAATTCTCCTCCAGCGCCGCCCCGCTTGGCGTCGTATGGATTACGTAGTTGTAATGCACATCGCCAAGAGTTTTCTTGTATTTGGCGACAAGACGTCCCATTACACCCGCAAGATCGGCAAGTTCATCGTCGGATGATAGCGTGTAATCCGCCTGGTGCCGGGTGGGAAGAACCCACAAGCCGAAAGGTTGCGCGGACGCGAACGGCGACAGCACAATAAAATGGTTGCTGGTCGCGACAATCCTGTCTTCCAGCATCTGCTCCTGATCGATTATATCGCAGAACAGGCATCGCTTTTTAAGGCGATAATGCTGCATCGTCCCATTCAATTCCTCAACCACCCGCTTGGGGATGATCGGGGTCGCTATTATCTGGGAGTGCGGATGGGCAAGGCTGGCTCCCGCTCTTGTCCCGTAATTGCGAAAAACCAGTATATATTCAAACCGCTCATCGCGCGTCAGGTCGATAATCCGTTCGCGGTACGCCCTGTAAACCGGGAAATTTTCTTCGACCGACCTTGCATCGAGGTCCTTATAATGGTCGGTGTTTTCGATAATTACCTCATGTGCCCCAACGCCGTTCATCATATCGTAAAGCCCGATTCCCTTGCGGCCAAGCTGCCCTTCAATCCTCAGCGCCGGGAACTTATTCGGAATTATCCTTAATTTCCAGCCGGAGCTGTCGGGCTGGCTGCCCGGCGGACGCACGGCGGCAATCTCCGGAGGGGTCATCACTTCATTCCCCGGGCAAAAAGCGCATTTCGCCGGGTTACCCTTGTCCCCCTCAGCGTCATTGGTTGTAAAATCGCTCGGACGTTTTCCCATTTCTGTCGCAATTATTACCCATCGTCCAAGTACCGGATCTCTCCGCAATTCTGGCATATTTTACTTCCCTTATGAGGAACTTTTAGATTTTAAACGGCATATAGAAATTGGAAAACTGCCGTTTGGTTCCCATATCACTATAATGTCGCGATCAGGTCGGGTTCTTAGACATAACAATCATTATATCGGAGATATAATCGACCATATTTGTATGACATTAAATCGGGAAATTTCCGATTTAACAATGGTAGAATCTTTTAAAAGATATAGAGGAGACATGACCGGGAAGGCTGTCTTTATCCTCATTAGAGGATTAAAACTGATAAAAAAATCCGAGGGGGGAAACCCATTATTATTTTGGGAAATTTGGAAGGTAAACGGGTTGGGATGGTTAGAATCATGCGTGCTTCCCTTTGACATAATATTGGAATTATGTTCTAATTTAATTCTATTATCAATTACCTGAGGAGGTTGTGATGAAGAATACTCCTTACAGAAGCTTACTCATCGTAGTAATCACGTTATTACTTATGGCAGGCTGTTCAAGCAACAACTCACAACCAATCGCACCCAATGAGGCGATATCCCAACCAGTTCTGACAGGTAATGCAGATGCTTATGAAAATAATGCAGATGCATCAAACCATTACATGTTGGCTTATAACCTTATTTACATCGATCCCGACGCACCGGAAGGGCCAAAGATAGAGGTTATCCCGGTCAGGGAAACGGAAATCCATCTGAATGTCTTGAAATTTCTCGAAGGTTTTCCATGCGCGACCTGTTTCAAGATTGTGGGATTTAACATCCCGATGCCGGGTTACCTGTATGTTGATATCGAGGTCGATCATCCATTCACTGACCTTACTTACTCGATATTCGATGTCAGGGGAATCATGATGTTCCATGGGACACACCAGTATCCGGTTGCCGGGAAGTTGGTCTCAGATTCCTTACTGGGGAATGGTGCGCTTCTGAATGCAGACGGTTATACAGCCCTTTTTAACGGATCGACAATTACGGCTCCTGTCGGAGACTTGCAGAAATATTATCAGGGCAAATTCGCGACATCTGCGATCCCGGATTCTGACATCAACGGTTTCAGGTACTACATAACCGACAATCCGGCGAATAACCGCAACGCGTTTTTCGCAGGCTCATCTGATGTCCAGACATATTTGTTAAAACTCCCGCAGGCACCCCTTGTACTAGGGTATGCCGTTGACGCAAGCTGGTGGACGCCAATCTCGACGCCGGTCGATGATCCATTGACGGATTTCGATACCAATGCAAACTGCCCTGAACCATGGAAAATTTCAGTAATTGAGCAACCCATCAATCAGGGGCTTACCGACCTGGGCGGCCAGACGAAACTGCAGATCAATGTCTATGACTGGCAGGGGAAATCGACATATCACGCTCCTGTCATCGAATGCCCTGAAATTTTCAATGGCACCAAGAGCTCTACATGGGTTATGGACAGCTCCAGCTATTCCCAGTACGAAGTTACAATTTCCAACTCGAAATTGGCGTCGGCTGGGGAATATACCAGTCTGATCAGGGTTGAGGATAATGGAAACGATCCAGTCGGCTCACCGTGGCTTGATTTATCGGCGTACAAGCTTCAGAAACTGACAGTCACCCATAGTTCGGCAAACCCCTGTGAAGGTTTAGATGAAAGCGAACCTAATGATACTGCTGGGAATGCCGATTCTATAAGCGATTACGATATCGAAGGACATGCCTGCAATAGTGAAATCGATTGGTTTGTATTGGAGGGGCAGGAGGGAAACAACCCGACCATCACCTTATCCTATGATGACACTTCGTGCAACATCGATTTGGAAGTTTATTCCGATTCCAGCTATATAGGAGGCCTTGATAATCCAGGCAGCCCTGACAGCGATACTTTCAATGTACCAGGGACTTGTTATCTTAAAATATGGGCTGTCACCGGCGCGGGCGACTATACGATTGATATTTCCGGTGGAGGCCCATCTGATAGCCCGACCGATTTCTTCGTTCACGCCTTTATTGTCAGTTCAAACAGCGGTTCGAATCCCGCTGCGTCCGAAGCCAAAGTCCAGGAGGATATTGACTGGGCGAATCATTTTTACGATATCTGGTTCGGTGGCTCTGTCACGCTTTCAGCCATCTCGTACATTAACAAAACTTCATGGCTGTCGCTCACGGTCGACGAATCGTGGTATATGCACCAGCAGTATCATACGACGGACGGCACGGTCAACGTATATTATGTCAATGACTTCCCGGATATGGAAGGTGCTGCCGCATACACTTATATGGAATGCCAGTACTCGCTTATGGATTCGCAAACGACTTATGTAGCCATGTGCGATTATGGCACCGACGCTACCCTCGCGCACGAGATGGGGCATGCCGTTGGCCTGCTTGGCGACATGTACTTGTTCGATTTCGGTTATAACTGCAACGATATTAAATATTGCGATACCGGTCCGACGGGTGTCTTCTGCACCCCATCCGATGCAAGCTGGGGTAATCTTATGTACTGGCCGAATGGTACTATGGTCAGCGACTACTGTGCTTCGGATGAGGATATCGGTATGTCGGATCCGCCAATCGACAGTCAGGCTGAAAATATGATGTACTTCAATACACACTGGCCCAACGCTTTCAAGGAGCCATGAGGACGTATAACGATATAATAAACATAAATTGAAGGTGTAAAAAATGAGACTAAAATACATTTTCCTGATCGCAATTTTTATTGTCTTTGCCGCTCCATCCATCGCGATGGCTCAACCCGCCGATGTAACGGGCGTAAGACAGATGCTTACCGCGTTCGATAATCAGGATTTTTCGATTTTCGACGAGGAATCCCTTATCACATCGCTCGTGGAAATAATCGTAAATGACCCTGTTGATGCGGAATATCATGATCGCGTTGTCAGGGGAGCGCTCGCGGTTCTTGGGGAACTTCACGCGCCGGAAGCGATTGGATTGCTTATTGATAACCTCGATACCCACACCACAACATGTCTTTACTGGCTGGGGACATATGCCACGACAGATTCGATCGAAGCTATCGCGGAATATCTTGGCAATGAAGACCCATCCGTAAGGTACGAAGCCGCGTCTGCGCTCGGAACAATTCCTCTCGATGAATTCAGTACGGGTGTTTCCGGAGAAGTTAATGTCCCTGTTGAAATAACCGATGCGGTGAAAGCCGTGATGGAGCTTATCAACTCAAGGCTCGATGTTGAGGACGATACTGATGTAATCGCGGCGTTAACCGTGGCGAAGGATCATTTGTCGGAGTTGTAGAAATTTTCGGGGACACCTTTTTTTTGCCCGTGATATTCTTGACTTATACTGACCTCTCGCCAGGCAAAAAAAGGTGTCCCCGTAAGTGTGCACAATTATTATTTCGTAGAACAGCCCGGCAGTGCGTATTGCTGGTTTTACAGGCTACATGACGCACTGCCGTGCTGTTCTACGGGTAATGATCTCATTAATAGGCAAAATTGATTAATATCCGTATAATATTTCGGATTCTCTACACCCTCCGTCCCGACATTATCTGCCCTTTCTTTATCGCGTGGCGGTAAATATTCGCAAGCACCCCGATTGCGATGCAATTGGTTAATAGCGCGCTTCCTCCGTATGAAATAAATGGTAGCGGAATTCCGGTCACCGGGAGAAGTCCCAGCGTTATCCCGACATTTACAACCACCTGAAATGTGATCATTCCGATAAGCCCGCCCGCCACAAGCTTTCCGAGAAGATCGTCCGTCACTTCGCTGATCGCAAGACCGGTCATTATCAATAGAAATAATCCCAGAAGCACCAGACCCGCGCCGACCATCCCCGTTTCCTCTGCTGCGATCGCGAAAATAAAATCGGTATGTTCGCCCGGAATAAAATCTAGGGCGTTCTGGCTTCCGTTGAAAAGTCCCTGCCCGAACAAGCCGCCGTGACCGATCGCGATTTTGCTCTGAATGATCTGGTAGCCCGCTGCAAGAGGATCGTCCTCGGGATGCATAAAGGCGGTGAGTCTTGCGCGCTGGTAATCTTTCAGGAAAGGAAGCGCGATCGGGATGGACGCGGCCCCGATCGCGAAATACATAAATAGAATTTTCAGATTCATTCCACCGATGAAAAGCATCACGAACCAGATCGCCAAAAAAACAAGCGCGGTGCCAAGGTCTGGTTGCAGCAATATAAGCCCCATGGGCGGCAGGATGATTATCAACCCGACAATGCTAGCCCACAGCCACCCGATCCCGTGCCGAATTCGCGCGATCGCATCGGCAAGTGAAAACACCAGTATCAGTTTGGCGAATTCGCTTGGCTGAATACGAATACCCCAAAATTCAATCCACCTCTGCGATCCCCCCGCGACTTTTCCAAGCACCAGCGTAACTATCAACAGAAGAAGGACCCCGCCATAGAGCCACCATGAATACCGGCAGAGAAAGCGGTAATCAATCCTCGATACTATCCAGATAATGATAATCCCAACTAGAAAAAAGATTGACTGTTTCAAAGCCAGATTGGAAAAAGTCCACGGAGCGTCTGCCGATGCCAGCGCGACAAGTCCGACGCCGATCAGCCCCATGATAATCGTGAGGCCGATAAGTATCCGATCCCATCTTATGTAGATCATCTGCATAGCGCTTCACACTTATTCCCCCCTCGCCATTTATGGAGAGGGGGTCAGGGGGTGAGGTTTCAACATATCCTCGGCAACATCTCTCCAGCAAGCATATCGATTATTCTTCGTCCCCCGGTCGCAGCTTTCAAAACCACTTTCCCCCCCAGATCGTCGTGGATTTCCCCGATTTTCCGGGCTTCCGTCCCCTTTGGATGAGCCCTGCATATTTCAAGGGCTTTATCAACCACATCATTATCAAGAATTACAAGTAATGCGCCCTCATTCGCGAGATACAGCGGATCGAATCCGAGGATTTCACACACAGCACGGGTCGATGGCCGGATCGGAATCTGCGTCTCATCAATTTCTATCCCGACCCTGCTCGCCCGCGAGATTTCGTTTAATGTTGTCGCGACGCCCCCTCGTGTCGGATCGCGCATCACCGTGATTTTCGATCCGAGTTCATCGAGAAGTTTTTCAATCAGGTCATTAAGCGAACAGCAGTCGCTGACAATTTCACCATGAATATTAAGGTCGTTCCTCGCAACAACAATCGCGGCTCCATGATCGCCTGCGGGTCCGGTTAGGATCACTGATTGTCCGGGTTTTGCGAGAGATCCCGACAGCCTGACATCCTTCCTCCGAATTCCGATCCCGGTCGTGTTGATGAAAATACCGTCGGCAGCGCCTTTCGGGACGACTTTTGTATCTCCTGTTGCGATTCGCACTCCTGCATACTCACACTCATCAGCCATGCTTTTAATTATCCGAGTGAGATCCGTTATCAGAAATCCCTCTTCGATGATAAATCCAACGGAAATGCAATACGGTTTCGCGCCCATGACGGCCACATCATTTACCGTTCCCGCGACCGCGAGTTTTCCGATATCCCCACCCGGAAAAAATATCGGCTGGACAACAAAACTGTCGGTTGAGAAAGAAATCTCATCGGACGGGAGTTTAATAACCGCCGCGTCATCGAGCGGGTCGAGTTCCGGTGATGAAAATGCCGATAGAAACGCGCTGCGTATCAGCCTGTGACTCGCGAGCCCGCCGTGCCCGTGGGCAAGTGTGATTCTTTCATCGTTTATGTCAGCCATTAGATTCCATCGGCCTCTGGTATTTATAAAAAGCGGCGCATGTCCCTTCGCTCGATACCATACACGCGCCCTGAGGATGCGACGGGTCGCAGTCTTTCCCGAACAAACCGCATGCAGGAGGCTCGATCAGCCCTTTAAGAACCTCGCCGCATCTGCATCCGGAAAATATCTTCGTTTTCTCGACCTCGACCGGATGTATTTTTTCCGCGTCAAAATCCGAGAATTCATCGCGGATTACCATACCGCTCATCGGGATCGTGCCGAATCCGAGCCATTCTGAATCCACAACTTCAAACACTCTGTTTATTGTCTCAACCGCGCGCGGATTTCCTTCCGTTCTCGCGACACGTTTGTACATATTCTCGACTCTGGCTTCACCCTTGCTGATTTGTTCAAGCAGCGCGATAATTCCCTGGAGAATATCTGTGGGTTCAAATCCCGCGACAACCACAGGCAATCCTTTTTTCGCGATTGGTTCGTATGGTTTCAAACCGATAATCGTGCTGACATGCGCAGCCGCGAGAAATCCATGCAGGTTAAGCTCGGGATCGTTCGCGAGTAATTCCATCGCGGGGGGAATAATTTTTCCAAGGCTCAATATTCCGAAATTTATAATCCCTGCGTTTTTTGCGTGAAGAATTGTCTGCGCATGTCCGGGGAGGGTGGTCTCGAACCCGATTCCGATGAATACCACCGTTTTATCCGGATTTTTCCGGGCGATATCGAGCGAGTCGAGCGCCGAATATACAATTCGTATATCCGCTCCCCTCGCACGTTCGTCCATAAGAGACGAAGTGCTTCCGGGAACGCGGATCATATCGCCGAATGTCGTGACAATAACCCCCGGGTCGCGAGCATAAGCAATTGCCGTATCGAGTCCTTTTCGCGGCGTCACACATACCGGACATCCCGGTCCGCTTATCAGCCGGACGCCGGGCGGGAAAATATCGCGAATCCCGTGACGGTGCACATTCATTGTATGCGTACCGCAGACCTCCATCAGATTTACCTGATGGTCGGGAAGCTTGATATCGCGGATTTTAGCGACAAGGGCTTTGAGCGTCCCGGGATTTCTATATGGGTCGATATGCTTCATTTTTACCAGGGAGCTATTATAGACCAAATGTAACACATCAGTCATTTAAAGCTGATATTAATCATTTATACCGATTACCGTAATATATAAATCTTGTATTTGGACAATAAATTTTCTGTAGAACAGCACGGCAGTGCGTCATACGGCTAGTAAAACATGGAAGACGCACTGCCGTGCTGTTCTACAAGAAATGTTTTCGTTATTAGAAAAGAATGATTAATAATCCAGTTGGTAGACCGGTCACTGACGTTCCCGGTTCTGATACGTACACCTATAAAAAAAACTGCCTGTTATACTTCAACAGGCAGGCAATATAGAACTGATTACTTAGTCTTGAATATTTTCCGATCAGTACGTGATCATCGTAACAGCTATGCTCGCAGTACCCGCGGCATCCATATGGAGAACATATATATCTCCTGTGACTTCGTCGACATCAAGCCGATACGCGATACCCGGTACTCCGTATACTGTCGGAGGAATCGGGATCATCATGCTGACCGCGATCGAGGTCGGCACTCTGCCGGCGAGAGAATAAATCTCGACGCAGATGGAACCGGCGCCGGGATTTGTCAGCAGAACCGCCAGCAAATCTTCCTGGTAAACCGGTTTGAGCGTGCCCATGAAGCCTGAAAAATTTGAGATGAATTCACAGTCGAGCGCGTATGTGCCAGGCATTCCCCCAAGGAACGAACCGAACGGAATTGTGGTAAGCGGTACGATTGGAGCGGGTCCGGGTGCCGGTGCGCCAAAATCGATTTCGTAAAACTCGACATCTCTATCGCTGTCGATTGCCGCCGCGATTGTCCACTTGCCAACAGGCTGCGGAAGCCCGGAAGTGAATGGATTGTCGCTTGGGTCATCGTCGATGGCGAGCGCGTAATACGGATCGGGCCACATCATCGGACCTGCAGGCGACGGCCCCCCGGGGAAAACATTGAATAAGCCGGGACCAGGACCAACCAGCCCTATCGGAAGCTGGGCGACAACTCCAACGGAACCCGGCATATCAACTGGCGTCCAGAGTGGCTGCATCCCCATCGATGGGAACTGCAGAAAATGTACCTTCGACGTATAGAGGTCATTAAGCTGCGGACCGCCACCGACAACATAATGGCTGAAAACTGAGCCGTCGTTCGCCATCGGCCACCATTTGCCGGTCATCATACTGCTCGACGTAAATAGTTCGCCCTGGGCATTGCCGTCAAAATGATTTATGGATGGTATCAAATCGGGTCCGCCCCCCGACCATATCCCGGTGGTTGTCCAGCTCCATGATGGCGCGTTGCCGCTCGCGTAGGGGCATGTGAAATGTGCGAATCCCATCGTATTTGGCGGTGCGGCGGCGGTAAACATACCGATTTCATCCGCGATTACCATCACACCGGGCGTTCCAAGGCTCGGGCCTGAAAGAACCGAAATATCGGGGTGAGTAAACGGGACCATCCCGATTACCCCCGTATAGAATGTGTCCCAGTAGTTCGGGCATCCGAAAATCCCCTGTAATGAAGGCCAGCCCGGTGTTATTACCTGGTTGAATTTGAATTGCGGTATCGGATCGGTGTAGGGTGCATTGGCGACATAAATACTCAGCACTCCGGATTGAGCTTGAGCATTGGGGGCGCCTGACCCGTCATCAACCTGGCAGGACAGATCATAAACACCTGCTGTCCCTGCCAGAAGTTTGAAATTAAGCGTTACATTCCCGGGAATCGGGTCGCCGGGTATTGTATAGCTTGGAGGAGTTGCCTGCGGAACAAAGCTCCACATGTAAGTAAGAATCTGACCCGGATCGGTATCGCCCGCGGCAACATGATAAACTTTCGTATCAGTTAGCCATACCGGTGTTTGACCTGTCGGTGTGCCGATCATCGGCTGCGTATTGGTTCTGGTAATCGGATAGGTCAGTGTGATATCGGCAGGCGTATAACCATCCGATACGACACATTCAACCGTGTAATTGCCGATTCCGAGTGAGCTGATATTGAAGCTGAAAGGATCTCCGGAAACTGGACCGACAACTATTGTCCCGCTTAGTGTGTACTTGACAACCCATGTAAAAGTCAGAATGTCTGTGGGATCGGTGTCGGTATCGAAGGCGTTTGCATGATATGTAACCATGCCGGTATTTCCATCACCCCATGAGGGTCCTGTGATGCCCGATGAACTGGGCGGGGTATTAACTTCAAGCGCGAGGGTAACGATTGATGCTGCTGTTCCGCATCCTGAGACGAACTGGAAGTCATACATTCCGGCGGTCGCTCCGGTGAAATCGAAATCCGATGTTGCGGAGGTTGAAGAAATAACTGTTGTATTTGTACCGGTGATATCTCCGCTTGATCGCTGAAATTCCGCCTCTAGCTTGGTTCCCGACTGGAAATCTGTCCCGCTGATCGCGAATCCGGGGATAACATCGCCGGTATTGACAATATTCTGCTGCAACCCGGAAATGGTCGGCTGCGGACAAGGATTTATATTGCCTACATTGACTGAAACTCTTCCATAGGACGCGAGCTGTGCCGAAGTTGGATATGGTGTTCCAAAGCCATTATCATAATCCGTTGGAGATGCGCTTATTGCTGTAAGGAAAAATTCCTGCGGACCCGATGACATCGGTGTGCATCCGGGTATCACCGCTTCCAGGATTACAGAATTCAAGCACCCATTGCTGTTTGAAGCGGATGGAAGGACATCGACATAACCTCCGGGAATGACGTTGCCCGTGGCATCCTCAATATTGAGGTTCGATAATTCGTCAAGCACTCCGCCTGCCGACCCTACGCCCTGCCAGTCGAATACCTCGATTCTCAGGCGGAGATTTCCACCATTTTCAGAAGGTGAAATATAATACAGGTCGGAGCCGTTGTCGGAGATATCCATATGGAAGGCTTCCTGAAGGTTTGCTTCGGGGGGGAAGTCGCCGATTGATGGGATGGGGGGAACCGGTGGCGTTGCTGGCGCCCAGCTTACTATTACTGCATACTGATATTTAATTTCCGGCGTACCCGGTACCGACATCGGGAACTGAAGCTCGAACCTTCTGGTCAATGTCGATCCTGGGGGAAAAGTTCCTCTCAGAGCCACATTGCTGAAATTGGTGCAGAAAGACGCGATATCCTCGGTCACGCCGAGGTTCTTTGAGTACCACTTGTATCCATTGATAGTTGCGTCAGGCTCAAAACCGGGTATCCCCTTGGAGCCCTCCGTGAATCCAATAAGCCCCCACTCGGGAAATTCGGTTGCGTTCATCCAGCGTGTATATCCATCGGCGTTTAAAAGAATCAGGTCGGAACCGTCCGACGCTGGATAGGTGACCGATGAATCCTGATATCCTCCGACACTTCCATCGCCCATTATGGCGACCATCAGGTCGAATGCCCTTAATGTCGGGTCGCCGGGAAATGGATGTGTTACGCTCAGGTCGACGTCGATTAACCCCTTCGACAGAAATTCGGAGTAATCATGGAATGAACACCCGAAATTATTGCTGTTGCCGTAAGGCGGCTGAAGAAAGCCGGTTATATTCAACGTGTACTCCGGGATTCTTAAGGGTACTATCTCCGCCGTCCATGATCCAGTGTCGATAGCAACCTCGTAATATCCCCATAACATCTTGTAGTCCGTCCCGGATGCGGATTCATCGGCGCTTTGTGCCGATTCATCGCCCGTATTACTCAAATCCGATCCTGATGTCAGATCCTGTCCGGGGATTGACGGATCGGATAATGGCATAGTTGGGTTGTTGCCTGACCCGGAACATCCGAAAATGAAAATGAACGTCAGGGCTGCGATCAGGCTTAGTAGTGGTGATTGTTTAATCATGACTCGCACCTCCATGCGATTGTTGCCTTATTTGACTTGCGGTCCATGCATGTTGATTTATTTTATTTATGCAGGACGCTCTCCTGTGTGTTTGTAATTGCATCCAATGTTCCAATCGCTCCGGAGATTGAGATAAAATTCACATTCCCTTTCACATTCCCCGCAAAGGCCGTTGAATAGAGGTATTTGACCCTGTCAGAATTGCATCGATTTTTAACAGTCAAGTTAATACTGGCTATCAGACGAAATGGTTTTTCTATCGAAATGAGAGGATTTATCGTAACACGCGACTCTGGCGCGTGAGTCCGTGGCATGCGACTCCGGCGCATGATTCTTTGCCGCACCTAAGCCAGATTGGTGATTTCATGGTAAAATCTATTGAGACTATTGGAGTACCGTATTGGCAGAAACATCACGAAAATGGTCCAGACGTGGCGCTGAACTTGCGAATTCCGGCCGTTTCGAACAGGCGATCGACTGTTTCGACATAGCCATAAGAAACGAACCCAGATACGCGCCGGCATGGCGAAATAAAGCCGCGGTCCTGATCCAGATGGGTTCAAACAAGAAGGCGCTCAAGTATCTCGACAAGGCAATCGAACTCCATCCCGAGTTCGCGAAAACATGGAATATCAAGGCTCTTGCTTTGCAGAATCTGGGTCGATATGCTGAAGCGGTTGCATGTTGCGACGAGGTGCTGAAAATCGACTTCCGCAACTCGGATGCGTGGGTCAGGAAAGGCGCGCTTTTCGGGGCGATGGGTAAAGCCAGGGAGGAATTGTCGTGTTACGAGCGCGCGATCCATATAAATCCTGTCGACAGCACCGCATGGTTCATGAAAGGATCGGTTCTCACTGCGCAGAAACGTTTCGGCGAAGCGCTGCCATGTCTTGAAATGGCCGAGAAACTTGGGCACACTCGCGCCAAGTCAATCCTTGAAAAAATCAGGACCCTTCCCGCTGTCCCGGGCTAGAATCATTGGCATTATTCATTTTTATGCTGGAATTAAATACTGTCCCACATAAACCATCCAATTGACTGCAATCATCGCCCCCGTCTCCCCGGACTACGAAGCTGAAGGAGAAAATTAATGGATATGAAATCCCAAAAAAACATACTTCTTTTAACCTCAGCGATATTTTTATTCTCTATCGCATTCTGTTTGGGTACCGGAATAAATGCAGCGGTAAATGAATCCCAAGACAAAAACCAGGAAAGAGTGAATTCTGAAGCGGAAATAGAGCAGAGCAATGAAATCCTTGACAGCGTTCCTTATCTATTTGAACCCATAGAAAAAGAATACCGGCCAATTCTACCTGAATACCTGCTTGAAATTCAAAATATAAACTTCTCGCATTCCTGGAGCTTGGATTTAAATACATATTTTGGAGAAGAGAGAGTAAAACTTATGGTTAATTACTCCCCCGATTCCAATTCATTGCAAGGGACATTTATGGGCGGTGGAAGCAAAATCGTTTATGATTTTTCAAGCGCTCAGCCATTTCTGGATTTCATTCAATTCGTTAGCGATAACCAGGATGTAATTTTGGACCAGTCAGAATATCAATTTGAATGCGTTCCTGATGATTGGAACTCCTTCTCTCAAGACGGTGTATTAAAAGAAAGCTTCGTTCTTTCTTTTGCGCCCGGATTCGATTCTGATCTGGTGTCGTATGAATATTCTTATGTAATGATGAAATGGTTAATTCCCGGTCAGGAGAATCCACCTGAATTAATCGAAGTTGCGCGTTTAATAAGGTCATTATTCCTTGAGGAAGTCCTGTCGCAGGAGAATGATACTGGTTTTTCAATGGCCGACGATACGTTTCTGGAAAGAGTCGTAACTGAATAATCTGAAAAAGAATATATTATTTGGGAAACTGAATTGCCGACCTACGAATCAGTCCCTATGACCCCCTGCTCGCGGCTTTTCCCGCTTCCGACACCTGCGCCCTTAGATATACGTCGATAAAATCCTGCAAATCCCCGTCCAGAACCCGATCCGCGTTGCCGGTTTCGTACCCCGTCCGCGCGTCCTTCACCTGTTTCCTCGGATGCAGAAAATAATTTCGTATATGCCCCCCGCCAAATTGTATCTTTAGTTTAGTACCGCGTTCGGCTTCCGATGCCTTTGCCTGTTTCTCATGTTCCATTTCCACAAGACGGCTTTTCAGAATTTTCAGCGCAGTCGACTTATTCTTGTGCTGGCTTCTTTCATTCTGGCAGCTTACTACCAGACCCGTCGGAAGATGCGTAATCCGAACCGCGCTGTCGGTTTTATTGACATGCTGCCCGCCCGCGCCCGACGAGCGGTATGTGTCGATTCTCAGGTCGTCTTCGTTGACTTCGATCTCGGTTTCTTCGGCGACAGGGGTGACGTCGAGGCTCGCGAAACTTGTCTCACGTCGATTCTGGCCGTACGGGCTGATTCTGACCAATCGATGTATGCCTTCCTCGCATTTCAAATACCCGTATGCATACTCTCCCTCCACTTCGAAAGTCGCCGACTTGATGCCCGCCTGGTCGCCGGGATGGACCTCGACAATACTTGCTTTGAATCCCATCCGTTCGCAATATCGGAGATACATTCTTAAAAGCATTTCCGCCCAGTCCTGCGCATCGGTACCTCCCGCGCCCGCCTGAATCATGCAGATCGCGTCGCCCGGATCTTCCGATTCCGACAGAAGCAGCCTGGTCTCTTCTTTTTCAACTCCGTGAAGACCTTCAAGATAAAAATTGCGCGCCTCGTCTACGAACGATGCCGGATCGTCTTCCATCAACGCGAGTTCGGCAAACTCGCCCGCATCTCTGGTTTTTATTAATAGATTTTCCCAGACGTGTTTTTTTTCCTTCAAACGTGCGAGCGCCTGGTTGAGCCTGCCCGCTTCAGTGGGATTGCTCCAACTTTCCGGCTGTTCGAGACGGTGGGTGATATCCTCAATCTCCTTGTCCAGCGACGCGAAATCAAGGTCGCGGGTGATTGTCTCAATTCGCGCTTTTAGTTCGCCCGAGTCGCGGACGATTTCCTCAAGTCTTTCTCTTGGAGTCAGTTCAGGCATATGGCGATATTATACACAGTAAGCGGATGATATCCACTATCCGGGATTTATCCAACTTATTCCCAAACGCCGAAATCTGCGGCAAAAATAATGTCTAAATACGATAATAATCAAGTATAATATTTTAGAAGGAACTGTGATATAATCGAATTGCTGGATTGTTGACCCATACAAAGACTTAATGGTGATTAAATGGCTGAAGCGGCACGTATCGATGTAACTCCGGAGTCAGGTCAGAAGGATTTCAACCTGGATGAAGCTCTGATAAAAGGTTTTCAGAACGATTGCACCGACCTGCATATCAGGGCTAACGATTTCCCTATCTTCAGGCTTCATGGAAAGCTGATACGGGATAAGTCCTATAAGATCCTGACGCCCGATGACACAAAGAAAATTTCGATGGGGCTCATCAACGACTATCAGAAAAATAGTCTGGAAGAGAAGGGCGACTGCGACCTTGCGTACGAAATCACGGGGGTTTCAAGGTTCCGCGTTAACGTATTTTATGAGCGCGACAATCTCGGCATCGCCATGCGAACGATTCCTCAGCGAATCCCTACTATCGACGATTTGATGCTTCCGGAGATTACAAAAGAGCTTGCAGTCAAACCTCGCGGTATTGTCCTTGTTACCGGTCCTACCGGTTCCGGAAAATCTACAACCCTGGCGGCGATGATTAACTATATCAACGACCTTCGTCCGCTGAATATAATTACAATTGAAGACCCGATCGAGTACAAGCATACATCACGGGTCTCGATGATTTCCCAGCGCGAGGTCGGCTCGGATACTATCGGATTCGTGGCCGCTCTCCGAAGCGCCCTCAGGCAGGACCCCGACGTTATCCTCTTAGGCGAGATGCGCGACCTTGAAACGATCAGTACCGCACTCACCGCCGCGGAAACCGGCCACCTCGTCTTCGCCACCCTGCACACCAGCTCGGCGGTTTCATCGGTTGACCGAATAATCGACGTTTTCCCGGCTCACCAGCAGTCGCAGATCAGGCTGCAGCTTTCGATGGCGATTCAGGGTATTTTGTCGCAGGCTCTTTTACCTCGTACAAGAGAAGCTGGCGGAGGTCGAATTGCTGCCATCGAGGTCATGGTCGCCACGCATGGTATCCGTAACATGATCCGCGAGGCGAAAACGCACCAGATCGCCACCGCGCTTGAATCGGGTTCGAAGTACGGGATGAGAACTCTCGACATGGATCTCAAGAGGCTGGTCCTGGAAAGAAAGATAACGATGGAAACCGCGCTTATGGTCTGCCAGAACCCGGACGAGTTCCGCGCCTCGTTAAAGTAAAGTTTTTCCAATCGCGAAGTATCAATTTGGTAATCCCCCAGTAATACAGGCAATTCAGTAAGTAGCCCGGCAACGCTCCGGACCTGTATTAGAAGATTGGATGCATATGGAGGTCGCGATGCCGGGCTACTTACTCAGTCGGGCTGTTATGGCCAGAACAGGCTGTTGTAGCCAGAAGGACTAGAAGAACCAGGAAAATGATTGTTGATCGCGATACGTTCATTGTATTTCTCTCCTTTCATTCACAAGTCTGGATCATCGACGGTGTAGTCATATACGTCATACGCAACGTACTTGTGATTAGCACCATAGCTATAAACTACAATACGGAAGGTTCCATTTCCGAAGCAGCAAGTATTCAAGCCGCCGGTTAGATAGAACCATCCATTGTCACAGGGAATCACTCCTTTACCCCCGTCATTCTCGACGTCACATGGCGGCGAGTAATGGATACGGACCCTGGCCGGATACCCAAACGGCAGATCCTCCCAGAGCTCGGGGTAGTATCCGAGCTCGATATGCAGATAATCACACGAGTTATGAAACTGCCCGCAGCACGACTCGCAGTCGGTGATCACTTCGCCGTTGTTCACGACGAAGTGGAACCGGTAAGCCTCCGTCTGGTTGGCCGTGATCGGAAAATCCTCAAGAGGATTCGTAACCGGCATAACCGTTGGCGGCTCCCAACACGCCTCGATTGCGTAACCCGCGACGATATTGTCGGTGGGCATGTAAATTCTGTAGGTTCGGGAAACTGTGCTGTCGACCGTGAACATGTGCCTCTCTTCCTGGGAGTAGAAGTTCAGGAACGCGTTCAGGTCGGCGTTGGGTGTTCCGGACGAATACTTGCCCTTCCAATATTTGTAGATAGGCATGTCGCTTCCTTCATCCCATTGCGGGCTCCATCGCGGCGTATAACCGTCCGCGTTGACCACCTCGGGATCGCCCCTGAGTCGCCAGGAAACGCGGAAGGTCGGTTCAGGTAAAAAATTCCAGCTTCCCCAGCCTTCTTTGTTCGGGTACTCATACGACCCGTTGAACATGATGATTCCCTTCACATCGAACCCGGTGTACTCAGGAAATCCGGGGAAGGGATGAGTGATTTGAATGGTGAGGTCGATTGTGCTGTCTCCGTTGTTTTCGATATCGGTGATTGTAAGACAGTCAGTGCAGTAACTTTCGAGGAACTTGAGTACATTGAGGTGAACGCGCGCCTCTCGGCGAGGAACAACATCCGCGCGTTCATGCCCGGCGTCGATATAGAGCGTCCATTCCCCCCAAAGGCGATATGGGCCTTTGTCAGGTGACTGGCCCTGCGACAGCAGTTCAGCTCCAGACGGGTTGATTTGCGGAGCAACCGGGGGCAGCGACGCGCATCCGACGAAAAGGCAAGACCAGATCATTCCAAAACCAATGATGCAGATGAGTGTTCCGAGTTTTCTTGACATGATTTTTACCTCCAATTCATTCGTCAAGATCGGATGTCAATTCACTCAACGACTTCAAATTCCAGAATGTCGTACGCCCATTTAGTGTCGCATAAGGGCCACTGGTGATGTTCGAGCGCCACATAGAGACACTGATACTTGTCTGGGGGACTCGGAATACTAAAATGGTTAATGGGAGACATGACTTCGTTCTCGGGAGGTTCGCAGAGCACTAGCCAACTTTGCTCCCCATAGGGTTGCTCGGCACTGTAGTACTGCAGGGTGTAATCCACCGTGATCCCTCCCCATTGTTTGACCTCAACCCTGTATTCGCTGCAATCGCCGGCGCCCAGGCAGCATTGGGAATATTCTTTGATCGGTTCGCCGTTGTTGACCACCCATTTCAGATGATACGGCTCAGGTTGATTAGCGGTCAGGGGGAAGTCGGTCAAAGGGTCATCCACAGGCGTCACTGTGGGCGGCTCCCAACAGGCCTCGACAGCATATCCCGCGACGACAGGCTGCCCGGGCGGGAGCCAGATTTTGTAGGTGCGCGATACGGAAGAGTTGACGCTAAACATGTGCCGCTCGACTGTTGTGAAAAAGTCAAGGTAGGCGTTCACATCGGCTGATGGAACGCCGGTTGCGTACTTGCCTTCCCAGTAGTTGAAAATGGGAAGGCTGTTGCCCGAATCGTAGGTAGGGCTCCATCGCCGGACATATCCGTCCGGGTTGAGCACCTGCGGATCGCCCAATTCGCGCCAGGAAATTCTGCAAGGATCGGGTAACTCGACTCCAGAACTACTGCCTGCGTCTATCAGGTGTGACCCGTTGAACATGATGATTCCCTTCACATCGAACCCGGTGTACTCAGGAAATCCGGGGAAGGGATGAGTGATTTGAACGGTGAGGTCGATTGTGCTGTCGCCGTTGTTTTTGATATCGGTGATTGTAAGACAGTCAGTGCAGTAACTTTCGAGGAACTTGAGTATATTGAGGTGAACGCGCGCCTCTCGGCGAGGGACAACATCCACGCGTTCATGCCCGGCGTCGATATAGAGCGTCCATTCCCCCCAAAGGCGATATGGGCTATCATTGCCGGATGTGGAATATTGATTTTGTTGCGCGAGTGGAGCGCCGGGGTCGGGCATGATCGGGGAATCTGAAGCGCAACCGACCACCGCGATCATAGCGATCACAATAACAAGCATATTACGGAACATTGCCTCGTCCTCCAATTGTTGAGCGGCTATAGGACTCCTAACTTCTGCATCAATTAAAAGGTATCATATCTGTTTCAATTGTCAAGCGGTGTGCAATTCGGGGACCAATTCGGGGACAAATACGTTATTTCCGTTGGGCGAAATCATATTAATGGAATAGAACGCATCCAAACAGAAGGATCGCTGCAAGACAGATCAATGTATAGATTTTCATAATCCACCTCCGAAGCGGTTATACTAATTTTAACAGGTCGCTGTTACAAATGAGAACAAATATTTGTAGTTTTTTTTATGAAAGCCATCCCTCCTTCCCGGCACCGGATTAGATTATCAATTAAATATTAACCTGAAAAAAACCGTTGTCAAGTAAGGAATGTGAATATTGTGGAAATACGCTGATAATTCCTTGCCCCTTTTTCCGTGATATTCAGTCGCATTGAATAACCCGGCCCCACGATCCCTGATACTATTCTTGGAACCGGATTTCTCTGGCTCTTTTGTGTTATGTTATACTTCCTTAAACGGCTGAATTAAATTTAATGCCTTCAGCGCATCCGACTTTCACGCCTGAAGGCTGATTTATGAGGATGGACACAAGCTGTGACAGATAAACTTGAATCTCCCGGCGTGCCAGCCCCCGACACTAACGAGGTCCCGGAGGTCAGCCCCCTTATACCGCTCCGCGACCTTGTCGTTTTCCCCTACCTTGTCGCCCCGATCTCGGTCGGAAGACCGGGTAGTATTCAGGCGCTCGATGAAGCGATCGAAACGAACCGGAAAGTCGTGCTGCTGAGCCAGAGGGACAGCAAGATCGAATCTCCGGGGCCGGCCGATCTCTTTCAGATCGGAACCCTCTCGATCATCCTCCGTATGGCGCGGCTTGAAAATGAAGTCCGCGTGCTCGCCCAGGGCCTCACACGAGTCCGAATTAAAAAATATCTTCAGGAAGACGATTATTTCAAAGTCGAGATTGAGGAGATCGTCGAGGATAAATCCACCAACAACACCGTCCATGCCCTCATGAAAACCGTCACCGAGCAGTTCAAACGGTGCGCGACTATGGGTAAAAATATCTCCCAGGAGATGCTCATGGCCGCCGACGGTATCGAGGAACCCGGCATGCTTGCCGATATGGTCGCCACCAACCTCGACTTAAGCGTAGCTGAAAAACAGGAAATCCTCGAAACCATTATCCCCGAAGCCAGACTTAAAAAAGTTGTCGGTTTCCTCGCAAAAGAACTCGACGTCCTCGCAATTTCATCGAAAATCCAGAACCAGGCTCAGGTGGAGCTTGGAAAAGCCCACCGCGAGTATGTGCTTCGCGAACAACTCAAAGCGATCCAGAAAGAACTCGGCGAGGGCGATGAAAAAGGCCAGGAGATCGAGGAGTTCCGCGAAAAAATTGATGAGAGCCTGATGCCCGATGAGGTCCGTGACAAGGCCGAGAAGGAATTGAAAAGGCTCGAGCGGATGCATCCCGATTCCGCGGAATCATCCGTTGTGCGCACATACCTCGACTGGCTCACATGCCTGCCGTGGAACTTGTCCACCCAGGATAATCTCGATATCATCCACGTTCAGAAAATCCTCGATGAGGACCATTACGGCCTCGATAAAATCAAGGAAAGGCTCCTTGAATATCTCTCCGTCAAGAAAATTAAGCCCAGCATGAAAGGCCCGATACTTTGCTTTATCGGACCTCCGGGCACCGGTAAAACGTCGCTTGGAATGTCGATCGCAAGGGCAATCGGCAGAAAATTTGTGAGGTCCAGCCTCGGCGGTATCAGAGATGAAGCTGAAATCCGCGGACACAGGCGAACCTATGTCGGCGCGCTTCCCGGACGCATCCTGCAGAGCATTCGCGATGCGGGCAGCGACAATCCCGTATTTATGCTCGATGAGATCGACAAGCTCGGAAGCGATTTCCGCGGCGACCCGTCCGCTGCCATGCTCGAAGTTCTCGATCCCGAGCAGAATATTACATTCTCCGATCATTATCTTGAGGTCCCCTTCAACCTCTCTAAAGTCATGTTCATCGCGACCGCCAACCTGCCCGATACCATCCCTCCACCTCTTTACGACAGGATTGAAGTTATTAACCTCTCCAGCTATACCGAGCGAGAGAAAGTCGAGATTGCACGCCGGCACCTGTTCCCGAAACAGCTCGAAAATCACGGCCTGTATCCGAAACAGATGAAAATTACCCGTACCGGATATCAGGAAATTGTCAGGGGTTACACTCGCGAAGCCGGCGTCCGAAATCTCGAAAGGACAATCGCCACTCTCTGCATGTGGCTACCGGGCTTGCATGGACGTCCGTCGGCGGCGAAGTCCTGTATGTCGAAGCGAGATCGATGCCCGGAAAGGGCGGCCTGACAATCACCGGCCATATCGGAAAAGTCATGCAGGAATCCGCCATGGCGGCGCTTACATTTATCAGATCGAACGCCGAAAAACTCGGCCTCGATAAGAATTTCTACGAAGGACAGGAGCTTCATGTCCACGTTCCCGCCGGCGCGATTCCAAAGGACGGCCCTTCGGCTGGCGTGACAATTGCCACCGCCTTCGTAAGTTTGTTCACAGGTAAACGTGTTCGCAGAGACGTCGCGATGACCGGCGAAGTTACGCTCTCGGGAAAAGTACTTCCTATCGGCGGCGTCAAGGAAAAAGCCCTCGCCGCCTACCGTTACGGGATTTACAACCTGATTATTCCGAAAGCCAACGAATCCCACCTCGAGGACATCCCCGAGGAAGTTCGAAAGAAAATGAAGTTCTATTTCGCGACAGAAATCTGGGACGTGCTTGAAATAGCCCTGGAAAAACCGAAAGTCTCGACGAAAAAAGCCGAGACTGGAAAAGCGGCTTCAAAGAAAAAATCGAATGCCGAGAAGGAATCCAAAACTCAGAAAGCTAAAAAACCTGCCAACGGGGAACTTCCGAAACGAAAACCTGCCGGCAGGACGCGGCCCGAGCCAAGGCCATCCGCGTGATTCCGGTATGAAATATGCTGATCTTCCGATTTAACAGAACCCATGGTAGATTCGAGATTACCGGTATCGCCGGAAAAGTCGAGCAATCCGGCCGCCACGGTTTCCGTCCGCCCGTCGATATTTCTTTGAGCAACCGCGTATTTTATGTCCGCATGGACCTCCCCGGCGTACTTCCCGAGCATATCTCGATAGAAGCCGGCGAGAATTATCTCACCGTCACCGGCACTATCCCCGCCGACGAGCCTCCCGGACCATGCAGACTTATCGAGCGCCATTCCGGAACATTCATGCGTAAACTTAATTTCCCTGTAAAAATCACGCCCGACAAAGTCGAAGCTCAACTGGAAAATGGCGTGTTAAGTATTAAAATCCCCTCACCCGGCGCCGCCCGCGCATCGACAGTCATCGAAATCCGTGTCGAAGGCGCCGATTGACCTGATTTTCACCTCACTGAATCCGGTACATCCTATCGATCATTCATGATACCGCGCGATGAAGATATCGCTCTCTCCAGCGGAAGTAACGATAGTCTGGGCCGGCTCGCCAGGTCCGAATGTGGCCAATCCTTCAAACATTCCTGTTATGACTGTCGAATCATCCGAAAGTGCCGTGATTCCCGAGCCTTCATCGAGGTACAGTCCTCCAGCGGATCGCGCCCAGTCGATTGTCCCGTCCGTGTTGTATCGTGCGATGAAAATATCGTAACTTCCGGCGGAATTCAGAACAGTCTGGTTCGGATCGCCCGGTCCGAATGTAGCCGATATATTATATCCTCCGGTCACTACAGTCGAATCGTCCGAAAGTGTGGTTATTCCATTGCCCCATTCATTGACAAATAATCCTTCGGCGCCTCTAACCCAAGCGAGTGTGCCGTCCAGGTTATAATGGGCGATGAAGATATTGAGACCTCCAACTGCATTCAGGTATGTCTGGTTCGGCTCGCCCTGTCCGAATACGGCCGATCCGGCATACCAACCTGTCACGACTGTCGTACTGTCCGAAAGCGTCGTGATTGCAGTAGCAGCATCATTAAATGATCCTCCTGCCCTTTTCGCCCACGCTAGTGTGCCGTTCGCGTTGTATTTCGCGATGAAAATATCGGTGCCTCCAGCCGAATTCAGGACTGTCGCGTTCGGCTCACCCTGTCCGAATGTGACTGAACTTCCATATGCTCCTGTCACGACTGTCGAATTGTCCGCAAGCGCCGTGACTTCATAGCTCAAATCCTGGTAATAACTTCCCCCGGCGCGTTTCGCCCAGGCGAGTGTGCCGTCCGAGTTG
>JAPKYR010000170.1 GCA_026394215.1 bacterium
ATATTGAAAATATGAAGCCCGTTGTCGTAACTCGCCACATACGCGAAATTGCCGTCCACGGCGACACTGTAGGGGTAAAAATTCAAATTGTCGGGAGTGAGTTCGATCGGATTCGCCGGGATTCCCGGCTCGACAATAGTAATTTCGAGAGGTTGATATAATTCACCTGTATGCCCCTCATCATCTGTAACCCTGAACTGGACATAATATGTGCCCAAATCATTCCATATGTGATTGACATCCGCGCCTGTTTCATCGAAAGAGCCGTCGTTGTCCCAATCCCACTCATAGAGCTGGATATCGCCGCCATCGGCGTCATACGACCCGTCATCGAAAAAGTGAAGCGGCGTTCCCACGGTCTGCATCATGGAATCCGCCGATGCCTGCGCGATCGGAGGACCCTCGACCCTGACCTGGTAAAGCTGATACGCGGTCTGATCGAGCCACGGTTCGTTGACCGGATCGTTTTCGTTATCCTCGATCGCAATCAGGCATGGATAGAATCCTCCGGGAGGGGTGTATTGAGGGGACAGGATCGCTTCATAACGCGAATATTCGTCCGTATTTTCCACCCAGTTCGCTTCTAATAATCCCATTGACATATTGCATTCGAGGACCGGCTCGGTATGAGACGCGCTTCCCTGCCAGTCGTAAACGTCGATAATTACTTTCGTCTCGCCGCCATCCTGGTTGATTCCACCGCCGGGAGGCTCCTCAGTCACTTCGATTTTCCATGGCTCAGAGCAGTTCGCATCTAAACCAAAATCGGTCATGGGATCGTCGACCGGAGTGTTCAGGGGCATCGCCCATGAAACATCGACCGCGTAGCCGATAGTCAGCCACATTTCCCCGAACTGAATGTCATATCCCTGCACGACATTGTCGGATGAATAGAACGCATTGCGTGTGTTTGCGGGATTACTTGAGATGTGGCGACGATACGGATTACATGTCGCGGCATCATAAAAATACTCCGAGGCTAATTTTCCGGGATAGTAACTAAACAACGGGCCTGGAGCGGTCGATTCTGTGCCGGGATAATAAAGCGACGAGTAGCCTTCCGGATTTAAAAGCCCCCCGTGTTCATCGTCGGGGAAAGATACAGTTTTACCAAGGTTCCAGAATTCGAGATTTTCCTCGAACATCATAATCGCGCGACAATCGAAAACTGTCAGGTCCGGATCTGGAATCGGGTGCGTGATCTGGATATCGACTTGGAGCACCTTGTAAGCGGCCATATAGAAACTGACGACTTTCAAACAGTTGCCGCATGGCGGACCATCGAGGAATTTCAGAATATTCAGATGGATCTCGCTGTCACGGGCCGGGACGACTTCAACTTTGATATCGTCGGGGTTCGAGATATCTGCGTTGATTTCTCCACTCATAAGAAGGTAGTGGTTTGTATCGGCGCTTCCTGATTCCGCCGATAAAACCGCTGCGGGATTTTCACCGGGTACAACGTCAGGAGTCGAGGGATTTCCTTTTCCGGAGCATCCTGTCAAAAGGATTACTACACTTAGCAGGATGAAGTAGTGTCTAAAATAGCATTTCATCAGCCAGCCTCCCGGTTTATTGGCATTCGCATCATAAGTATACCAAAAAAATGAATGGTTCCTATTGAATTAGATATTAATTTTATTCCAAGGGTTCACCGTTATCAACTATACAGTATACAACTTCGCTGAAATCCACCTGCCGACTGTCCTGACCGCATCGTCCGCAGACCGGAACACCGGTATTCCCGCATACAGAAGCAATTTTGCCATCGGATCGTACAATCTTCCGGAATCGACCACCATGACAAATGGTTTTTTAATCTCGTTTTTAAACAGCTTGATAGCTGACTGGCATATACTCTCCGGGTCCTCGATTCCATCCCCGTCGACGCCGCCCTTCGCGTGAGTTTTCATCATATGAGATAACGGAACGCACCCGTAGACCAGCACGTCCACATTTTCATCGTCCGCGATCGCTTTCAGAATTTCCGCGTGCATGTGATCGGTCGCCATCGGAGTGACATCCATCGGGTTCCGCAGATTTACAAGTTGCGTGAGTTTATATTCACTCAGCAGATTTGTGAGTTTACCGATTGTCGCGTGTGAATACTCAGCTAGTTCAAGAGACCATGTCGATCCCTTGATACTGTCTGCCATTCCGACCGCTTCATAACCGGCGTTCGAAACAGCCGCCAGACGTCCCTTTCCGATTTTTCGATCCGAAAGTAGCGATGAAAGCATAATAAGATGCTGCCATTCCTCGAAAGAGTTAGCGACTATGCATCCGGCCTTTGTAAGAACAGCATTCGCGACATCCCAGTCGCCCGCGATCGCTGCGGTGTGCCCGCTCGATGCATGACGGCCTTCCTTCGACCTCCCGGCTTTGTAAATAATCACATCCCGGCCTGACCGAGTTATTTTTTTCGCTGTTTCGGCAAGGTGAAGCCCTTCCAGATACTTAAGCCCTTCCATGTAAATTCCGAAAACTCTGACCTCCGGGTCGCCCGATAAATGTCCGACAAAATCCGCAACGCCAAGATCGACCTGGTTGCCGGTGCTGATGACAAAGCGGGGTCGAAGGTCGGACAAATTGCTCATGCGGGAAACCATGAACGCGCCCGACTGGCTTATGAACGCGACATTTCCGTTCATCGGATTTTCGGGATCGCGAGGGAGTTTCGATTTTGACACGAACATGGTGTCATATCCGCCCGGCACGCTTATCAATCCGAGTGAATTTCCGCCGACAAGCACCGGACCTTTATCGCCACGCTTTCGGGAATTCTCAATGATTTGCCTTAACTTCTCCTCTTCGTCCCCCGCACCATCTTTTTCGCCCATCCCGCCGGTGATAAGTACTATCGACTCGGCTTTCCCCGATTCGATAATTTCGGAAACCGTCAATAGCACCTGTTGCGCGGCGACCGAAAGAATTATCACATCGAATTTTCCGGGAAGGTCGCTGATCGACGGGTAGCATCTGATTCCATCGATCTCGTCATCGCCGGGTTTTACTATCGCGATTTTATCAAGCGGGAAATTACCATCGATCAAATTTCTCAAGATCACGCGCCCGAGATTTATTTCCTTTCCGGACACGCCGATGACACAAATATTTTCAGGCTTCAGTAAATTTCGGAGTTTACCAAGAGGCCGTGGGGATTTCTGGGGTTCGACGTTTCTGAATCGGAGCACTCCGTCCAAAGCCCACAACCTGTTCGAATTTACCTTGAATGGGTTGATCTCGAATTCCGAAAACCAGAATGGCGCATCGGGATTGAGAGGAGAATATCGCCAGACACATGCATGAAACCGGGAGAGAAGGTCTTCAATACTTTTCTCATCGATTTTCTGAAGATTTCTTTTATAATCTCCAGCCAATGATTTAAAAATTAAAGTGTTACGGAACGCGTTAAAAAAAGATTTTTCGTCTGTAACACCGGGACTAACTGTAACATTGGCATGGTTTTTTTCAAGATATTCGGACAACTTTTCGATATCGCTTCCACCCGATCCCGCCGTTATAACAGGTCCGAACTCGCGCGTATCGCGCATTCCGAGAAAAAGAAGGTGCTCAAAACCGTCGTCACCGTGCAGATGATGGACAGCAAGTACACCGACCGTGTCTGCGACAAATTTCTTAATGAATTCCTCTTTAGAAAGATTCTGATATTCTGGTGGGATTTCGCCACGCTCGATTAACAGTGCCGCCTGACGTTTCGGGGCTTCAAGAACACCCTTATTGCT
>JAPKYR010000257.1 GCA_026394215.1 bacterium
GGGGTGTTGGTCCGGCAGGAGATTAAATGAGTTTACCGGTAATGGATAATAAAAAAGATGATGAAATCATCACTGGTTATATTGACTGGGAGCGAATCCCGGCAGATGTCCAAAAAGGTGTCGAAGCGCTTAATGAGAAAAAGGTCGAGGATATACGTGTTTACGATCTAAGGAGCTTTACACCGTTCTGCGATTTTGTGATACTCGGCACGGTGATGTCGGGCGCACAGGCGAAGAGCGCGAAGGGATCGATAGTCAAAGCTTTGAACGAGAATGGCCTGAAGCTTTTTGGAATTGAAGGGGAAGACGATTCAAGGTGGATGCTGATTGATTTCTGGGATATTGTTATCCATCTGTTCCGGCCCGAAACACGCGATTATTACAACCTTGAAGCATTATGGGCCGATTTTCCATGGTGGCCGGGTGAAATTAGAGTTTGACCCGGACACAAATATTAGTTAGAATACCGTCTTTGGATATTGTGAGTAGAGATTATACTTAATAAAGATAAAAATATGTCTTCGGAGGATATTCGATGACAAGGTATCGCATTTGGCTGACCGCGGCTTTTCTTCTTTCGTTGCTGATGTTCAGCCCGAAGGACGCCCAATCCAGACAATATTTTGACGCCACAATCAGGTTCAATCCGATGGCGGGGAATCTCTGGCACTACCAGGCCGGGATTTCCCTTACCGGTCTGGAGATTGAACCGGGAAAGCGGACAAATGTCGGTGGGGCAATCTGGACAATTTACGACGAAGAAATTAACTCATCCGGTAATGGACTGGTTGGAGTACATGTCAGGTTCAACACGTATGAATCGGTAAATGCTTCCGGTCCGGTTGGTAATGAGAATCCATCCGGTGGCCCGACCCGACCACCGGATATCGGCACACCGCCTCCGGAAGATCTTAATGCTCCATTGCAGCCTCCCGATCAATTTCAATCGGGTGGCGGCGCCGGTAGTATCGGCGGCGGCTCTAGCGGCGGGGACGGCGAGACAGACCTGGCCGGCGAGGGTGCATTCGAGGTTACGCCGATTATGGAATCGAACCTGAATTACGTCATGAGCGAATCCGGACGCATGCTGGATGTTTCGGGGTTAGATATGATCGGCGATATTATCGATCCATCACGATCCGTTACTGTCAGGCAGGTCTTCCAGACAGTTCACTTCGTGACTTTGCCGGATTATCAGGTTCATTTGGGTGAAAGCTGGCGTGCACCGATGAGCTGGACGATTCCTTATGTCGGCGAGACCATGGATATCCCTCTTACCTATACGCTCGCGGATATCCGGACTACTTACCGATTCAGGATGGCAGCTATCGACCTTAAAGGAATTTTACAATTCGAGGTCGATACATCTGACGAGGGAACACTTGAAGACCCTGATACCGGCGATCTCCAGTCGGTTAGAAAAGAATCCCATATTTCCGGAGACATAATCGTCTATGGACGCGCATATGTCGACCTTGACAGGGGAATCCTTGTCGCGATATGCGATACGCCGGAGTTCGGGTATACCGGTTTTGTCGACGGCGATAACCGTGGATGGGATCCGTTCTCGCTTTCTCCCGGGTTCTACGCGAATCTGGCTTTCGAGAGACGCGATCTTTATACCCCACTCGGTAACGTTATCGACCAGCGCCAGGAAGTTATAGATCGCATTCAGGAATTAGAATGGTATACAATTGTGGTTGTTGAATGACCAATCGATTTATAAAACTATTTTCAGTTATTGCACTGATATTTTTCATGACCCCCATCGCCGGGTGCGGCGGTGGGGGTTCTTCTTCTCCATCTGTCGGCTCCGTCAGGGGAACACTGATCGACGGGTTCGGGGCGATTATATCAAGTGCAGACGCAGTGCTGATTCTTGAAGGTAGCGGCGTTACAGGCCATCCGGATGCGAATGGCGAATTTCTTCTAAGCGCCGATCCCGGGAACTATATCCTCAACGCATCATGGTTCAATGAAACTGCAGGATTGAAGCTGGAAGGTAAATTGAATGTGGCGATCGCGGCAGGCGGCACAAATAATATCGGGACTCTGAGCATATCCGAACAGTCGCTCAACAGCGGATGGGCGAGTTATAACGCCGGCGATTTCGCGTCCGCGGAGACATTTTTTCTTCAATATCTCGATAATGTACGGTCCGGACAAGCCTCTATCGGAAGCGCGAGCGCGTATTGCGCTCTTGCCTGGACGCGCGGAAGGGGTTTGAACGATCCGATAAAGGCTTCTGGAAATTTCCATGACGCGCTAAACGGCTGGGCCGGAAATATCGACGCATGGGCCGGACTTTCCGGATCGGAGCTTGCCCTGATGACATCCGACGGGGATTTTCATTTCAACGAGACTGTCGCTGCGGTAACGTCGGCTATCGACGATCCGGGATTTTATTCGTCCGCGCCGACTCATGACGATATCAACGAGTACGACCTGCAGGCGTATCGTTCGTTTGTAAATTATCTGAATGGTAATGTAGCCAATGCAAGGTCGGAAGCCCTTGCTGTCAACGATATAATCGAGACCGAGGGAAGTAGCGCGGGCGCTACCACGGTCGCGGTAGTTCTAAGGTTCAGCGAATGAAAATACTTCGTCCATGGCGATTCCTAACCCTTTTCTTGATTGCTTTCCTTGCCGTATGGAATTCTTCCGTGAATTCGACCGGCCTTGGAAGTCAGGCGTATCTTGATCGTGTCGCGCAATGGCAGGACACGCTATCGTCCGAGGAATATGTCCCCGGTGAAGTTATAATTGTTTTCGACGATGTGCGGACTTTGTGTTCCCTCGCGCCTGAAACGCTTCACGGCCTTGAAATTACCGAGACTTTTCAGCATCGTCCAGCCGCGATATTTAAGATCGATTCAGGACGGAGTGTCGCGGAAATTCTCGCGCAGCTTGAAGGCTCTACAGGTATTCGCAGTGTTTATCCAAACCTAATAAGACACTGCGCCTTTACCCCCAACGACCCGGATTTCAACCGCCAGGAGTATATGGTTCCCACGGATGTTGTATCAGCATGGGATGTCACCACCGGCTCAGTGACCATAAATGTCGCGGTTATCGATACCGGGATCGATGTCGAGCATCCCGAATTCGCGGGAAAGGTAATCTGGAAGGAAAATCTGAAAGACCCCGATATCATCGGAGCCGATAATGTATTCGACGATTCGGGACATGGAACTGCAGTCGCGGGAATAATCGCGGCACAGGGGAATAACGGCATCGGAATCGCGGGTATGGCCTGGGATATCCGCCTTATGGCGTTCAGGGCGTGCGGTGGAGCCGACCTGACATGCACAATAGCGGACGAAGTTCAGGCGATCGATTCCGCCGTCGCGCATGGGGCGGACGTAATTAATCTTTCCCTCGGCGGAGAAGGAACAAACGGCCTCGAGGCCGATGCGATTGCGAACGCGTACAATTCCGGAACTGTAATTGTTGCCGCGAGCGGTAACGCAGATCCCGGGAAATATTACCAGGCTACGGGAAATCCCGATATCGACAACGCCAGCCTTTATTTTCCCGCGGCATTCAGCCAGGTTATAGGCGTTGCCGCGCTCGATAATTCCGGTCCGAGCGGGTTCATCACCGATCCAGCCCAACTTGTGCGCGCAGGTTTTTCCAATTATGGCGAGGCTGTCGTGTCTGTGGCTGCGGTCGGGACAAGTGTTTATACTACAACTCCATACCGTCCGAAGTCGGAAGTACCATTCGCAATTTATTCCGTCAGGAATTACGCGCGTCTCGATGGAACCAGTTTCGCATGTCCGCAAGTCTCGGGGCTGGCAGCGTTAATACTCTCACACGACCCGAGCCTTTCACCGTTGGAGGTCAGGTCGGTAATCCAGAGCACAGCGCTTTCCCTCGGCAGCACGGACGCTGATCAGAACGGAGTCGACGATTACCTTGGCCATGGCATCATCAATGCGGGGGCAGCGCTTGGGAACAGTGGAACGCAGGGCGGAGTCTTCGAGAGCGCGGAGCTACTTGCAGGAATAATCCCATCGCCGATTTTCGCGGACGATATTTACGTTCTTGTGCGATGCAAAGTCGGATGCGACAGTGCTCCGTTTGTGAATTATATTGTCGAATCGACTTTAGAAAATGGAATTATCGCAATGGAACCGTTACCCGCGCATCCGGACTCATGGCTTGGAAGAATTCACACCAGCGGCACCGGAACGATAATTGTGAAAATTCTTGCCGGTAATAGCGTATCTACTTTTCCAGTGCTTGAATGTGAATTCACCCGCGCCAACTGAAAATTTATCAAGAATCCTGGATTGGGTTTACTGGATGGGGTGTACTGCATGAGGTGTATCAGAACCACGCGCGTAAGCAAGTGGTCTACCATCTACACTTTCTAACATTTTAGCATCTGTCTAACCAAATATATATGTGGACCTTGGCAAACCACTTGCTTACGCGCGTGGTTCTGATACGATCATAATTGGCAAAAATGGATGGAATGTATCATCATGGGCAAAATTGGTAAATATTTTGTATAATTTCGATAGAAACATGAAATCACTTCATAAACCCATTGTCATTCTTCTTGCGCTGATATTTCTCGCAACTATATCCGCTTGTCCGAAACAGCCTCCTCAAAATATACCTCAGGAACTTTACAATGTCGGGACATGGGGCGGGCAGGTTCTCACTACTGCCCGGCTTGTGTTGCGTGAGGAAAATGATTACTGGAATCGAGCTTGGCGCATGGAGGCGAACGTGACGCTCAATGAATTCGATGACGGGAGCTTATCTGGCGTCGCGCATGTCCAGCTATTCTGCTGGGATACACATAACGGGCTGATTCTGAAATACGAAGATATTGCTCAGGGGCAATGGGATCAGTACGGCACAGTCGATCTTATTCTTCACGGTAAAATTACGGATGAAGGCTATGAGATTACGGCGGATGAACTCCCTGTGTCTCTACTCGACCCGAATAATTCGACCCGGATAATTGATTTCTGGGATTTTCTATATCCATCGTTACTGGAGGGTGTCTGGGCGCCCGATGGAACCCGCGCGATGACTGGAGACAGTGTGAGAGTGCAGGGGGATGATTACGAGGATACTCGCCGCATGGAAACGTTCAGGGAATTCTCGGTGCAGTATACCTGGAATATTGAAAAGCTGTAAATCACCCGATCTTTTCGCCGACAGTATCCTTTGTATCCTCAGATGGCAGCTTTTCTCCCATCAAAGCGGTGACTGTATCGATCGTAACAAGGCTGCTCATTACTCTCCTGATGCCGTTGCTTACAAGCCTGTATTCAAGCTTTATGTGGCAGCAGTTTCCGAATGTAAAAAACATCATATCGCTTTCAGTTGCAAGAAGGGTCTTCAGAATGGGTCTCAATGTTCCGGCATGAGCGACAAAAAATACCGTCCTGTCTTCAAGAAGATCCCAGTCTCTTATTAATTCATTAACCGCAATCGATACACGGTCAAAAAATCCGTCGAAACTCTCCCCGCCTGCAAGCGAGAAATCGAGCCATTTATTTACATCGCCCGACCACCCGCCCGGATACCGTTTCAGCGCTTCTTCCATGGATATTCCGGACAGTTTTCCTACATCGATCTCCATCAAGCCGTTTTCGGGGATTACGTCAGTTTTATTTTCCAGATTTTCCGCGATCAAATTCGCCGTATTAAATGCTCGCTTCAAAGGAGAAGTGTAGATAACATCGGGGTAAATCCCCTCGCGGTTAAAATATCGTCCAAGAAGCTTCGCCTGCTCTATTCCGGAATCCGCAAGGCCGGTATCGGAGTGTCCCTGAATCTTTCCCTGATGGTTCGCAAGAGATAAACCATGCCTGATTGCGTATATTTTCATCTTATCTATCTCTCGCAATAACCGATAATTTTTGATCATCCGAATCCATAAAATCGCGAAGGTTCCTTAAGCCGTTCGCGACCGCTTTCATACGGACTTCATCGCGGTTTCCAAAAAGATGATATTCAAATATTTCGGATTTGCCTGAAGCATTGCATACAGCCCAATAAACCTCGCCCACACCTCCACCACCCTCATCTGTGGTAGGGCCTGCGTTACCGGTAACCCCGACAGCATAGTCCACATTGAACAGGTCAAGTGTCCTTCTTGCCATTTCCAGACTGAGCTCAGGAGTGACGAGGCCTTTATTTAAAAGTTCGTCGGTAATTCCGAGAAGCTGCTTTTTCAATTCCTTCGTGTAAACAATCACGCCGCCTTTATATACGCGGGAGCTTCCCGGCACGCGGGTCAAAGCCTGTCCGAACCCGCCTGCAGTGATACTCTCGGCCGTAGCGACAGTCATTTTCCTGTCTATCAGGCCGTAAATTATTTTCTCTGCATTCGTGAGATCACGGTCGCTTTTAAGCCCGGTCCGACCGGTCGGTTTTCCCTTTGGATAAGGTATCATATTCATAAACTCCGCATAAAGTCAGGCGCTGATGTAATAGGGATGGTACATGACATTACCAGCCAGCGCAATCGGCATATTCTTTTTGCAATTTTTAAAGTCACAATTTAACGTTTGAATTCCGCTTCAAGATCATAAGGCAATGCGCCGGTTACAATCGCTCGGGCAATCTCCCCAAATTCTTTTTCATCGGGAACCCCTTCGACAAAAATAAGCCCGTCGATCTCAGGAGCGTCGCGATAACTCCGCCCTACAAGCCGTCCATCATCGGAGAATCCTTCCAGGAGAACGTCGATCTCTTTTCCAACCCAGGTTTCATTGATTTCGAGGGAAATATCATACTGAGCTTCCATTATCCGGTGCATCCGCGATTCTGATTCGGATTCCGAAATCTGATCCGGAAGATCGGCGGCGTGGGTTCCTTCCTCAGGCGAAAACTCGAATACCGTCAGGCGGTCAATTTTCGCCTTCTCGATCCATTCCCGCATCGCCTCGACATCATCTTCGGATTCACCCGGAAATCCAACGATAAAAGTAGTCCGTATGCAGGCAGGATTATAGGATTTTTTGAATCGCTTGCGTATTTTTTTTACCAGAGCAAGCGTATCGGTTTCAGGCGCGAGACGGTCCATCGCTTCGAGAATTTTCGATTGAGTATGCTGCAGGGGAATATCGAAGTAAGGGATTATGTGCTTTGATTCAGCGATCACATCGAGAAGTCCATCGGAAATTTTGCTCGGATACATGTAATGAATCCTGATCCATGAAATCCCTTCAATTTTATCAAGTTCCACGAGGAGATTTTTTAAATTTGTTCCCGTATCGGACCCAAAAGCTGTCGTATCCTGACTTATGAGAATGAGCTCTTTTACTCCGTCGGAAGCTAGTTGTTCCGCCTCGCGAACAAGGTCGTCAATAGGTCGGGAAATGTGCGGACCTTTGATCGATGGGATCGTGCAGAAAGCGCATGAGTGGTCGCAGCCTTCCGAAATTTTCATATAACCCGTCCATGCCGGTGTGACTCTGATACGCGGCGCGGATGACGAAAAGAGAGATGCGCGTCCGGGGATTATCAAATTTCCAGGATTTTCGTGTTTGCTGGTTCTATCCTGCCATAGTTTATCGATAAGGTCAGGAAGTTCATTCAGGCTTCCGACTCCAACGATAAGGTCGAGCTCGGGAAAGTCTATTTTTAAATCGGTAGATTCGCGTTGAGGAAGACATCCTGTTGCGACAAGGATCACATCGGGTCTTTCAGCCTTTACGCTGCAGATTTCCTCTAACGCTTCTTCACTTTCAAGTCTGGCGTCGTTAATAAACCCGCAAGTATTTACGACTAAACAACTTGCTTTATCGATATCATCGGTGAATTTCCAACCAAGGACTTGGAGCTTACCAAGAAGGAATTCGCTGTCGACTGTATTTTTGGGGCATCCAAGGCTGATCAGCCCAAGGACCTTCGATTTACTCGTTTTTTTCATTTACAGAGATAGTGTAACCGGACAGTATTAATTTTGAAAGAGGAAGGCCAAAAACCGGTAATGTTAATTTTAGTGAAAACATCTGAATCTCGATTAATACCCCTTCCGCAACCTGCTTTAAGATGGTATAAATAGTATAAGGAAGCTATCGAATTACAGACTAAATTTGAGCGATTCTCATGTTAGGTCCCGGCGGAACCCGCTCCTCCTGAATCCGCCGGGATTTATTTTTAGGGGAAATTTCTGGAAATTAAGTATGTAGTTACTAAATTAATTAGTGGATTTTTAGGATAATTTTGCTAAAATAGTATTATAAAGGGGACTTAAGTATGGATGATTTTATTTTCCTTGCATCACACTCTCCGAGGCGTCGCGAATTGCTAAAGCTCACCGGCCTGAAGTTTGATATCCTCCCGCTCGAGATTGATGATGAAAAATACCTTCTCGAGGGATACAACGGCGACATTGTCGGACAGGCGGAGTATATCGCGAAGTCGAAATTGAAGCTTGCGATGAAATCGAACCTTCCGGGGACTTTCATTGCTGCCGATACAATTGTCGTTTCGGAAGACGGGGTTGTTCTAGGGAAACCATCGAATGAGAAAGAAGCTGAGTTATTTCTCGACAGGCTTGCAGGCAACTGGCATACAGTCGCGACAGGGGTCGCGATTGGCAAAAGAGAAAAAAGCGAGTATTTGGGCGGTAAGGAAATAACTGACAGAGTCCTGGTCACGACAAGGGTGAAATTCGCGCCGATGACAAGGGCTGAGATTCGGGAATA
>JAPKYR010000288.1 GCA_026394215.1 bacterium
GCGGGATACGGGTTAAGGGCCGGGGGTGTGAAGAAATTAAATTCTATTCTGGATGGGCTGAAGACGAAAGAGATCGAGTTTAAAAGTCTTGAAGATACGCAGAAGGCAGCGGACAGGCTGATGAAGTTGCTCTGAAAAATCATTTTCTCGGACAGTTGAAATATCGGTTATGTAGGACAGGCTTTCCAGCCTGTTGCTGTGTCCATGATGAATACAGGAATGCAGTAACAGGCTGGAAAGCCTGTCCTACAGAATTTCCGGAACTAGATTTTCGGAAACAGTGGGCTTATTCAACTGATATATCTACCCAAATCAAAGTATCCCTTTTTCTTCCAGTGCACGGCGGGCGATAACTACCGCCGCCCACGAGTCGAGATCGGGCGGGGTGGGCCAGAAAATTTTCGGGAGGATTTTGAAAATTCCGCCTGGCGGATTTTCCTTCCATGCAAGTTCCCTCGCGTCGAGGGTTGTTTTACGTTCGCCGACCCGGATCACTTCGCCCGTCCGGAGCGACGATAGCACGCCGAATGTCCAGTCGGAGCCGGTCCCATCGCCGGTTACGAGAATTTTCGGTTTGTGGCGCAGAATCAGATCGCCGATAATTTCCTGGAATTTCATCTTAAATATAACGGATTTTGTTATGACCTTCCCGGAAAAATCGAGCACCGCGACCCCGAATTTTTCGGTGCCGGGATCGACGGCGATGATCTTATTTTCGGGTGTTGAAGCTTCCATAGTCGCTAGCTGAAGCCTCCATTATCGCAATCCTTCCAAATGTCAGCCTGGGGGAAGTTCCATGTCATGTTTGGTTTTCTTAAGAAGTTTTTCGATGCGATCTTTATGGTCCCTTGTGCTGGTTTGAAGATTCTCCAAGAGAGCCCTTAATTCCTCATCATCCGTTTCGAATACTTCAAGGAAATTTTTTTCGAGTAGGGCATTTTCGATATCCGCTGCGGCGACAAGTGCGTGGAAATTCATCGTCATTCCGTGCTTCGCTTTTTCAACCTGAGCTTTGATGTAATTGATGGAATGCTCGATTGCAGGAACCCTGAAACGCCCTTCATTTATTGTAACGACGCCCTCTTCTACCTTCTGGCGAAATGCCCGTACGAGCGATGCATGGCCAAGCTCTTCAAGCGAAATATCGTTCCAGAATCCGCTGTGACCCTCTATATTTTCCGCGAAGGCGTTATATAGATGCGCAATCATCTCCTCATGACGCGCCATCGCCTCGATTGCGTCAATAATTTCTTTTCTCTTATTCATCTACAGCTCCTATAATCCCCTGAATGGACTTAACGCATATTTTTCAGGATATTCAACCACAAAATAACATCCAGAATATTATACATGAATTACACTATCTTTTATACTGCAAGGCTCAGGGATCGATGGATTTTCCGAATTCTAGACATTTTACCATGGAAACACTTACAGGATTCTAGAAATATCTGTAATAAGTGAGCATGACGCCTTTAAACGGTGGATATTGCGCGCAGACTCCCCCCGAGCACTTGAATCCCCCTCGCTCAGAGCCTAACTTAAGCTCGAAAGAGTTCCAGGGATCGGGTGTGTAGTTAACAAAAAACGATTTCCACTCGCCGGGCGATTCTGACGAAATCCCGGCAAAACCCGCTGTGGGCGGCTCATCTTCACGGGACGAAGTCTCGCGAAACAGCCCGACTGTCAGCACCGAATTTACATGCCAATCGAGCCCAAGTTCGAGTTCGTCATCGTTATTAACAGAATTGCTGAGAGTACGATAGCGGCCATAAAGATGGAAATTACCGCCAAGCGGATTTGGACCATCGAGCGCCGCCCTGATAGCCCTTTCCGTTCCATCGATAGCTCCGTAATATTGCTGGAACCCGTCAATCAAATCATAGCTTAGAATCCCCAACCATTCGTTCTGTGACGGGGTCGCCAATTCGATATAATAATTTTCGAATGTCATGTCCTTGTTCTCTATACCTTGAAGGTTGGCATAGAGGAGCCGAAGCGTATAGCCTTCCCATGCTTCGGGCGAGAGACGGAAATCGAACCTGTAACCGGTCTCATCATTCGATTTCGCCGCTGAATCATCGAGTTCGTACCTTCGAAGCGACGGAGCAATTCCATAGCTGAAATGCGCGTTCGTGTAGCGGACCCACGATCCCTGAAAGGAGACGCCCGATTCGGAGTATAGAATTTCAGCGAGCTGCGCGCGCCCATCGGGCCTGCCGGGATTCTCCTCTGTCTGGACGCGATTAAACCAGTTGGTTTCGTAATACAAATCGACATTACCCAGGTCCACGGCAATATCTGCCTCGGTAATCAGATCGGTTTCCCGATTGAAGAAATCCGCGACCCTTGCATCGACATAGCTAACACCGAGTTTTACAGGGTCGAAGTCGAATTCCGAGCGAAAACCGTTCAAGTCATCCGATCCCGTACGGGCGTTTGTATTATTTCCGCTGATGAAATAATCAAGCGCGTTTGATTTGTGCTGACCCCAGAAAAAAATCACATTGGCCCAGTCCATATTGCCGGTGACTTTGATACCGTCGAGCTGCGCGTCGCGGTCGGCGCCCCGATCCTCGGTAGCATTCAAAGAGGTCCCTCTCGCGAATACAACCGAGAAATCGCCAAGCGAGATATCCCAGTCGTCCAGACTGTAATTAAACCCGCGCTTCTGAATCCTGAAACCGTCCTCCTGAAAAGGGAACGGGCGATAATTGGATGCCCTGACAAAGCCCGAGAAATCATCCTGTCGATAGCGTAAATCAAGTTCCGTATCGAATTTACGGGTCCCGGTAATCTGGTCGTCAAGAAGGTCGAACCTGAGATAGCTTCCCGTAAAATAGCGGTCGATAACGCTATCCGCGTGCGCCTTGACCGGCATCGCGAGATATATTCCCGCGAATATGAAAAAAACAATAGCGATTGTCTGGCTTCGATGCATAGGGCTCCTCCGATTGAATCGGCAATACTATAGAAGAATTTGTAGGGCACGGAAATTTTGCCCGTGGAAGTGGAAATAATACATAAAAATCGGTGTTAATGTAAAAAAAATCAAGATTAGAGAAATATCATAAAAAATCGCTGCAATTGCAGCGATTTCAAGAGCGATTTAATAATGCTGAAAAAAATCAGTTTTATTACTCTTCCTCCGCATCGGCTGGGAAATC
>JAPKYR010000125.1 GCA_026394215.1 bacterium
AGGGGAGCGATATTTTTCGGGTTGTCCGCGGTAATTCCGGTTATTATCGCGCTTTCGATGAATTTTGTATTTTTCGGAAGCCTTCTTCCGGTGCAGTGGGTTGATCTTACGCCGATTACGTTATCGATCGGAAGCCTGATGCAGTTAATCTGGCACGATCTGGCGGGCTGGAACGGTATTTTATGGCTTGCGCCGCTCACCGGAGTCGGGGTGTATGTGGTTCTGAAGGGGAGGGAGAGGATAAAGCTCGATTCAACTGTAATTTTCCTGATCGGGATTCTGGCCGTTGTTGCTTTCATGTGGGGTTATGCGGACGATGCGCGCATGATCGGCGAGAACGAGGGTATCCAGCAGGAATTCCGGATCATGCCGATCGAGCTTGTCGCGGGGAAATTTCAGATCGTGCAACTGGCGGGCGAATCGGGCGATGTCGCCGACCAGAGGGCGTTTTACGAAAGGCTCTATATCCGGACTGATGTGTTTTTATGGATGGGCGGACGGACAGCGGGTCTGCCTGTTTTTCTTCCGATCGGGATAATCCTCGCGCTTCTGGGATGGTGTGGCATGGGAGGGGGCAGGTTTGTCAATGCGTGGAGCTGGGCGGGAATAAGGGTCGGGGGATTGATAGCGCTGATAATAAGTCAGGCGCCGTACGGGGCGATTTCGGATCTGGCAATTAAGGGGGCAGCTATCCCGAATCCGGGACATATACCGGTAATTGAAGCGGTGATTGCGGTTATGATGCATCTGGCGGAGCTGTGGCCGTCGGGGGTCGTAAATTTTTAAATCCGGTTAAAAAGCATGAAATTATTCAAGAGTACGTAAAGCCTGCACGATATTATATAGTGTTTATTTAAGAAGGTTTCGGATGGATTTTTTTGCACCGGAACTTAAGCAGGATGTTGCAGCTTGCGACATCTATATTTCTTATATCATAAAAAACATATTAAAAAAATAAGATTTTTCGACTTATTTCGATATAAAAATCCGGAATTAAGAATATGAAAATAGCTGCCGGAATATATGAAATAAGGGTAAACAAGTGCCTTGAATGCTGACTTGAAGCTCTGAAGGGTCTGGATGGCTCTATTGAGTCAGTCAACATTAAAATCTAGAGATTATTATAATCCGCATGAATTTACCTTGTATAGAAGCGGCAAATGATGGCATAATAATTGCAAACATTCAGAATAGCTCGCGGACACGGGCAAGAATTTTCGTTTGTCGTTGCAATCTGGAAACATCTGGCGGAGCTTTTTGATGGAAATCCGAAGCGAAATTCAAAAAATAATGAGAGATGAGAAGGGCGGTATACTAATAACCGTCCTGATAATCGCGACAATTTTCGCGGTTCTGGCGTACATCACTCTCCAGGTCAGCATCACATCGCTCGATTCAGCCGAGTCGCACCGGTATCGGACTCTTGCCCGAATGACTGCCGAGGGTGGCCTCCAGTCCGGTGCCGCCCAGCTTCGCGAGGATATGGGCGGAGATACCGGTACCGCCCCTCATTACCTTGACCCATCGTATGTTCTTTCGATCTCGGATGACCTGTTAAGGCAGGACCTGATTAACCCCGACTATACGACCTCAAGAGAGCTGGATAGTTTTCCGCGTATCACGGAACGGACAGCCTATACATTCGATTCAAGCGTATCGACTTATAGCTCCGATACCGATTTGGTACCGGGTAGCCAGGATGAAGCGTTGTACAGGTATCATGACGATCTCACGTTCAGCGAGGATTATCCGGGGTATGAATTTTCACCCCTTCTGTCAAACGGCAATTTGATTGTTTACGGCGTCGGCGAAGTAACCGATGAAGAAGATAAAAATACGCTTTTCAAATTCCTGTCCGCTCAATTTCCGTCGGAGCAATATAATTTCGATGTCCGCGAAGCCGGCGTGACAGAACCTTCGAAGGTTGCTCCGTATCCGTACATCCAGACTGAGCATCCGTATTCAGGGCCTGAATCGAAAGCGTGGACAGTAACTTACCAGCAGGATCCGGGCCACACAGGCCGTTCGCTTACGGGAATCCGTCTTATGGCGAATCCCGGTGAGGTTCAGATAGATATCGGGGATTTTCTTTACATATCGGGATGGCTCAAAGATGAGAGAAGGTTCCAGGACCTGTCGGAAATCGAGCTTTATTATCCTGATCATGTCCTGACAGATTACACGAATGCTGGGGAAGTATTCAGCTTTAACATGACAACGACAACGATCGAGCTGCTTCTGAAATCGCAGGATGCTCCTACTCCGGGAATGGATTTTGGATTCGCTGTGAGCGGAGTAAGGTACAAGTTCGATTCCGACCGGTATCTCCCATTCTACGAAACTCCGCATCCGTATGACGAAATAGTTCCTCAAATGTCGCCTGGGGATATGAATATTCAGGCGATTTATTCGCCATACCAGGCGATACCGATGACGGCGGAATATTTCAGCCAGCGGATGCGTATCAAGTTCGACCCGAATTTTTCGCTGGATGACGCCGACACGCTCTTTATTTTCAACGCGAGCGATGATTCGCCGGTATCACCCGTTGTTTTTTACGATTCAATGCATCCTATGCCGGCGGATTTCTATACTCCGCAAATTGGGAGAGTTAATCCCGATCTGCCGCTGGGATTCCTGATTGTGCTTGCGAGGACGGCGGATTTCGATACTGATGGAACACCCGACTATGGCTACAAAGTGGCTTCGCTGGAATACACCGATGCGACTACCGCTATAGTGCAGGTGGAGAATCCGATAATGGAAAGCCCGCATACTCAGAACCTGGCCTCGAACGGGGTAAATTATAATTTCCCGCCATTTTTACCGATCCCGATACCCCTACCGCAACCATATGCAGGTTACCAGACCATATACAAGCCGTTCTGTCCGAACACCGACGCGCCGTCGGGTGTCGGGACTGTGGATGATTGGCATGTTTCATTCAGCGAGGCTGTTGCCCTGGCGACCAGCAATGATGGGGTAAACAACGCCGACTATATCCGTGTTACAACCCCCGGGAATCCGATTTTAGGCGTTTATGACACAGTGTATTTCGCCGATATCAACGGGTTTTATAGTGCGGATATCATCGATCCGACTAACAATTGGTATGATATTTCCCTCCTGAACGGGGCGACAGTAAACTGTGGCTCCGCCGGTAAAATGGAAATCGCATTTTATTCAGATAAATTCGATCAGTTCGATGCGGAGATGTCGAACTTCGGTTACCGTATCGACGAAGTAGGGTACGAAACATCGGACGGGGCGGACGACGATCATACGCCGCCAACAATCAGATCGGATGCCGGTTATCCCTTGAACCAGGGATATCCGGCTTTTGGAGACGGACCGCTGCAGCGCAGCGAGTGGTGGTATACATATAACGACGCGAAATTAATCGGGCTTCATTTCGACCGGTATAATTACGATATCGAACCCGGTGACAGGCTTGAAATTTACAATG
>JAPKYR010000014.1 GCA_026394215.1 bacterium
TAGGTATTTCTTCCCGCCGCGACTGGTTTGCCCATGTGGGAATCGGGAGCTTGAAGCTAAGAAGCTTCCCGATGAAGGAAAGCTCTTAACCTTTACGATAATACACACACCCGGCGCTCAATTCGATGATCAGAAGCCGTTCGCGATCGGTATTGTCGAACTGGCTCGCGGCGCGAGAATCACTACCCAGATTGTCGATACCCCATTCGATGAGATAGAGATCGGAATGAAAGTTAAAATTCAGTTCCGGAAGATTCAGTCGGTTGGAGATAGCGGTATTCTGGCATACGGTTATAAGGTTGTACCAAAGTAACAGTTTTTTTCTTACCGATAATTAATGAGGGCGGCGCTTAAGCGTCGCCCTGATATACCTCACCCCCGCCCCCCCTCTCCACACAGTGGAGAGGGGGCTGGGGGGTGAGGCTATTGGATAATTAAACCATGTTCCGAATCGAATCGAAAATTGATACAAAATCCTCTGATTTCAGGGAAAACACCGAACACAACAAGCATCTGGTCGCTGAACTGAAAGCAGTACTCGACAAAACCAAGCTTGGCGGCACTGAGTGGCATCGGCAGCGTCATGTCGAACGCGGCAAGATGCTGGTTCGCGACCGTCTGAAAACCCTCTTCGATCCCGGCAGCCCTTTTCTAGAATTTTCGACCCTCGCGGCGTGGGAGCAGTACGACGATGAAGCGCCGGGAGCGGGCGTTGTAACCGGCGTCGGGCGAATCCATGGACGGGAGATACTCGTTGTCGCGAATGACGCGACGGTTAAGGGTGGATCGTATCTCCCGATGACGATCAAGAAACATGTCCGCGCTCAGGAAATCGCGCTCGATAATCATTTGCCATGCGTCTATCTTGTCGACTCCGGCGGGATTTTTCTTCCACTGCAAACCGGGACTTTTCCCGACAAGGAACATTTTGGGCGGATTTTCTACAATCAGGCGAGGATGTCGCGCGAGGGGATCGCGCAGATCGCGATTGTCATGGGTAGCTGCACTGCGGGTGGAGCGTATGTCCCAGCGATGAGCGACGAGGTCGTGCAGGTTAGAAAACAGGGCACGATTTTTATCGGCGGTCCTCCATTGGTAAAAGCGTCGACAGGCGAGGATGTATCGGCTGAAGACCTCGGCGGCGCCGATGTGCATTGCAGAATTTCCGGCGTCAGCGATTATTACGCACTAAACGATGAGCACGCCCTGAAAATCTGCCGGAATATTGTCGAGACTCTCGGTATAAAGAAAAAATTCCAGCTCGATATGCGCGAACCCGCCGATCCGCATTACGACCCTGAGGAGTTGTACGGCATCATCCCGAAGGCGACGTCGAAACAATACGACATTCGCGAAGTTATCGCGCGAATTGTCGACCGCAGCGAGTTCCAGGAATTCAAGGAGCCGTACGCCCCGACAATTGTCACAGGTTTCGCGCGAATCATGGGATATCTGATCGGCATCGTAGCCAACAACGGCGTGCTATTCCCCGAAACCGCCCGTAAGGCCGCGCATTTCATCACGCTTTGCGGAATGCGCAAAATCCCGCTCGTGTATATTCAGAACATCACCGGATTTATCGTGGGCAAGCAGTACGAGCACGGCGGAATTCCACGCGACGGCGCGAAGATGGTCCACGCCACATCGAATGTCGATGTTCCGAAATTTACGGTAATTGTCGGCGCGTCGAACGGCGCTGGAAATTACGCCATGTGCGGCCGCGGATATCTTCCAAGGCTTCTATGGATGTGGCCGAATTCGAGAATTTCGGTTATGGGCGGGGAGCAGGCGGCGCATGTTCTGACCGATATAAAAGTTAACCAGCTTGAGAAACGGGGGGAGAAGGTCGACGAAAAGAAAATGCAGGAGATCAGGGACACGATCCTTGCGGAGTACGAGCACGATTCAAGTCCGTATTATTCGACGTCAAGGCTCTGGGATGACGGCATACTCGATCCAGTGGATACAAGGACGGCACTGGCGCTGGGCATCTCGATGAGCCTTAACCAGCCCATCCCGGACGATTACAGGATGGGAATTTTCAGGATGTAAAACATTGATTCCAAGCACTATTGAAAGTTGATAAGATGAATACTTATTTATCTGAAATTGCTGCTGATAATTTAAAACAAGCCGAATCGTTAAAGGCGCTTGCAGCAAGTCGTCTCTTAAAAGCAAAGAAGATATATGAAAATCTCAATTGGGACGATGCTCGCTTAAAAGCTCTTGTATCTCTTCTTAGTGACGCTCACGTGCTTATCCTGCACTTTATTTTCGAGCAAGAAAAGCTGATAGACTTTAGTAAATGGCCTACTCAATATTCTCATTATCCTCCCGGTGACAAAGCCATAATACGTAAGAATTATGACAATTTTATCAAGTTTCTATTCATCGTCAGGCTTTTCTCACGCTTCGAGAGCCTAGTACGTAGCTTACTACCCCAGTTTGACAAGTCCTATTTTGATAAAAATTGTCGCAGTACAATGAAGCTTTCTATAAGGCTATTAAATATTGCTCAATGTGCGAGTAATGACCATTTGAGTTTGATTGAAATACTCAGTCTTCTTCGTAATATGATTCATTGGAACGAAACTTTTTGCCCACCAGATGGCCAAGATAAGACAATCTTGTACAAAGGGATTCAATACGATTTCAAAGTTATTAAATCACCCGATTGGGTCTATTGGCAATTAGTGTTGCAAATGGCATCTCATTTGGTTGACTTAGTGTGGGAGGTTGTGTCCAGCGAGGAAATAAAAAAATACAACGATGCGATTATTGGTCCTCAACTAGAAGGGGAGGGTCTTTGTCAGTAGCCTGTCGTTCCCTGGAGTATGTCATAATTATTAAACAAAACAATGAATCACTACAACCTCGACATACTAAAACAGCACCGCGAAAAAATCATCGCAATCGCCGCGAAATACGGCGTGAAAAATATCCGCGTGTTTGGTTCTGTCGTTCGAGGCGAATCAGACGAGCTTAGCGATGTCGATTTTCTTGTTTCTCTAGACCGGGGAGTTACCCTGATGAAAATGTCTGCACTCAGGCGCGAAATTGAGGCTGTTTTGGGTTGCAATGTTGATATAATAAGCGATGAAGGACTGAAAGAAAGTATAAAGGAAAAAATCCTTAGCGAGGCAGTACCGCTATGATGTCACGATTGTTCGGAGGGATTGGAGATGCCTGAGTCAACGCAGATTATCGAGGGGGTTAACAAAAAATGGTTACTCAGGGACCCGATCGATAAGATTGGCGAGAAAGAGGTATGGACCGCCTACGATTTTTCCCTGTATCTCCAGCGTGCCGGATTGAATCCCGATCATATCATCATCAATCCGATGACCCGGGTGCGATTTATGAACGAATGCGTCCAGATTTTCAAGGAGCCGAAATATTCTGTCAGATTTCTTATCAATCCCGATCCGATCACACTTGAAAAATTTGCGCAGGGCATCACCAAAATTATGGCCCTCGACGATCCGAGGATCGCGAAAGTATACGATTATAAAAGCCATGTGACAGCGCTTCCGGTACCTGAAGGGTATGAAACCGAGGAGCAGATCGCGCAACGTCAAAGAGTAAGCTATCCGCCATTTTATGTGATGGACTGGATCAAGGGCGATACTCTCAAGGAACGCGCAGCGCGAAAAAAAGCTTACGAAGGCAAAATCCATGAAAGCATCGACCTGATTAAGGACATCAGCGCGGCACTTGTTAAAACTTACAAAGAGGGAATCAGCCACAGCGAAATTAGGCCAAAGAAGATTTTCATCAAACCCGACGGTAGTCCGATTATTATCGACTTCGGCATAAGCCAGCTCGTGGACGGAAAATTCAGCTCGTTAAGCGGAATTTACAAATTGGAAGATTATTTCCTTGCCCCGGAACTATCCCGCACGTTGCCCGAAAACCGGACGTTGTCGCAGGTTAACGATGTATATGCTCTTGGAAAATTACTTTACTACCTTATCTCCGGCGGCGTGGAACTTCCTTATGAAAAACATAATGATCCCGTTTACGATCTCAGGATGCGCGACCCGTCGAAGGTGATGCAGCTTGTCTACAGGCTTTTCGACAAGACCATCACAAGCGACCCCGCCCAACGCATCCAGACTATCGACGCCCTTTTGGTCATGATGGACCGCGAGATGCAGGAGGGAAGCACATGCATCTTCTGCCACAAGGGAAAATATATTCCTATGCCCCGGAATGTGCTGAAGTTGTTGTGGCAGGTGACTGTCGAACCGGGCCAGAATGATTTTAACCCAAGGATTTTAGTATGTGACTCCTGCGGCAACATTCAGAATTTCTGCGATTCCGAGATAACTAAAGAAGGGGCGCTCGATGACGCAAGTGCGATTCAGCGGCAAGGTAGCAAGTATTAAAAATATATGGAAAATTCAATCCTGGATTGAAAATAATGTCTGACCGAATCGATTTCAACACACTTTATCTGCTAAAAGACGGGCCTGTCGCGACAATGACTTTCAACCGTCCGGACATCCGCAACGCGTTCAACGCGCAAATGATACTGGACATCATCGAAGGTATAGCTCAGGTCAACGCGATGGACGATGTCCGCGTGCTGGTAATCACAGGAGCGGGTTCCGCATTTTCCGCCGGCGCCGATCTAAACTGGATGAAATCCATGAAGGATTTTTCCTACGAGGAAAATATCGCCGATGCGGAGGCGCTCGCCGACAGCATGCACGCAATTTTCACGTGCAGGAAGCCGACAATCGCCCGTGTGAACGGCGCGGCGATCGGCGGCGGTAACGGCCTTGTCTGCGCGTGCGATATCGCGATTGCCGCTGAAGAAGCGGTTTTCAGCCTGTCGGAAGTCAAGATCGGCCTTGTACCAGCCTGCATCGGACTCTATGTTGTCAAGCGGGTAGGGGAAGCAAATGCGCGTTATTTAATGTTATCCGGTCGCCGATTAAACGGCGTCGAGGCCGCGGAGTATGGACTTGTAAACTGGGCGGTGCCTTTAGGGAACCTCAACGATGAAATCGACATGCTCGTGGAAAAGCTCCTGACATCCGGTCCGCAGGCGATGTGGATGGTCAAGGAACTGATTCGGAACGTACCGTCGATGTCTTTCCGGGAAGCCCGAACATACACTGCAAAGATGATCGCGGAACTTCGCACAAGCGATGAAGGCCAGGAAGGATTATCGGCTTTCCTCGAAAAACGAAAACCAAAATGGGTATAGAGTGTAATTTATAAATCAGGAAAATCATGTTCAACAAAGTATTAATAGCAAATCGCGGCGAGATCGCTGTCCGGATAATCCGGGCATGCCGCGAACTTGGCATAAGCACTGTCGCCATTTACTCCGAGGCCGACTCGACCGCCCTTCACGTCCAGCAGGCGGATGAAGCCGTCTGTGTCGGACCTCCCGCGCCGCTCGAGAGTTACCTGAATAAAGATCGAATCGTCGAGGCCGCGAAAAATCTCGGATGCTGCGCGATTCATCCGGGCTACGGTTTTCTTGCCGAAAATAATTCCTTCGCGGCGAAAATAAACGAAGCCGGAATGGTATTTATCGGACCTCCCGCGCATGCGATCAGGCTTATGGGCAACAAGATCGAGAGCCGTATCGCAATGATCAAAGCCGGCGTCCCGGTTATACCCGGCATGCAGGCCGGAGCCGAGGATTTCGGAAAAGTTGCGGATGAGGCGGAGAAAGTCGGATATCCGGTTCTTGTCAAAGCAGCGTCCGGCGGCGGCGGGAAAGGTATGCGACGGGTTGACAATCCATCGGAGCTTCAGGCCGCACTTGAAGGCGCGAGCCGTGAGGCGGCCAAGGCATTCGACGATCCGACGGTATATATCGAAAAATATATCATCGATCCGCGGCACATAGAATTCCAGGTTCTCGCCGACGACCACGGTAATGTCGTGCATGTTTTCGAGCGCGAATGTTCGATTCAACGGCGCCATCAGAAAATTGTCGAAGAAACCCCGTCGGTTGCAGTTAATCCGGCGCTGCGCGCGAAAATGGGCACGACAGCATGCGAGGTCGCGCGCGCGGCGGGTTATCGGTCCGCGGGAACGGTTGAATTCCTGGTGGGTCCCGACGGAAGTTACTATTTCCTTGAGATGAACACGCGCATACAGGTCGAGCATCCGATCACGGAGATGACGACCGGCGTCGATCTTGTCCAGGAGCAGATTCGTATCGCGATGGGTCAGCCGATTTCGTTTAAGCAGGATGAAATCAGGCAGACAGGGCATGCGATCGAAGTCAGGATTTACGCCGAAGACCCTGCGAACAAATTCCTCCCGCAGTCCGGCCCTCTATTAATGGTCAAAGAACCGTCCGGACCAGGCGTCCGCGTCGATTCCGGAATTTATTCCGGCTCGGAAGTCTCGACATATTACGACCCGATCCTCGCGAAGCTGATTGTCTATGCCCCGGACCGCGAATCCGCCGCACGGAGGATGATCCGCGCGCTCGAGGATTATACGATCCTTGGGATTCGCACAAATATCGCGTTTCTGATCGATGTGCTCGGCCATCCTGAATTTCTGAAAGGCGCGACATATACCGATTTCATTCCGCGAAATCTGCCGGGCTGGCCGGAAGTCGATGGGGAAGTGATAGAGCGAATTCGGGTAAACTCCGATCACGGCGTAATCGCCGCTGCGGTGATCGACCACCTCGGACTCGGTCGACGAATGGGCGGTTTTGCGGTTGGCGCTAATGGCGAAGATACAGGTCCGGATGTCTGGGACCTTGTCGGACCCTGGGAAATCGCATCAGGTCGAAGATAGAAATTCATTCGAGTATAAACAATGGAATACAAATATAAAATCGACGGAACGGAGCGCGCTATCGCAATCGAGGAATCGGGAGGCTTGCTCCATGTCGCGCTCGACGGGAACAAATACGAGGTTGAGGCTGTCCCCGCGGGCGACGGATTCCTGCTGATGAAAGTCGACGGAAAAACCGTCCCGGTTAGATTCGCGCGAAACGAGCAAGGGATACATGTGATGCTGAAAGGCACGTATGTCGTGGCGTCGGAGCCGGGAGACTCGTCGGGTAGCGGCGCCGGCGATGCTTTCGACATTGTGGACGGCAAGCAGGTTCTTGTCGCGCCGATGCCCGGGCAGGTCGTGAAGGTTAATGTAAATGTCGGTGATATTGTTCATAAAAAGCAGTGTCTTGTAATTGTCGAAGCGATGAAAATGGAAAACGAGCTGAACACCGCAATCGACGGGACAGTCACTGCGGTGCATGTCGCCGCGGGTCAGCAGGTGGGCGCATTGCAGGCATTAGTGGAAATTATGCAGGCGGAGGGAGTGGAGTAGCTTGTAATAACATAGCCTGAGTTAAACTCGATTAGCTGGTAAAATCAGAAAGGTAGATGGACTTCAAAGAGGTAATCTTAGGTATATTTTTGTCATTTGTAAGGAACGAAGAACATTGAGATTGAACTGCTGTGGCAAGGTGAATTGCATCAGGTAATCTTATGCTTTGGCTTGCACGTATCTTTGCGGCTTCTATAAGAATATCCCTGCTGACCGGAACTACTTCCAAAGATTTAGAATCCCTGATCGCATTATCAAATGCATTGCACACATCATCCCTGCCTTCCATCATCGGCTTCACAAGTACTTCAGCAATAGTCAACTCGCTAGTGATTAATTTATATTTCCCTTTTCCAGCAAGAGTGAAAAGATCCTTCAAAACCTCCTCATAATCCGTGAAGCCTTCCAATGCATATACGAAAATATTCGTATCCAGATAGACCGGAGAGATAAGTCCATCCGCTAGCGATCCCATGAGTCCCTTTCCCCCTGGATGAACTCGTCAACTTCTTCGACTGTTGAGAAAATTCCCCTACCGACACCGATAAGCCTCGTAAGGTCAATTCCTTTTGGCGATTGTTTTTCCTGGATAACAATGACTTCAACAATTGAGCCGGGAACAAGTTCCCTCGAACGCAGTTCAACAATTCCACCTGGTTTTACAGTGACTTTTTTTCTAAGCGCATGAACCATTATGACTCACCTTTCATACAACTGATATAATTATACAGTCACAAAGCTCTAAAAAAAAGCGGTTGAAGTAAAAAAATACTAGAGAACAAAGCCCTTCCTGGCGCCGCCCGTCACGCTTAAGCGCAGCGGGGCTTATGGGCCATTGATTCTTAAACCGGCACCCATATGCTCGTCCGGCTGGAGCCGGACTTCGCGCATGAGAGGCACACGACTGGTTTTTACTACGACTTGCCATTATAATTACATATGGATTTGATTCTTTTCCTCAGGGAATTTTAACCGGGGTCATGACATGAATTTTCCCGATTCAATAAAAGAGAAGCGCGACCAGATACTCGAACTGGCTTCGATGCATGGGGCGTACAATGTGCGCGTGTTTGGATCGGTTGCGCGCGGAGAGGCTTCCGAGGATAGCGACCTCGATATCCTTGTCGATCTGAAACCCGGACACACCCTTTTTGACCTCGGCGGTTTACTGATTGATCTCGAACGGCTCCTGGGCTGCAACGTCGATGTTCTCACTGAACCCGCACTCCATTGGTATATAATGATGCTTCTTGAGAAACCTCCAGACCCTTGCGGAATCGACCCAGAAGTTGTCTGAGGACAAAAAACAAGACCATCCTGAAATTGACTGGCATGGTATCGTAGGTTTTCGCAATATATTAGTGCACGGGTATCTCGGTGTCGATATAATCCGTTGTTGGGAAATTGTAGAAGTGGAACTCCCTTTGTTAAAGAGAGCGGCAGAGCAAATGATGAAGGAAGTATAGCCTTAGTCTCAGCCCTGACTTAGTAATTTTTAAAAATTTTCATAACGGGCAGGTGCCGCCCCGTCACGCTTAAGCGGAGCTTATGGGTGATTGATTCATAAACTAGCACCCATAAACTCGTCCGGCTGGCACCGGACTTCGCGTATGGGCGGTATACGCTTATATCCCATTACCCTTCTCAGAATCGAAAGTCAAAATCGGAAGAACCGCACGATAACCTTTTTTACCACTTCTACCGCTTTCATGGCGTCTTGAGCGCTTAGCAAGGGAAGGTCGGCTGGATATCTTGCTTCTACGCAATATCCACTCAATTCAGCAATGTCGTCTACTTTCAGTCCCATTTCACCTTCTCTTAATCCTGTTAGAATAAGAAGAAGTCCCAGATCATGCGTTTTTGGGATATCGACCTTCTTATACGCAAGCACGGCTTTAAGTAGGGTGCATCCGGCAATTGATTTATTATCGGCATTAGGGATAATTGCCGAATAGAAAGGGATTGTTGAAAATTTACTGTTTCCTGTAATTATGTAGGACATGCTTTCCAGCTTGTTATGCTTTCCAGCTTGTTATTGAATG
>JAPKYR010000108.1 GCA_026394215.1 bacterium
CGGCGATGATGAGACTGGGAAACAGGAAGAAAATAGCTCTATAGAAGAAAACAAAACTGAAAACGATGAGCGGTAAGACCAAAATAATTCTCGACAGCATTGATAGGCATCCCGATGTCGCTTCGCTTCTTGAATCGGTAAGGCGCGGCGATGACCGTATATACGTCAATAACATCAAAGGCGCTCTCAAGGGAATTCTTTCGGTTCTGGCTCATGCCGAACGCGCTCAATATCCGACGCTGGTTGTCACATCCGATCCTTCCCGCGCGAAAGACCTATTCCAGGACGCGTCGTTCATGCTCGACTACCTCAATCGCGACGCGGCGGAGGAGGTCCTTTTATTCGAAGACCTGAACCTTCTCGCGCAGGATTTTCTGACCCTTGGCGAGCTTGAGATTATTTTCTATCGCTATCGTGTACTGGAAAAATTAATTACCGGGTCGCCGGTATTAGTAATCGCGAGCCGCTCATCGCTTGGAATCCCTCTTGTAGCACCGGCCCGTTATAGAGAAAAAATGATCCACCTCAAACGTGGAGACATTATTAAGGATAAAAATGAACTTCTACGAGCGCTGTTCGACATCGGATACCGCCTCGTAAGCCGTGTCCGCGAGGTCGGGCAGGTAGCCGGACGCGGTGGGATAATCGATATTTTCCCGCCAGGCAGAAAACGTCCGATCCGTATCGACCTTTTTGGCGACGAGATCGACAGCCTCAGGGAATTCGATCCCGAAACGCAAAGATCGCTTGGAGAGTCGGGCGACCTTCGCATCAGCCCGTGTTTCGAAGCCGAACTTCTGAGGGAGCAGGACCCGGAAGAACTTTTCGACGTCGAGGGCGACCTTAGAGATCCCAGTAAATTTTTCGATGATCCGGTCAGATTCAGGGAATTTTCGACAGAGGAAAAGAATGAATTTCTCGCGCGCGGTTTTTCATATTTTGACAAGGCCGGGATATGGGACTACCTTCCGAAAAATTCGCTCGTAATAATAGATGGGCCATCGCGGATATTGTCGCGCGAAATCGCCATGGAGCTTCCCAAAGGGAAAGCGGGCGACGGCTTACAGCTTACCGAGCATGAGGGACTGGTTCATTCGGTAGAGGATATCGCGAGAGGATTGACCATCTTCCCGCATCTTGAATTTCTTTCAAGCACATGTACTGTACCTGTAACCGGCACTCCTGTTATCGATCTGAAATCCAGATTGGTCAGCAAAGCGCCCGGAAGTTTCGACCGGCGTCTTGAGCAGTACATTGAAACCCACGGTCTGAAACCTGATGCAGATAAAAAAACCGGACCGATGGTGATTGTCTCGCGATCCAGCGAACGCATCGGAGAGGTAATAAGCTCCGATTGGCCCGGCATTGTCGTCCTGCATGGGGAATTGTCGGAGGGGTTCGACCTGACTCCGGACGGTCCCGTAATCCTGACCGATGCGGAACTTTTCCCGGCAAGGCAGCGCGGGATCGCGCATGCGAGAGGAAAAGCGAGGGCTTTCACGCGCGAGGAACTTCGCGAAGTCCGCCTTGGGGATTATATAGTCCATGTGCATCATGGAATCGGTGTTTTCAGAGGGATTGTCCAGCAGAAAGGTCCCGACGGCAGCATCCTGGATTACATTCTCCTTGAATACGCGCAAAACGACCGGCTTTACGTGCCGGTGGAGCAGATCGACCAGCTTTACCGGTACACAACGGGAGAAGGCGCTGCACCCACGATCAACCGCCTTGGCACGTCCGACTGGGAACGCCTGAAACGCAGGGTCAAGAAGACCATGGTCCGTATGGCGGAGGACCTTCTCAAGCTGTACAGGTCGAGGGTGGAAGTTTCCGGCCACGAATTCCAGTCGGATACGGTTTGGCAGAAGGAAGTAGAGGACCGTTTCGAGTTCCAGGAAACACCGGGGCAGCTTAGAAGCCTCGATGAAGTGAAGAAAGACATGGAATCCGAAAAACCGATGGATCGGCTGATCTGTGCCGAGGTCGGCTACGGAAAAACGGAACTGGCAGTAAGAGCGGCGCTGAAATGCGTACTCGATGGGATGCAGGTCGCGATCCTTGTTCCCACAACAATTCTCGCGCAGCAGCATTATATGACCTTCCAGCGTCGGCTCAAGGATTTGCCCATCGGGATCGGGCTCCTTTCACGCTTCAAATCAAAAAAGGAACAGAAGGAACTTCTTGTCGATCTAAAGTCGGGTAAGGTCGACATCGTTATCGGCACGCACAGGATTCTCTCGAAGGATGTCGAGTTCAACAATATAGGGCTCCTGATCGTCGATGAGGAGCAGAAATTCGGCGTTCGCCACAAGGAAAAAATTAAGTTCCTGAAAAATTCCATAGATGTCCTGACCCTGACAGCGACTCCGATTCCGAGAACGCTTTACATGTCGCTTGTCGGGCTGAGGGATATCAGCGTTATCGACACGCCGCCGCCGGACCGCCTGCCGATCCAGACATATGTAAAAAAATGGACCGTACCGCTTATTAAAAACGCGATCCAGGCTGAAATTTCGCGCGGCGGTCAGGTTTATTACCTTCATAACAAAGTTGAAAATATCGATGCGGTCGCGGGCCGTCTGAAAAGGCTTGTCCCCGAAGCGTCGATCGCGGTCGGACATGGCCAGATGGAAGAAGCCGAACTTGAAAAAGTCATGATCGAGTTCATGAGCGGCGAACATGACATCCTCATCTGCACGACAATTATCGAAAATGGGCTTGATATCCCTCGCGTAAATACCTTAATAGTCGAGGACGCCCAGAATTTCGGACTCGCGCAGCTTCACCAGATACGCGGACGTGTCGGACGGAGCGGCGTACAAGCCTACGCCTATTTCCTTTTCCCGATGGGTAAACCCCTCTCCGGCCTGCAGGCGAAACGTCTTGAAGCGCTCGCGGATTTCAGCCACCTCGGGGCCGGATACGAAATCGCTCGACGCGATCTTGAATTGAGAGGGGCAGGGAATATTCTCGGACCCGAACAGCATGGCTTCGTCAACCAACTGGGATTCGACCTCTATTCCAAAGTGCTTGCCGAGACAATCTCGGAAATTAAAGACGGCGATGTGGATTTCGACCATATAGGAACGTCCGGCCATATTGATTGCGTGCTGAGGTTGCCGATCGACGCGCGAATTCCGGAATCGTATCTTCTCGACCAGACCGAAAGGTTCGCGCTTTATCGTCGACTGTCGACGGTCAAAACCGG
>JAPKYR010000023.1 GCA_026394215.1 bacterium
CTGAAAAATTTTTCAATCGATTTTATCCCTCTCGCGACAACGACTCTTTTCCCGCCAAGGAATGGAATTGTGAGCGCGCTCGACACCACGTCATGGATCGACGTGCCCGACTCATTCAGATCGAAGACCTGATAGTTAAGATTCCCTTCAAGTTTGATCCCCTTGAGAAGCTCGGCAAGACGCCGTCTAACGAGAAGCGGATCGGGTGATTTCGCGTCGCCTTGCAGAAGATATACCGGCATGTCAGTCAGTCCATCCGTGGGCGTCGCATTTGTGCGCACCCAGTCTCAAAGTATACATTAAGACAGGAAATCATGTTATTCTTCCCGACATGAATACCGATAAAGCTCACCGGAATGAGAGTGACAGGGAAATCGTGAGGGGAATTTACCCGATACTCAATTTCACGCCTAAAATGGACGTAGAGAAGGTGCTGGACTGGGCTGTGAGGCTTCCGGACGTCGGGATAAAGCTCGTTCAGGTTCGGGCGAAATTATTTTCGGACGTCGCGTTACCGATGTTTCTGGATGAGATTGTCAGCCAGCTTCGAGGAGCCGGACTTGCGGTCGTCTTAAACGATTATATAGAGCTTGTTGGTCCCACCGGGGCTGACGGGGTGCATCTTGGTGCGGATGATTTTCCGGTTGCCGATGCAAGAGCGGTCCTTGGAAAAAATGCGATTATTGGCGCAACGTGCAGAACAGGGGAGAAAGCGGTACTCGATATCCGGCAGGGGGCGACATATGTTGCGGCGGGAAGTGTTTTTGAATCATCGACAAAACCCGGGCTTCCGGTTATCGGGACTGAAGGGCTGAAGGAAATCGTGGATTATATCAGCCATGAAATACCGTCGCGTCAGGGCTGGGGGCGGGAAAATAATTTACCGGTTTGCGCCATAGGCGGGATCACGAAAGATAATCTTGGTGAGGTTTACAGGGCAGGGGCGAGCATGGTCGCGGTGATCGGGGCGATTCAGGATGCTGATGATCCGATAGAAGCGGCAGGGGAACTGGTTAAGGAATGGGAAAAGCTTGGAATTCAGGATAAGTGATGAGTGTTGTATCGGGCAATGAAAAAAGGACCTTGCGGTCCTTATCAGATTTCAAAATTTTACTTAACTCCGGTTAGAAGCTCGCCAGCGCGCTTGCTTCATCGTCGAATATCTGGAACACCTTGTTAAGTCGCGTCAGCTCGAAAATGTTCCTTACGTCCGGTTGAAGGCCCCAGAGCCTGAGGTCGCCGTTCTGACGATTTGTATTTTTCAACCCGCTGACAAGTACGCCAAGTCCCGCCGAGTCCATGTACGGTACTTCGGACAGGTTGAGCAGGATCCACACTTTTCCACCCTCGATCTTCTCGTTCAGGGTCAGTTTTAAATCGCCCGCACTCCTCGCGTCCAGGTCGCCTGCAACATCGACAACCAATACGTCGTTAGCCTCTTCTTCGCGACATTTAATTTCCATAGGGAACTCCTTATCGATTTCTCTTTATCATCGATACAGTATTATTATCGGCTGTTCATGGCCAAATTTTTATCTAATTCTACCATATAAGACTTAATAAAATTAAAAACTTAATGATGGTGAAATAAAAAATGAAACTGGAAATATCGGGGATTGGAGCGGATTTTGCCTGCGAAGCTTATTTATTAAGGAGGAGTGAGGAATTTTTCCAGATCATCAATTGAAGGGGTCTTGAATGGGTTCCCCTGAAACTTATTCTTTTTTGCGAGGCTGACCATCTCAGGATACATCAAAACATAGCAGCCGAGATCCGATGGGTATCGAGCAGGATCGATGCCGGGGAAACGTATTTCCTTAAAATATTTTCCAAGGATGGTTTTCCAGGTTTCAAGGCTGACTAGGTCTAGCGGTGAACAGAATGACGGATGAAGGGTCATATAAACAGTACCGGATGGGTTGTCCGATCCCGACATCCTGCGCCATGAATCCAGAATTTCCTCGAGTAATGGGATATTGTCATCGGTGATAAACGGAAGCCATAGCGGTATCGCGCCGGTAGTATAAGCAAAATTCGGCTCGGTATGGGTGAAAACCGCGATGTAAACGTTCTTCGGTTTGTCGGCGCCGGTCCACTGGTTCAGATGGAGATTGAAAATCCTTTCCGATAATTCCCCCGGATGATTATGGCTGGCCAATATCGGCTTATGTCCCGATTGCGTGGCTAGTTCAAAAGCTTCATCGAGAAATGGGCCGGTCGAGCCCCACTCGCTTTCGGGTCCATCGGAATATTCGTAATTTATGTCCCAGTCGGCATCGGCTGGCGCACCCCATCGCGCCCGATACGATTTCAACGCCTCCGACTCATCGATCATTTCCTGCGGAGAAATTCCGCCAAGGCCTCCAAGCTGGAAATAGAGCCGGTCAGCCACTTTCGCCCTGAGCCAGTTGTATTTACAGTCAAGGAGAATCACCGGCGACCCGGGTTCGAGCCGATGTTTTATAAAATCAGCATAGGCTTTGGGAAGGTTCAGATACTTGAGACGCACGAAAACGACGCGTCCGATAAGGAAACGATCATGAACCGGGTCGAAATGGATTGTTGCTTCGATGCCGGGATATTTTTTAACCAATGGCTCGGCGATTTCCTGCCCGGCTTCAAGATAAGCCTGAGCATTGTCCCTGGACATATCCTGTCTGGCGTTGTATAGAAGCGGTTGCGGAAGATACGGGAAGCCTGTCAATCCCGATAAAAAAACAGCCGCGAGCCCTGGGGCGCCAAGGATCACGCCGGGATATTTTTTTTGGGGAAATCCATCAATGACCCATCTGGCCGATGATTCGGGGTCGATTTTTTGGAAATCAGTATGAGGGTGGCCGATCGAAGCGCTGATGTAATCGGCAAATTTTACCCTCCATGACAACGGCATCCTGTTCAGGAATCTGGCAAGTACGCGAAGATGCTCCGGTTGCGGGAAAGGATCGAAATGGGATTTCTGAAGAACGGTCCAAGATCCTCTAAGCGCAATAACAGCGCTGTCGCCGATCGTAAGTCCGGGCGGTGGATGTTTAAGCTGAATGCTATCCATGAATCAGACTATTCTACCAGATGAGGTTTGTTTGAACAAAGGCAGGCGACAACTTGTCTGATATGCAGACCGATTATAATTCGACTGAATATTCCACTTTAATCTGGTACAATTTAATGTCAGACTATTTTAAGGAGAGTGATCTGGCAATGTTGAAAAATATTCAGAGATTGTTTCTGGCAGCTTTAATACTCGGCTTACTTGTATCAACAGGCTGTACAGGAAATTCGGACGCGCAGAACACATCGAATAATGGCGATAACGGCGACGGACGGATTATCGTACCGGAGACCGACTGGACGCCTGCGGATGCAGACAATAATTCCGAAACCGCAGCCGATCAGCCGGAAACCGATGGGAATAGTAATGCTACCGGGGAAACATCGGTAACCCCCGCAAATAATGAAGAAACCGGGAATACCGACACCAGCGGTACTGCCGATAATGGCGACACGGAATCTGAGATAACGATCAATATATTTATCAATGGCGTACAGACAGAATTCGGACACCCAGTTGAGCTGTATCAAGGGCAGCCGTTTGAGGTCCTGATCCGGATGTCCTCAACTATTTTTGAAATGGTCTACTACTGGGTGACAACATCGGATACCCGTGACACGGATATTGAGGGTGAACTGTCCGGCTACGATGCTGAGCTCAAATATGATTACATATATAACTATACATCGTGGGAGAATGGAGGATTATCTGTGATTGTTAAAGATGCGCTTGGAAATATAACAATGCAGAATGTCCTTCTAGTGCCCTCCGAGCCCGATCCTGTGCGCAGCCCGGGATAATCCTGCGCGGCGATTTTTAACAATGAACGGTGAACACTCCTTACCAGCTGATTTCCGTGGAATAATCGAAGAGAGCGGACATCGCGCGATCGATGAGGACATCGAGGGCGTCCCTGAATGGGAGCGCTTTCGTGTGATCTCCGATAAAGTCGGCCTATTCCTTTATATCCTGGCGCGGTCAACGTGGAGAAAGCGGAGCGTTGAGCTTGCGGGAAAAAGCGGTACGAGCAGCTCGACAATCTGGCTCGCAGGAGCGGCGAATCAGATCGAAGGCGAGGTTATTTCGTGGGAGACAAATCCGCGTCGTCTCGTCCAGATACAGAATGCTCTTTCGAGGGCGCGATTGTCTCCGAATGTTGAAATCAGAACTACCGACCCGATATGGCAGGTTAAAAACCAGGCCGGGGTAATCGCGCCTCCAGCGTTAGATCAAAAAAGCGAAAGTGAAAATTCTACCGGCAGCTCGTTGTGCGATTTCGTGCTGATCGCGATGGAGGAAGGCGACTGGGCGGAAAGGCTTACGTATGCATGGGATATTCTCGAACCGGGCGGATTGATGATTCTGATCGACACTATCGAGGGAGATGAAGCGGGGGTCAAGTTTCTGAACAGCTTTTTCGCGACGAGGCAGTCGGCGGTTGTTGGCATCGAGCTGGCAGAGGGAATTGTGCTCGCTTTCAAATTGTCCGATGAAAAAATCCATTTCTCATATCCATCAGACGAGAGGATTGTCGGGCGAAAGGCATCGGATGTCCTTTACGATCTTGAAATCAGAAACCGGAAACCCGGAAGCCGTCTCTGGGCGATTCCGCCGATAACCGGGCGTTTATTATGGATTCTCGTTCGCGCTATGAAGGCGAAACATGTTCTGGAGATCGGCGCATCGAGCGGCTACTCGGGAACATGGATCGCGAAGGCTCTTGAATGGGGTGCGGGGGAGGGAGGGAAGCTCACGACTATCGAGCTCGATCCGGAGAAGGTCAGGATGGCGAGAGACACATATGTCATGGCCGGCGTATCCGAAAGAGTCGAGGTAATTCATGGCGACGCGCTGGAAGTCCTTCCAAACCTTAACGATATGTACGACCTTGTTTTCCTCGATTGCGACAAGGAATATTATCTGGATCTGTCTGAGCCTATCCTGTTGCGTTTAAGGCGCGGGGGATTACTGATCGCCGATAATGTAGTAAGCCACAGGGAAGTGCTGAAACAATACTCGGATTTCGTGCAGAATCATTCGTGTCTCGCGAGTTTGACAGTACCGACAGGATCGGGTCTGGAAATGACGATGGTGCTGTAATTTAGATAATGGCCTTATCCAATCTTGAATGGATTCCCAATCATGAGTGCCCATTTTCTTACAAATAAATAATGACTATCCTCCCGTCTATCGGTAGAATATCCCAATAGTCTTTGCCAATGATCGAACAGTTTAAAAATCTCTACAGATATCGCGACATGATCTGGAATCTTGTCGTGAGAGACCTCAAGGTCAAGTACAAAGGGTCCGCGCTGGGATTTCTCTGGAGCTTTCTGAATCCGCTCATACTTATGGGGCTCTACTGGATCATTTTCACAAAGCTCGCGCCCGATATGAAGCGCGAAATCCCCGCTCTTAACGGAAAGGAAATCAACTACGGGATTTTCCTGATATCGAGCATGTGGCCGTGGATGGCGTTCCAGGGGGCTGTCGCGAAATCGGCGCCGACTTTTATCCTCAACGATTCGCTGATAAAGAAAGTCTATTTTCCGAGGGAAGTATTACCGATCGCGACAGTGCTGTCGGAATTCGTGAATTTCCTTTTCGGGATCGCGATTTTCTATTTGATTCTGCTGATCACAGGTTATCAGCCGAGTGTCTCGATCATCTGGTTCCCGGTCATGCTATGGGTGCTGTTCTCGTTCACAATGGGATGCGCGCTTCTCATAAGCGTCATCGATGTATTTTTCCGCGACGCTGAACAAATACTCAATAGTTTCCTTACGATTTTATTTTTCGCGACGCCGATAATCTACTCGGTCGAACTTGTAAGGCAGAAACTGCTTGGGACATATGAAGGGTTGAGCGATTTTCTAATAATGCGCAATCAGATGCTGTCGAAGCTCTATTTTTCGAATCCGCTGGCGTGGATAATCCCGTACACAAGGTATTCGCTTCTGGGCGGAATGGAAATGATCAAGGGAAATGTTGTGCTGGTAATGTTCGTTCTTTCGACATTATTTCTGGTGTTTGCGTACTGGAGGTTCAAGGCAATCGAGCACAGGATAGTCGAGGAAGTGTAAAAAAACCGACCCCCATTTGCATGGGGGCCGGAAACTTTATTCGATCCAAGTTTTATGGCTAGATTTGGTTGGTTAGAACCGGACCAGGAATTCACCCCGCAACTTGGCGAGTGTGAGGCTATCAATACCAGAATGGATGTACTCGAGGGCAATGTCGGAGGCATCCGAAAGCGGGTATCGAACGTTGAGGCGGATCACCACTGGGAGATCGTATTCAGCCTGATTGGTCCCATCGTAGAAGGTTAGGCGTGTGTTTAACACGTCCCACCAAGTGTGGTCGATCTGAACTCCGACGCCAACGAAGTTGTTGGGGAACGGATTCAGACCCGACTCGTAACCGTAGAAGGTGTTGGCACCAATACGGCCCGTTGGAGTTGTAACTAATGATGACTCATCGTACTCTTCGAACGGGTTATTATCGATCGAAGAGAATCCCGGGGTCAGTCCGATGTCAGCATAGGCCGCTGAAACACGGGTATTGCCGTCATTGAACAGATCAACCCAGGCGATAACGCTTCCTTCGAAATCTGAGCCATACTCGTCTTTGACGTTGTAGCCCATCTGGTCCCTTTCCATCTGGAAATACTCAACCCTTAAGCGGTTGAGATAAACGGAACTCAGAAGCTCTGTATCGAGGTCGGCACCCATTCCGCGCTCGTCTCCTACACCTGTCGCCAGGTAGTTGAAACCAACACGGGCAAACTCATTGCCGGGCTCGACAGTCGAGCGGCTGTCGCCAAATCCGTAACTGACTCTAGCGACCCCAAGGCCTTCCTGTCCATTCTGCTGTGTATAGATGTACGAATTGGTAGCAGGATTGTATGAAGCAAAAAGGCCCATGCGATAGTTTCGAGCGATGAAAGCAGCGAGCTCCAACCTGTCGCCACCGAAATCGATGAGGATACCGGGGCGGGTTTCATAACCGTTATCGAATGCAATACCAAACTCGCCGAAACGAGCGTACTGGCGGCCGACAACAAGATTAAACCGGTTGAAAAGCTCAGACGGTTCCCATCCCATCAGTTTCATCATGTCAGCTCTTGCCCAGGCTTCATTAAGAGCCAGAGGCTGAGCGGTTGGCTCAGTGACTGGGGTAATGCTTGTGGCCTGGTCGTCAAGATAACTCAGAACCTGAAGGAAAGTGATATGAACATCGAGGTAATCCGATGGCATAGCATCGAGTGCAAGCCATACTTTTTCCTCGAATTCAAACGCTTGTCCAGGATTGGAACCTGGTGTACCGCGATAGAATCCACCACCGCTGGGTGCATACTCATTGGTGATGATGTCCTCGATTCTGGAACGAAGCATTCCAGATATCTGGACGTGGCTGAGGGCATCCTCTAGATTCCTGATCCTGTTTTCATGATCCTGACTGATGTCAGAAAGATCAGCGACATCCATTTTCAGCCCATCGAGCTCTCCCATAAACTCGTCCCTGAGGTCATTAATCATTTGAATGGCCTCATCCAGATCTGCAGTAGTGGCATAGCCGGTCATATCGGGCTCACTGATCTGGCTTAATTCATAAACCAGCCTGTCCCAGATCCTGGCTACAACCATTGCCATCTCGTAACGAGTGAAAGAGCGATTCCCACGGAAGGTCCCGTCGGGATAACCCTCGACAAACCCTTCAGCCTGAAGTTTGTCGATTGCATCGTACGCCCAGTGATCGGTCGGCACGTCCGTGAACGGACCTGCAAACGCCGGTAGGGCGATCGCCAGCATTGCGAACGCAATTGCCAGCAAGATAATAATTCTGCGCATTACTTCCTCCTTGGTTTTGGGAAGATGCTATTGTGCCGATCCAATTCTCGTTTTGGGAAAGTTCACGAATTTTCGAGAATCCACGGAGGAAGTGTCCTAGTTTCCTTCTCCTGATAGCTCGTCCACGCGTTCCTCTTACCCTATTCGGACTGAATCAGCCTTTAAAGATTTGAAGACAATCGCGAGCGGGGTCAAACCAAGGGTCCTCCTTTCTATCATCCCACAAGCTTTGATTGTCTTATAAACAATGTTCAGGTACTAATGGTCGGGTAATGAAATAATACATAACACTACGGATAATACTATCCGAGAGTTCAGGGAAACAAAATAATATCTTTTCATTTATACCCAGTTAGAACTCATTTTAAGTCCTGAGGGTTTAAATGGTACTAAATCAAATAAACCCGGTCAAATAATTTACCGCCGGGATTATTATGGGATCGTAGCATACTGGGAATATAAAAATCAACAGGATTTCCTGACAATCGGCACAAATCCTTCGCCTTTGTGGAAATTGCCAAATATTGCCGAGTATTGTCTTGATGGCATTGTTCGTAAAAATGAAGATTTCTATAAAATGAAAATGAGGGTAATCGGTCGATGGCTTGTTTTTTTTTAGAGCGGTTAGCATGTTTGAACCGAATGGTGAGAGTGTGTATCATAAAAACAGTACCATGATTTTATTCAGATAGGAGTATGGAAAATCGCTTTACGGTTTGACACCTTTTCAAGGTATGTGCTATATATTGTAGGTTCAGAATGTTGGAACAGGCTGTTAGATTGTTTGTTTTTGCGAAACTGCTCAGCCATACAAATGGTTGGGCTGAGCATAAAGTAAGTACCGCACCGCACGATAATTAAGTGTGTGGTGATTATAATATTATTATACCCGGGCGGGTACAGGATTTTTATTTTATTATTATACCAAATCATACTCGCCGAAACCCCGAAATTATTCGCGGTAGATGGCGTCACTCCGGTCGACTGGTTTAGTTTGCCTTCTGATGACCGGAGGAGGTGAGTTTTATGGGCAGACCGGGCATGAAACGCCTGGGCGATTTGCTGATAGAAGAGGGTATCCTTTCACCTGCGAAGCTGGAAGAAGCCCTGGCAAGGTCCCGTTCAAGTGGCAAGCGTATCGGTGAAGTCCTCCAGGAGATGGAGGCCGTTCTCGAAAGCCAGATTCTGGACGCCCTGTCAAAGCAGTTAGGAATCCCCAAAATTGACCTTGGAGAAGTAGCGCCTGATCCCGAGCTTGCAGCGTTGATTGATCCCGAAGTAATAAAACGCCACAAGGTGCTGCCGGTGAAACTGGAAGGCAACGATTTAATTGTCGCCATGGTCGATCCGCTCAACCTGATGGCGATAGACGACATTCGTCTTGCTACCGGATATGATGTTAGACCTTATATCTGCAGCGAGAAAGCGCTCGACATGCGGTTCCAGGAACTTTTCGGGGTATCGCATGAGGCACAGCATCATCTCGATGAATGGCGCGTCGAGATGATGAAGGAAGGCAACACCATCAAGAATATGTTGAAACAGACCGCAACTCTTACCGAGTTGGAAGACGCACCTATCGTCAGGTTTGTCGAGGCTATCCTTGAAGGTGCGGTCGACCAGAACGCGTCGGACGTTCACCTTGAACCCAAGGAAGATAAGCTGTATGTGCGATACCGCGTCGATGGTATGCTGCACAGGGTTATGACTGTCCCGAAAGCCGCGCAGGCCGCGGTTATCGCGCGTCTTAAAATCCTGGCCGGCCTCGACACATCGGAGAGAAGACGTCCTATGGACGGTCGTATCGACCTGAAAGTCCGGAAAGCGTCGTTCGATATTCGATTTTCAACACTGCCGACAATGTACGGCGAGAAAATCGTCATGAGGTTGTTGAACAAAGAGATGGCGCATGCCACTCTGGAACAACTCGGTTTCGAGCCGCAACATCTCCTTGTCTGGAAACGCATCATCACGGCGCCGCACGGTATTATCTACCTGACTGGTCCTACCGGTTCCGGTAAATCGACCACACTGATCGCCTCGCTCGCATCGATTGCGAACGAAAAGATTAATGTGGTAACTATAGAGGACCCGATCGAGTATCAGCTCGCCGCGATCAACCAGGTCCAGGTAAACAGGAAGGTTGATTTCTCATTCTCGGAAGCGCTGAGGACAATCCTTCGACAGGACCCCGACGTAATAATGGTCGGCGAGACCCGCGACCGTGAAACCGCAGACCTGGCAATTAACGCAGCGCTGACCGGCCACCTTGTATTCTCAACCCTTCATACAAACGACGCAGCCGGCGGTCTGATCAGGCTTCACAACATGACTGCCGCGAGCTATATGATCCTCCGAAGCATGAAATTGAATTAGTTGCACCCTATCTTGGAACCGACAGGGATCCAAATAAAGTCAAACTGTATAAGCAACATGGCTGCGAACTCTGCCATAATTACGGTTACTCCGGACGAATTGCAATTAGTGAAATCCTTCAGATGAGCCGCGAGATTCGTAACATGATCATGGCAAACGCGTCGGTTCAGGACATTAAACGCGCTGCGCGATATGAAGGCATGAATACGTTGTTTGAAGCTGGCATGATGAAGGTCTTCAAGGGCACAACAAGCCTTGAAGAGTTGTTCCGTGTCGCACGGCCTGAAGAGGACGAAGACTCCTCCAAGAGAGTGAAAGAAGGAGAAGAACGTCCCGGACTTCTTGACGAGCTTCCGGAAGAAGTGTACGCGGCGTAAAAATTCTTCAATCATTGAGAATATCCGGTTTTACCGACATGTCGATTTATACACCCGCTTAAATCAAGCGGGTTTTTTTCCATTCACAATCGGTAAAAATTTCAAATTCATATTTCTTTATTGACGTTTATGTACTTTTTTGCGACAATTCGGGCACTCCTGTATGGAATCGCAGGGGGAAGGAACGCGAATGACCGGGAAAAAGGATCGCCCAATAGCATTATACATTCATATTCCCTTCTGCAGGGCGCGATGCCTGTACTGCGCTTTCCCTTCCCGGCCTGCAGGTCATTCCACTCAGTCCAGGTATATTGAGGAAGTCTGCAGGGAGATATCGGACTTCTTTTCCCTTAATCCCGACTATAAGGTCGAGACTGTTTATGTCGGCGGTGGAACACCCTCCACACTATCCGAGGGAGATATCCAGGTTCTGACAAAAACGATCAATAAAGTCGCTCCGGACGCGATTGAGATTTCTTTCGAAGCGAATCCACACATCGATGACCTTCCCAAAATCCCGTTGCTTCTCGAAAATGGCGTCAACAGGCTCTCTATTGGCGTTCAGTCGTTCGATGACAGCGAGTTGGACACTATCGGACGTCTTCATAACGCCGACGATGCGCGTGAATTCATTAATACGACCAAGTTATACGGATGCTGGAATTTTTCGATAGATTTA